>JAGAQX010000204.1 GCA_017622535.1 Lachnospiraceae bacterium | reverse complement strand
TGCTTCGCACCCTTGACAGAGCATTCATGCATGATAAAGGATGATTACGCAGCTAATGAATAAGACTGCCCATCAGGGCAGACGAATAACAAGATTTATTTATGTGATAGGAATCGTGCCAACGATTACTTGACAGAAACTTTTGTTGTAATTATTTTGCAATGTAGATTTCAATATTGTATAATATAAGAGTATTATCTGACATGGTTGGATAATAATTGAGCGATAGTGAAAATATTGGGGAAAGAAAGCTACGCGTTCAGGTTGCACAGTAGCACACAGATAAAGGAAGAGTAGGTGCTTAGGATGAAGAATAAAAGGTGGGGAAACAAAATGTTGCAGATAAGCCTATCATGTATGATGATAGGCTCTTTTGTCTTCTTTTTGCTGGGTCAGTTCTGTCTGCCGGCAGAGAATCAATTAGATGATGGAAAGTTCGCAATCTATGAAGCAGATTGGGTGCAAGTATTGCCGGACGGAACAAGAACATCAATCGATGTCCCGGGCAATTGTAAAGCTGAGCAGGCTGAGTGGGTAACAATTGAAACAACGCTATTACCTAATCAGGATCATACATGGATTTGTGTTAGAAGTATGCAACAGGAACTTAACATATATGTTGGGGATGAGTTAAGAAAGGCGTATTCAACTTTGGAGACGCAACCGTTTGGTAAGACAAGTACAATGACATATGTGCTTTTTGAGTTGTATGAAGAAGATGCAGGAAAAACACTTCGGATTGATTTTATGTCAGATTCTTCTTATAGCGGATATGTTAGTGAAATGTATCAGGGCGAGCGTATGGATATCGTAGGACATTTTTGCAAATCATATGCACCGTCTGCTATTGTGGCAGTACTTATATGGTTAATCGGTATATTGGTATCATTCGGCGGTGTTTTTGTACAGCACTATTATAAAAGGGAAGCTGAGTTGGCATATCTGGGTAATACGATTGTATTGTTAACTTCTTGGCTATTAGTTGAATCTAAGATACGTCAATTTCTGTTTCCAAACAGCACCATTGCCATGTTGATGGGATTTTTATTGATTGCACTGTTGCCGTATCCGCTGGCTACATATCTTAATTGCATACAGGAGCGTCGATATGAAAAAGCATATACAATTATCGGATCATGTGTTGCAATTAATTTTGTTGCAATTGTAATCTTGCAAGTAATGAATATCAAAGACTTTTTTGAAACAATGACATCTTCCCATATTATCATTATTGCACTTATTCTTACGATGGCAGTAACGATTACAAGAGATATCATAAAAGGATATGTGAAGGATTATAGAGAAGTTGCTATCGGTTTTGCTGCAATTATGGTAGCAGGAGTACTTGAAATCGCATTATCTTATGTAGTTTCGGCAAAGCTTAACGGCATCTCACTTTGTATCGGTTTGGTTGTTCTTCTATTTACGGCGGCATTGAAGACAATTAGAGATACATTTAACATTGAGAAAGAGAAACAGGTTGCACTTGAAGCTAGTGCATCAAAAGCACAGTTTCTTGCCAATATGTCTCATGAGATTCGTACACCGATTAATACAGTAATCGGAATGAATGAAATGATACTTCGTGAGAATCAAAATGATGAGATCAAAGAGTATGCGAATAACATTAAGAGTGCCAGCCATTTGCTGCTTGGACTTATTAATGATGTATTAGATTTTTCTAAGATTGAAGCTGGCAAATTACAGATTGTAGAACAGGATTATTATCTTGCAGATTTGTTGAATGATATTGTGTTAAGTACGAAGATTCGTATGGAGCAAAAACCATTGAAATTACATGTTCATGTGGATGAGAATCTGCCGGCGATGCTTCGTGGAGATGATATCCGGATTCATCAGATTATGAATAATCTGTTGTCAAATGCAGTGAAGTATACGAAAGAGGGTAGTGTATCATTTACAGCAAAAGGTGAACAGGATGAGAATGGATTTACATTGGTGCTATCGGTTGAAGATACAGGTATTGGAATTAAGCAAGAAGATATGGATACCTTATTTGCCAGCTTTGCACGCTTTGAATTAGATAAGAATCGTTACGTAGAAGGAACAGGACTCGGACTGAATATTACAGAGCGATTAGTAACGATTATGAATGGTCATATTCATGTTGACAGTGAATATGGAAAGGGAAGTTGTTTTACAGTACGTATTCCGCAGCAGATTGTTGATGAAAAACCGATGGGAACATTAGATAGCGGAAGACGCAATAAGGTAGATGAAGAAAAAGCACAAAAAGAGGGTCTTTATATTCCGGATTGTAAAATTCTTGCGGTAGATGATACCAAGATGAATTTGGCGGTAGTAAAAGCGTTGTTAAAGCGAACAGGGGCACAGTTAGATACTGCTGCTAGTGGTACAGAATGTTTGGAATTAACAAAGGATAAGAAATATGATTTGATTCTAATGGATCATATGATGCCGGAACCGGATGGAATTCAGACATTACATTTGATTTGTGATGATGAGAAGAATCCGAATCATGACACACCGGTTGTTGTTCTTACTGCGAATGTAATAGCAGGTATGAAAGAACAATACATGCAGGAAGGTTTTGTAGATTATCTGTCAAAACCGATTGAAACAGAGAAATTAGAAGCTGTATTGAAAAAGTATTTGAAGAAGTAGGAGAGGAATATGTTCATACAAGATGATCACACATACAATGATATCTGCAAACGGTCGTTAGAACAATGGCTTCAAGATATGGAACTACATGAAGATGTGGTTGTTCGCGGTGGTGTGAAGCTCTGCAGGGATTACATGATACAGTTAGAGAACAAGATTCAGAGATTAGAAGATGAAAATGAATTAAAAAATAGTTATCTGAGAAAGATGACCGGAAAATAATATATGGATTGGAGTAAAAGATATGTTAGTTCTAGTATACAGAAAATGTAGTACATGCATTAAGGCATTAAAGTGGTTAGAAGAGAGAAATATAGAGTTTACGGAGCGCCCAATTGTAGAGGAGAATCCTACCTATGAAGAACTGAAGGAGTGGTATGAAAAGAGTGGATTGCCTCTTAAGAAGTTTTTCAATACGAGTGGTTTGTTATATAAGGATATGGGATTAAAAGACAAGCTACCTACCATGAGCGAAGAGGAGCAGTTGAAGTTATTAGCCACAAACGGCATGTTGGTAAAGCGCCCATTGGTTGTGGGTGAAGACTTTGTGCTTACTGGTTTCCGAGAGAAGGAATGGGAAGAGAAACTAATCTAATTTGTGTGAATATAATATCAATAAAGAGAAATACTATGACAAAGAGCAGATTCGATATAATTTCTGATTGACAAATAAAAACTGTTTTGCTATTATTTGTAACGGAGACTCGGCTTTTGTGGAAAGTCTGACAGGGAGAATGCGTCACCGACTGAAAGCGCATTTCAGATGAGTAGTAAGTTTGGGAACACTCTGGAACACAACAATTGTATAGAAAAAGAG
>JAGAQX010000203.1 GCA_017622535.1 Lachnospiraceae bacterium | reverse complement strand
TCTTTACCTCTCTTTCATTTCGCTTATTTTATGAGATTTTCCAATTTGTGTCAAACCCAAATCCGCTTTTCACTTCATTTTTTTCATTCAAAACAAAGTATTTCTAAAGTGAAAACACCATTCTACTAAATATTTTAAAGGTGTCTCTTCGTCCTTTTAATAAATTCAAGTTTTTGCATGGTAAAACTTTACAATATTTATTTTAAATTTATTTTCGCTTTGTAATATTACGTACTTCGTCGTACAACTCATACTAACCATTAGTTTTGCTAATACAATCCATTATAAACAAAAGAAATATGCGTACTTAAATATATTAAGCACGCATTCTATATATATGCAAAATTCTTTAACACAAATATAATAAAGGTCAATGTCACAGAGGACAATAAGGTTGTCATGACAACAATTCCTGACGCCAACACACCATCATTCCCCATATTCTTCGCCATAATATAGGAACTCACAGTCGTAGGTGCACCGGTTAATATCAGCAATGCAACCAACTCCTCATTGCGAAATCCCATCCATACAGCTAGTGGAAGAAATATACCTGGTATCACCACCAGCTTAATAATAGAGGCAACTACTGTTAGTTTCCATTTCTCTAATGCTTTACCAGTAGAAAAACCTGCACCAATAGCAATTAGTGCTAACGGTGTTGATAAACCCGCCACACTATTCATCGCCTTTGCGACAATCACCGGAAATTCCACTTTAAGCAACGCAAAAGGAATACCTGCAAATATGCCAATAATAATCGGATTCGTCACAATCCCTTTCAGGGTTTTCTTGACAACCGCACGCTGATTCGTTTCTCCAGCATTGGCACTTCTCATTAGCACAATCACGGAAAAAATGTTAAAAAGCGGAATGGATGCTACAATCATCATTGGTACCAATCCCGAGCTACCATATATATTCTCCGCAAATGCGATTCCAAGAATCGCTGCACTTCCACGAAAAGCTCCCTGCACAAAGCTGCCAATTAGACTCTTATCCTTAATAAGCAATTCTGCAAACAACCAAGTTACGCCAAAAAATACACAAGTGCCAAAAAAGCAAAATAGAACAAACTTCCACTCAAAATCCTTGGATAAATCTGCCGCCGCTATATCCCGAAACACTAACACCGGCAAGGCAACCTTGAATACCAGCTTATCTGCTACTGTAACAAAGTCATCTGTTAAAAAATGAATTTTCTTTAGCCACCAGCCAAGTATCATCACAAGAAAGACCGGCATGGTTGCGTTAATACTATATATAAAGTTTTCCATCCGATTACTCCTTGTACACTATCACACTATTAATCTTCCATATCATCCAAATCGTCATCTTCGGATTTGTCCTTCTGACCAATGATAAAAAGCGCTACTACCATTACGATAGAAACAATCATACATATAGCAATCAACCATGGTTTTGAATTGTCTCCTGTTTGCGCTAATGCCAACATTGTATTATACATATTC
Source organism: Lachnospiraceae bacterium (assembly GCA_017622535.1). Lineage (GTDB taxonomy): Bacteria > Bacillota > Clostridia > Lachnospirales > Lachnospiraceae > CAG-590. Next base: position 4,030 of record JAGAQX010000203.1, on the reverse strand, counting down.
ATCTCTCCATTTCACATATTATGTCAAAAGAGAGTTTCGCCGGCGAAACTCTCCCCTATACAATAATGAATTTTATGGGTAACTCAAACTTCTCTAACCGAATTGTTACCTAATACATTTACCAATACAAATTACATAAATTTACTCTTCCGGATGATAATCCTTTAATATCTCCTGCTCCGGTAAGGCTTTCTTTGTAGAATTCACAAAATTGCGAACCTGAACCGTTGCCTTATTAATCGGAATATTCGTTCCTGCTCCGGCAATACAGCCTCCAGGACATGCCATACCTTCAATTAGACATCCATTCTTCTTACCTGCTTTTGCAAGCATTAACATCTTACGACATTCGTCTAGTCCTTCCGCGTGCTCGATATTAACCTCGGTTCCTGGATAATACTCGTGGATACATGCCTCTACTGCCTTTGCCACTCCGCCTGCCACAGCATAACCACGGCCTGCGCCTGTTGCATCCTCCATCGGAACACCCACACGGAAATCATCAAATTCAATATCTCTTGCAACAAACATTGCATCTAATTCTTCAAAGGTAATAACAAAATCCACATCGCTTCGCACTGTTCTTCTCATTGCCTCAAGCTTCTTAGCAGCACAAGGTCCAATAAAAACGACAGACGCATCCGGATGCTCTTTCTTAATTAGTCTTGCTGTTGCTACCATTGGAGTTAATGCATTTGATATTTTATCGATGGTCTCTGGAAAATGCTTCTTCGAAAGCATTGCCCAAGATGGACAACAAGAAGTTAACAAAAATGGAACTTTACCAGTAGCTACTTCTTCAACATAATGCTTTGCTTCTTCTACGCATCCCATATCTGCTCCAATTGCAACCTCGTACACATCCTTAAAACCCAGTTTAATCAAAGCAGCTTTTATTTTATCTGGTGTCGCATGCTCACCAAACTGACCAACAAATGCTGGTGCAATCTCTGCATAAATCTCTCTGCCAGAACGCAATGCGCGAATCAACTGGAATATCTGAGACTTATCTGCAATTGCTCCGAATGGACAGCTTACCATACACTGACCACAGGATACACATTTATTCTGATCGATCTTTGCACGGCCTAAATCATCACTAATAATCGCATTGGCGCCACAGGCATCTGCACATGGACGGCGTTTGTGAGAAATGGCATCATAAGGACAATTTGCCTTACACTTGCCGCACTTGATACAAACCGCTTTATCGATTACGGATTTGCCATTTTCCATACGGATGGCACCAACAGGGCAAACCTCCATACAAGGATGTGCCACACAGCCTTTACACTGATTACTCACCTCATATACATTATGCTCACAAGCGTTACACGCTGCAGGAATTACCTGCATGAGTGGTGGTTCATAATACTTCTCATCAATATTACTTTCCTCGATACCATGGGTTAAATGAACTGGCTTATCCTCTGGACGCAAGGACATACCCATAGCTAGACGAATTCTCTCTCTAGCAATTGCACGCTCACGATAGATACTCTCTCGATACTGTGGAGTATCACCCGGCGTAATCTTATACGGAATTGCCTCAATATCATCATTAATGTTCTCTGAGTTGTAAGCTACATTGGCAACCTCAGTGAACACCTGTCTTCTCAATCTCTTAACATTTGTTTCTAGATTTCTCACAGAACCTTCTCCTTCTCTTTATGTAATATAGAATTATCTTTTTCCCTCATATTGTATTCGCTTTCGCATTCCATTGAATGATACACATCATCATTCTCTATTAAATCACAAAACGGGCATGGCACTTTCGCCACACCCGTTTATTATACAATAAATGACCGTCTTTTTCTACTGTTTGTTTTTATCTGATAGCGTAAATTTACTGTAGGATTTAAATAGGCAGAATAAGCCAACGACGTTAAAATATTAGAACTTTAGCACCATTATCTTACTACGAATTAATCCTTATAGCAATCGCCAAATATAACTATATAATCCTGTATTGATATGTTTTCTTGTTTGTTCACTGATACTGCAACGCATTACCTCTGCATATTTCTCTGTTTCACTATGTCTTATACGCAAATCTTTCATCGCCTCGCGATACCCTAATATTGGCTTTTCTTTCTTCTCTACGATCTTTTCCTCTTTACGTTGATATTTAGCTAATGCAAGCATATCTCCGTGATTCCATTCATAGGCTCTTAATTGTGCCATTTTATCTGCACCTGTTCGACTCCATCCTATCGGACGGGAACTCATTCTCGCAGACAATACATGGCTTACATGACCTTCCGCACTGCAACCTTTTACTATATCTCGATTGGTTAATCTTATTTTTGCTGCAGTCCAATTTGACAGAAAATATTCCCCTGCTTCTAGCACTCTTCGCCGACCAGATTCCGTTGTCTCATAACCAGCTATTACATTTACACCTTCACGAAAATCCTCTTTGCTACCATGCATAATGGTGTTACATAGAATAGAGCGCACTTCATCTGCACTATCTAACATATGGCTTGTCATTTTCGTTAAATACTTTCTCATATGAAATTCATCCAGTACATAAGTAATTCCTTTAATCTTGTTTTTTCCTGCCTTTATCCAGGCACCACCATCTGCGTTCAAAAAAATCTTTTTAATCTTATCTATCTCATAATTATCTTCTATATACTGATATACCTGATTCCATAAGGTTTCATTATCTTTTCCTTCATAAGTGCCACAAAAATAGTACGGATTCACCAAATGATAGCGCTTACTGTGAGGCGCATCTTTCTCAACACCTTCGTAAATATATACCAACTTCGTCATGATACAGTTCCTTTTATACCCTCTGGAATCTTTTTCAAGATCACCCTTCTTATTTTGAAACTGCAAAGATACATGGTCTTCGTCCGCATCAATATAAAGATATTCTACCTGTTTCTTTTGAGCTGGTTTTTCCACGCGTGGAAACTTCAACTCATGAAGCACATCTTTAACCGTTTCTTTGCTCACAGAATCGGTCAGGCTAACAGCTTCTCCACCTCTTCTATAAGATGTATCTACTGCCTCTCTTAACAACTGTGCAACTGCATCTTCTGTCATTCTTTGGTGTGAGTCTAAATGTAGAAAATCATCCAAAAGATACTTCGACTGTCTGCTCTGCTTATTTCGAAACAACGTTTTTGAAAAACATACCGTTCCAAGAGATGTAATTAATTGTTTTTCGTCTCTTCTTACAATCTCCCATTTTTCTTTTCTCATCTGACTTGCTCGAAACATTTCATCAAAGTTCTCTAAAGTTTCTTTAATAATTTCCAAGCCAAGCTGAACAACCTCACTTCTCACAGCCTCAATATACCCTGCAATATCATCTGGATAATTTGCAAATATTTCTTCTGCTTTTTCTAAATTTTTGATTCCTTCTTCGCTAAAATGTAGTATACTATTTTTCATGGAGGATACCTTCTTTCGTGTTGTATTTGTTTGATCACTTATACTTTAACACAAGTTGGTATCCTCTTCTCTATTTTATTTCCCTACAAAAACTTTACGCTAGCTTTTTATCTTGTTATTGGTTCATTTTTACGAACTAGCTTATGACTTGAAAACCATTTCGAACGATTCGAATCTAACAAATACAACATTAAGAAAAATATAACAACACATGCCATAATATTGAATAGAATCATCCAAACTTTTCCATACCATTCTGTAATCATGCATAATACTGTAAAGGCAACCATTCCACTGATGAGATATCGTCCAAAATCGAAGTAAAATCCTTCTTTTGACAATTCCTTTTTATCAGTCAGCCATAGAACTAAACCAGTAAGTATTAAACCAATCACCACATAGCAAACAGTATGGGATACATAATTACTTATATTGGAAAAGGCAAAAACGTCATTGATACAGCCTAGCCAGACCTTAAACTCATTAGCCGTCATATCCATAGAAGCATAGTCAATCCATTCTCCCATATACCGAACAGGTGGATCCATATATGTTGTACACCATGCATAGTGCTCATCGTATTCCCATGAATATGTATCAACAAGACCTAATTGTGTCG
>JAGAQX010000025.1 GCA_017622535.1 Lachnospiraceae bacterium | reverse complement strand
AGTTGCAGCGGACGCTGCTTCTCCTGTAAGGATAGCTGTATCTTCGGTATTCACATCTGCAAGATTTTTCTTATCTGCTGTTGCGCTTTCTGACTCCTCCTTCGCAATTCCTTCATTGGCATAATTTGCATTGGTATATTCATGCTCATCTGTCACCTGCATAAAATATTCCTGTTCAGCATAGCCTGCCGCGGAAGCTGGTACTCCAGACAACAAAGAAATCATCATTGTTGCCACAATTCCACCAGCGAATAATCTTTTGATTTTAGATTCTATCATTTGTTTCTCTCCTCCCATTTAAACATCACAAAATCTATATATATTTTTCCAAATTTCTCTATTTAAAATTTTATTTCACCGGGTAATGATTGTCAATGAAGAATCAAGCTATATTAACAAAAAATGTAGCCGCAAACGCCGTCATTTTTCCTTGTAAAACAAACCACAACCGCAACTAGAAGTTGCGAATATCCGAAACTCCATTTAGCATTTTCCCCTTAAGAAAAACTTCACACGATTTTCTCGCAAATTCAAGCTTGCAATTTCGAATATTGATAGACTTTTTCCGACAAAAAATGTATAATTAGTTTGTGTGCAAGATTTGTTTTTTACATCATATACATAATTAACACAATCTGGCGCATTGCACTTATAGATATGTAGTTAATCAAGACTTCACAGCAAGTCTTGTAACAAGATGCATGTTGCAACATGTGCAACAAAAAAATATATAAAGGAGAATGTTATGGGATTAATTGAAGCAATCGGTGGCGCAATTAAGGGCGTTGCAGCAGACCAGTGGAAGGAGTACTTCTATTGTGACTCATTACCAGAGAATGTCCTTGTTACAAGAGGACGCAAACGCACACAGGGTGCATTTGGAACAAAGAACGAAGGTCATGACAATATCATTTCTAACGGCTCCGTTATTGCCGTTAACGAAGGTCAGTGTATGATTATCGTAGAGGATGGTCAGGTAGTAGAATTCTCTGCTAAAGCAGGACAGTTCTTATATGATACTTCAACAGAACCAAGCTTACTTACAACTAAGGATTTAGGAGACAATATCAAGAAGACTTTTGCAACTGTTGGTAGACGTTTCTCATTTGGTGGTCAGACAGGTAAGGACCAGAGAGTTTATTACTTCAACACCAAGGAAATTATGAACAACAAGTATGGAACTCCTAACAAGATTCCATTTCGTGCAGTAGATAAAGAGATTGGATTAAGTCTTAACACTATGATTAGCTGTAATGGTATGTATTCTTACCAGATTTTTGACCCAATTCTTTTCTACACTAATGTATGCTCTAATGTTTCAGATGATTATACAAGAGACAAATTAGATCAGATGTTAAAGGCTGAGATCATCACTGCTTTGACACCTGCTCTTGGTCAGATTTCCGCTCTTGGAATTCGATACGATGAAGTTAACATTCATCAGGATGAATTGTTAGACGCGATGAATAAAGAATTAGATGAGAAGTGGGGACAGATCCGTGGTATGCGTATCGTTTCCTTCAATATCAGTCCTCTTAATATCCCACCAGAGGATCTTAAGATGATTCAGGATTTACAAAGAACCAAGTCTCTTACAGACGCTGGTATGGCGGCTGCAACCTTAGTAAGTGCTCAGGCAGACGCTATGAGAGCCGCAGCTTCCAACGAACAGGCTGGTCCTATGATGGCATTTGCTGGAATGAACATGGCAAATATGGCTGGTGGAATGGATGCAAACTCACTATTTGCAATGCATCAGCAAAATCAGCAAGCACAACAGGCAGCACAGCCAGCTCCAACTCCAGCAGCTCCTGCTCCAGCGGCTGCTCCTGCAGCAGATTCATGGACATGTTCCTGCGGTGCTACCAATACCGGTAATTTCTGTATGCAATGCGGTGGTAAAAAACCAGCTCCTGCTCCTGCAGCAGAAGGATGGTCATGCTCATGCGGAACAGTAAATCAGGGAAACTTCTGTATGAACTGTGGCAGCAAGAGACCTGCAGGTGCTCCACTTTATCGTTGCGACAAGTGTGGTTGGACTCCTGCTGATCCTAAGAATCCACCTAAGTTCTGTCCAGAGTGCGGCGATATTTTTGATGACAAAGACGTACAGTAATTTGTAATTAACGAACACATATAACATTAGGATATCCATTGATTTTCAGTGGATATCCTATCTGTTTCTATACAGAATTATCACAATACTGAATTTCACATGACACATTTTCTTAATATGTGTCACTTCCCCAGGAGGAGAATTATGGATGAATTTGAAATGAACGTTGTCGAAACTATGGACGAAACAGACAGAAAATGTCCACAATGCGGTGGTGTAATGGATTTTGACCCTACCACCAATAATTTAAAGTGTCCATATTGTGATTACGAAGAAGAAATTAAGTTAGACGAAGAAGCACCAACAGAAGCTGAGGAATTAGATTTCTTTGCTGCCGAACACACAGCCAACAAAGACTGGGGTGTTGAAACCAAAACCGTTCTTTGTGAAGCATGTGGCGCTGAATCTGTATACGATGCATTAGAAACCTCTGGTATCTGCCCATTCTGTGGTTCAAACCAGGTAATGGAAGCACAAGCCAAAGATACTATCGCACCGGGCGGTGTTGTACCATTTAAGGTAAATGATAAGCAGGCTGCGGAATACTTCCAGAAATGGATCAGTCGTCAGTTTTTCTGTCCAAAACTTGCGAAGGATAGCGCAAGACCAGACCGTTTCCAAGGAATCTACTTACCATACTGGACCTTTGATTCCAATACCCGCACTAGCTACAATGGCGAATATGGTATTGACAAAAGAAAGAAAAAACCAAATGGTGAAACTTATACTGAAACGAGCTGGTACAGAACCCATGGCAATCATCAAGAATTTATAGATGATGAATTAGTATTTGCCGGTAAAAAACAAAGTGAATTTATTCTTAAGCGATTAGAGCCATTTGATACAAAGGATAACAAACCATATAAGCCAGAATATATTGCAGGTTTTGTGTCGGAACGATACTCTATCGGCCTTAAGGATGCATGGGAAAAAGCCAAGCTTTCCATTCGTGGCAAATTAAGGAGAAACATTGAGATGAACGTTCGCAGACAATATAATGCTGACCACGTACGCAACCTTTCACTCAATACGAATTTTAGTGATATTACATACAAATATCTGTTATTACCTATTTGGATATCAACCTTTAAATATAACGATAAGGTATACCAATTTATGGTGAATGGACAGACCGGTAAAGTATCCGGAAAAACTCCTATTTCTATTCCAAAGGTAATTCTTACAGTTGTTGTAGCACTTATTCTTTTGTTCTTGTTTATGTCAATGGGAGATTAATTACAATTCTGCTACAAAACTAAGAACAGAACACAACTTGACACTTGGAGGAACTATGGGATTTTTAATCGGACTTATCATTGTTTTAATTTTAATTCTTGCAATTATCATTGCAATTTATGTAGCTTATCGCAAGATAAGCAGAAAAGTGAGAAGTTTTTCTCAGGCTGCATTTGGAACTCCTAATATTATGCAGGGAGCTGAACAAATGCGTATGGAATTATCCGAAACGCCAAAATCAGTATCGGGTATGACTCAATTGCTATTACCAAAAATCACACATGATTTTCCGGATTTTAACTACAATGAGATGAAGGAACGTGCAAACAATGTACTTACCTCTTATCTTCGTGCAGTAAATGACAAAAACAAATCTATTTTGCAGGATGGCAACGAAGAAATTCAAAATCAGCTAGAAAATCATATCGAAATGTTGACAACTAGCGGATTACGAGAACATTTTGAACAGATACGACTACATGATACTGAGATTTATCAGTATAGAAAAAACGACGGAAGATGTATCGTAACCTTTCAGACAGCCTTTGAATGCTATCATTATAAAACGGATAGCAGCAACAATGTAGTTGATGGTTCCAGGGAATTTAAATACCAAACCAAATATAACATTGATTTAGTATATATCCAAGATAGAACCTTAATGAAGAACGAATATGACACAGCTCTAGGCGTAAACTGTCCAAACTGTGGCGCTCCGGTTTCTTCATTGACAGCCAAATTTTGCGAATACTGTGGTACTGGTATAGTAGAATTCAATATTCGAGCATGGTCCTTCTGTAATGTAGAAGAAATCGGCTAATTCTTCAAAATACTAAAATTAGAACTATTCGAGGATTCAATGAATTCCAACAAAAAAACGGCAGAGCTCATAACATATCATCATTCTGAGTTCTGTCGTTTTTCATTTGTATCTATAACAATTAGAAATCTTATGTTTACGCTATTCAATTCACTGTCTCAACACATTCCATGCGAGTCACCGCAAAATATTACTGCTTAGAAGTAGCACGTACGTTACCATCGAACATTCGACTATAACCCAACCATTCTTCACCCTTATCATGATTCGCATCTAACACTTCAATGAAACCTTCTAGCTTTGCATCTGTATTATCCGCAAAGGAAAGTGCCACTGCTTCAATTAATGCTGGTTTCTTTGGCGAACCGAATTCTAACTCACCATGATGCGACAAAATGCAATGCTTTAATTCATTGCCAAGCTTTACTGGGAATCCCTCAATCTGCTTAATCTTCTCATCTAACATAATCGTTCCTGTTACAATATGTCCAATAAGCTGGCCCTCATCTGTATAATCATTTTCTGGAAATGATGACAACTCATTCATCTTCCCAATATCATGACAAAGTGCAGCAGTAATTAGCAAATCACGATTAATCACCGGATATGATTTTGCATAGAAATCACACAGCTTTGCTACAGACAAACTATGCTCTAATAATCCACCAGCAAAATTGTGATGCATCGTTTTCGCTGCAGAGTGAATTTTGAAATCTTTGATAAAATTCTCATCCTCTGTAAATACCATCTGCAAAAGCTTTAATAAATGAGGCTCCTTTACCGTATGAATCAACGTTACCATCTCATCATACATTTCATTCAAATTTTTCTTCGAACATGGCATATAATCCGTTGGAGCATATTCCCCTTCCTGCGCTCTCCGCACTCTTCTAACATTCAATTGTAATGCGCCCTGGAAGCTTGTCACCTGTGCATCCACATATATATAATCCATAGATTCGAAATGATCAATTCCGCTAGACAAATCCCATACCTTTGCATCTATAGACCCCGTCTTATCATGTAACTGCATAGAATAATAATTCTTTCCCGCTTTGGTCTGTAGTGTTCTCTTGTCCTTGCAAAGATAAATAGAAGAAATCATATCTCCTTCTCTGAATTCTGTAATAAATCTCATTATGTAATACCTCTTTCCTTTTTATGTCTGCTTTTTTTCATCTAATTGATATCGACTTTTGTATTAATTTTGCTCTTTGTACATACGTTTATCTATATCAACATATAAATTATCAAAAGAAAAATGTCTAAGACTATCCGATTTGACCACTCTCTCGATTACTACTTCTAGTTAAGGAAAATACAAATTCACTTCCCGCTCCCTCTGTACTAATTAGATTAATATTCTCACCATGTGCTTTCACAATTTCCTTTGTAATAGCAAGCCCTAAGCCTGTTCCTTGTTTATCTTTACCACGGGAAGAATCCGTCTTATAAAAACGATCAAACACTCGCTTTTGCTTATCTTTCTCAATACCTGGTCCTTGATCCTTAACAGACACGAAAACCTTGTCGTTCTTATCATATATTGTAACAACAATCTTTCCACCCTTTGGACTGAATTTAATTGCATTATCAATTAAATTATGTACCACCTGACCAATCTTCATCTTATCTGCGTAAACAATGGTATCTTCTGCGGGACACTTAATCTGAAAATCAATCTTTTTCTTCTCATAAACACCTTCTACCGTATTACGTGTCTCGCGAACGACATCTGTAATATCAAAGCTTTGCTTTTTCAAAGCTGGACCATTCGTATCAAAATTATTTAATTCCAAAAGACCTGATGTAAGCTTAGTCAATCGCTTAGATTCATTTAAAACGATATTCAAATATCGATCGTATTTCTCCGGTGGGATAGTGCCATCTAGCATTGCCTCTAAATATCCTTTGATAGATGTAAGTGGCGACCGGAAATCATGAGAAATATTAGCAATGAAATTCTTTCTATATTCATCTAATTTACTCAGCTCACCTGCCATATATTCCAAAGAATCGGATAATTCTCCAATCTCATCCTTACGTTTAACTCCTGTTCTCACCTCAAAGTTACCCTTTGCGTACTCACGCGCAGCAGTATTCAGTTTTCCAATTGGTCGAATAATTGATTTAGACAAAAAGGCTAATACAACTACCAAAACTAACAAGATAACAAAAAATGGCATATACATGATGCTTAACATATTCTCTTGTTGAGAATCCAACTGTGTCATAGGAGCATGTAATATCAAATATCCTTGCCTTACATCATCCACTGAAATCGGGATTCCCACACTAATCATAGTACCGCTAAATGTATTATAAAAATCACCAGTCTGGGTAAAACCTTTATCCATGTTAAGCTCCGGATCAATCGTCAAAATATTATGTGGTAATACATTCAAGTTACCACTATTCGAAGCCACAATCAAATCTCCTGATTCCGAAAAAAACCATGCACTAGTCTTCAACGTATCTTCAAATTCATCAAACCTCAATTGCAAATACTCCATTGAGGTAATTCCTTGTACATAAGATGCTATTGTTTGCTTTGCTAATAGGTTCGCCTCATTAATTAAATTATTTTGTTTCTCTGCTACTAATGCCTTTTGTGTTGCATAGGTGGTGTAACCTACTAATAAACAAAACAAGCCAGCCAACAACACAATAATTACAATGATAATTTTATCCAAAATTGTACGTTTCAAATCTTGTCACCCCGACTACTTTACCTCAAATTTGTATCCAATTCCCCAAACAGTGGCGATAGACCAATTTGCTCCATCCTTAATCTTCTCACGTACACGTTTAACATGTACATCCACAGTTCTTGTATCGCCAATATAATCATATCCCCAAATCTTATCTAATAGCTGCTCTCTCGTAAACACCTGATTGGGGCTACTCGCCAGAAAATACAATAATTCCATCTCCTTCGGCGGCATATCCACCTGCATACCATTGTATATAACAGAATAGCTTGTGAGATTCACTACCAAGCCGTCATATCGTACCACTTCACCCTGTTCCTGTGGTGCTTCTTCTTTTACCTCCGACTGTGCAGCTCTTCTTAAAATGGCCTGAACTCTCGCAACCAACTCGTTAGAATCAAAGGGTTTAACCATATAATCATCTGCACCAATCTTAAGACCGAGCACCTTGTCAAACACTTCGCCCTTCGCAGACAACATCACAATCGGAACATTGCTATCCTTACGAATCTCTCTACATACATCATATCCATCCATTCCTGGTAACATAATGTCCAATAAAATTAAATGTGGCTTATATGTCTTAAAGGCTTCCAATGCATCTTCACCATTCAAAACAATTTCCGTGTCAAAGCACTCCTTCAACAAATAAAGAGAAATTAACTCTGCAATATTCTCATCATCATCTACAATTAAAATCCTTTTCTTATCCATAACCGATTGTGTAACCTCCTCTTAATATTCCTTCACAGCAGTTTCTTATTGCAAATATGTCATTACAATTCGACAATTGTCACTCCTGCATCACCCTCACCAAATTCACCTAAACGGAAATTCTTTACATAAGACTGACGCTTCAGATATTCATGAATTCCTTTCCGAAGTGCCCCTGTTCCCTTTCCATGCACCACTCGAACCTGGTTTAAATGAGATAAACAGGCATCATCCAAATATTTATCCAACTCCATAATCGCTTCATCTACCGTTAATCCAAGCAAATTAATCTCTGGCTTAATATTCATCGACTTATTCACAGCAGCTCGGTATTGTGCTGTTTTTTCTGGTTTAGTCTGCTTCTTTTCCTGAATAATCTCCACATCCGTAATCTTCACTGTACTTTGTAAAATACCCATCTGCACAGTAATCTCACCCTTTTGATTCGGAAGAGAACGCACTGTTCCTTCTAGATTCAAGCTAATTACATGCACAGAATCACCAAGCTTAAAGTCACTGGCTTTGTGTGTAGATTTTCGTTT
>JAGAQX010000202.1 GCA_017622535.1 Lachnospiraceae bacterium | reverse complement strand
CTTCACCTGATTCTTTTGCCATTACTAGCTGATTCGGCAACAACTTGAACCCTTCTGCCATCTTTTTCTTCAGAGTTTCTAGTACCTGCTTATGTTGCATCAGTTCATCTTGTTGTTCTTTGATTAAAGTCGTAAGCTCTTTGTATCGCTCCATAACCTCTGGCTCCACACCAACTTTCAATGTAGTAGATGTATTCATTTTATTACCAAACACACTAGCTTCAATTCTTTTGCCTGCTGAAATAGTTCCTCCAATCAAGAAACCCTTTCGGCCACTGACAATCACCTTGTCGCCAGCTGTTAAATCAGAATGCAAGCTAGAACCTGTATTAATTGTTCCACCAGCTTTCACAGAGGTACTTTCGATAAATTTAGTAACAATGTCATATCTTGCCTCAAGGTGTCCTTTTCCCATACCCTGAACGCCTCGTTTTAAAACAATATTACCACCAGATACTAATCTTGCGCCCTCCACAACACCATTTACTTCAATATCACCTGTAGCTTCAATCGTAAAGCCCGAACGTACATTGCCAGTAACGTACACATTACCATTATAATGAATATCTCCCGTAGATGTATCTACATCAGCTGGTACTGTATATGTATTTGATACAAAAACTGTATCAACCTCTAGCTTGACATCACCATCCACTTCCGAATAAATTTTTGTTTTATCTTCGGACATACGGATATTCCTACCATGCTTCAAAACACCTGGTTTTACACGAACAGGCGGAATAACATTACCATACACGTCAATTCCTTCTTTTCCTTGTTCTTCAGGAATCAACTCAGCAAGCAAATCACCCTGCTTCACGCTGGTAAATAAATTCAATTCATGAAAATCAACACTACCATCCTCTAATAATTTAGGTTTTGAAGTTGGCGATGTTTCAAATTTATAGACAACACGCGCATCCTTCCCTTGAACAACCGGAACACCCTTTGCCACTGGAATATCTCTGCAAAATTGTTGCCCCATTGTATACGCTTTAATAACCTTGGCTGATATGCCATATTTTACATTCACTCTTTCTAATTCATTCATAATATCCTTCTCAGTCATGAATTTTCCATTCATGGACGGAGGATAAAATCGCATAATGGCTAACATTTTGTCATCTGTAACGCGAACCTTAGCCATCTCATTCACCTCAGAAATAACATTAGAGGTGACAAATAAATCCACCTCTTCCGTTGCCTTTTCAATTGCTTTATTCAACTCAGGTAAATTATAATCATGAATTCCGCATTTCTCTAAATACTCTGCTAGTTCTTGAATTACAATTTTCTTACCACCTTCTTTTTCTGGATAAATGTGAACATACACTCCATTCTCACGGATATCCAAACGAAAGAATCCATTGGTATATTTCATTTAAATTCCTCCCCTGTAAAATCAACCCATAAGCAACTCAAAATACTTACCTAAATGCTTCTTCATCTTTTCTAGTGCTTTAGAATGCAACTGAGAAATACGAGACTCCGAAACCTCTAAAACGCTTGCAACTTCTTTTAATGTTAAATCTTCGTAGTAGTATAACAATACAACCTTTTTTTCTTTTTCAGTCAATAATTCCAATGCTTCCATTAACATTTTCTTCACTTCATCCCGATCCATAGATTGTTCTGGTTCCAAATAAGTGGTGTTCCTAAATTCACGAACACCTCCATCTGGTCCCTGTTCCATAAACTCATCTAAGGACGCAATATTTGAAATATTAGTTGAACCCTCCCAGCTTCTGTACTCATCCAGAGAAATACCTAATTCTTCGGCAATGTCCTTATCTCTGACATTGGCTCCTTTTTCCTTTTCCAGTTTAGCAATTGCTTGTTCAATCTGTTTTTGTTTCTGTCTAACTGAACGAGGAATCCAGTCCAACTTACGAATTTGATCCAAAATCGAACCACGAATTCGTAGACTCGCATAGGTTTCAAACTTAATCCCCTTGTCGTAGTCAAACTTATCAATTGCATCAATCAGACCAAACACACCATAGCTGACCAAATCATCATATTCAACTGTATATCCCAAATACATATTAAGCCGTCCAGCAACAAGCTTAACCAACGGAACATACTCAATAATAATCTGCTCTCTTAGCTTGTCAGATTTGTTCTTAGTATATTCCTCCCATAGCTTAATTTTCTTTGCGTCATCCATGATACACACCCCACGTATATATTAGTCCCTTATCATCAAGTAATCATAATTCATATGAATATAATCCCATATAAATTACTCTTCCATATCATCTTCATCAAATGCAAATGCGATTGTCTCCTCTTGTTGTGCTTCGCTCGACTCATCTTCTTCCGATATATCATTATCTGATATCGTTTCGTTTTGATTGGAATTTTCTAAACTCTTTTGCAAAATCTCAACAACCAATGTGCCAATCACATAAAAAATCAAAATAACAATTAAAACAATAAACAACGACAACGTAACCGGTTTTCCTGTTTTCATATTAACAATTAACGTAATTAAACCTGCTAACAGAACTATAAATGCTCTTAAATATTGTAATTTCATACAAAACTCCTAACCCTTAACAATGTGTCGTCTTATAATGATACACGATTATAAATAATTATATAATCTTATCTGCCTTACCCGCACATCGGACAGTTAATTTCTTAGAAGAATTATCAAAAATAATCGTTCTACCGTAATCTGCTCCTACATCTTCTGCCACAATCGGTATCGAAAAATCTGCTAATACTTCTTTTACCGATTTGATATTACGTTCACCAATACTTCCCAAATCAGAGCTACCCGAAAAGACAAACATAGTCGCACCACCTGCAATCTTTGCCACAAGCGAACCTTTTTTAATCCCTTTTTGATCCAATAATTTAATTAAATCTTCAATTCCGGTATCTGCAAACTTTGCTCGATTTGAATTGTTTTTTATCTCTTTACTCGATGGTAACATGATATGTACCATGCCACACACATCATGTGTGGCAGAGTACAATACAATTCCGATACAAGATCCCAATCCAACTGTTGTAATCTTATCAGGTGTCTTACACAGTTTCAAATCTGCAATACCAACTCTAATTATTTGTTCCATGCTAACACCCAATTCCCAACGCCTCAAAAATCTTTTGATATGACATCTCGTCTGTAACCAGCATCAAAAAACCATTAATTGGTCTTTCATTATCTAAAAATTTTGAATCAATAACCAATGCTTTATCGCCGACCTGACCAAGTTGACTAATCGGCATACTCAATACAGATCCTGCCATATCCACACAAATTGCAGGCGGCTCTGTACGAAATTGTAAATTAGTCATAGTCCCAATCGAATTAATGTATGAACTCATCAAAATATTACCAACTTCCTTCAAGGCTGATTTATCCATATGATCAAAGCTTTCAAAATCATCTGAATATGTTTTGCACAACATTGTTCCAGCAAGATTCTTTGCTTCTTCCATCTCAAGAATAAACAACATCATGCCACTAACCTCACCAGAAAAACGAGTTAACACAGCTGCAACTATTGCATCTGCACCACCTATCATTTCTGGTATCTCATCAAAATCTAACATTTTTACAACTGGTGCTTCCATTCGCAAGTTAGAATTCAGCATAACAGACAACGCAGTCGTTGCATTGCCTGCACCTATATTTCCAAGCTCCTTTAATACATCCAGCTTCATACTTGTGAGTTCTTCCATAATATCACCTACATATCTAATTCTTGAATCATTCCTTGAATGTTCAACAACGAAATCAAAGTATCATTATACTTACCTACACCAAGCAAATTCATGCCCTGATCATCATATTCCACCTTTTCAATGCAATCTTCCTCTAAGGTAACAACCTCGCGGACCTCATCTACCAACACACCAATCTTTGCATTATTCTCTGGTTTAATAATAATGATTCTTGTAGCATTCGTATGCTCTTTTGGTTCCAAATCAAACTTGTTACGCAAGCTCATAACAGGAATAATCTCACCACGAAGATTAATAACACCTTCAAAGAAATATTGTGCTTTCGGAACACGTGTGATTTGCTGTAAACGAACAATATTATCAATAAAAGTAATATCAATTCCATACTGTTCATTATCTAATTTCACTACAATATATTGTTTTGCACCATTAACGACTGTAATTTCATCCATGTCTGACACCTCCTACACTAAAGAATTGGAATCAATAATCAATGCAACCTCACCATCACCAAGGATAGTCGCACCACTAATCATCTTGTGTATATTAATATATTTTCCAAGTGGTTTAATTACGATTTCCTGCTGTCCTAACAGGTTATCAATTACAAGACCTGTCTGCTTGTCACCCTTCTTGACAATAACAACAACCATATTTTCTGGCTCTTCTTCTCTAGGAGGACAATCTAACATTTCATCCAAGCGAACTAATGGAATAACTGTACCTCTTAAGTTAATAACTTCTTTCTGCTGTACATACTTGATTTCGCTTGTCATAATATCTTCAATTGTTACAATTGAATTCAGAGGAATTGCATATTTCTCATCACGAACTTCAACCATAAGCGCTTGAATAATTGCAAGTGTAAGCGGTAAACGAATAGTGAACTTTGTTCCCTCACCAAGCTTGGTAGTCACTTCTACATCACCGCCTAAGCCTTCAATCTTATTCTTAACTACATCCAGACCAACACCTCGTCCAGATACATCCGAAATCTTTTCAGCTGTTGAAAATGCTGGTCTAAACAACAATTCAACTGCTTCCTTCTCAGACATCATTTCTGCCTGTTCTTCAGTAATATGTCCCTTGGCAATAGCAGACGCTTTAACTTTCTCAACATCAATACCTTTACCATCATCTTCTACTTCAATGGTTACGTTATTACCGTCCTGATATGCATTCAACCAAATTGTACCAACCTGTGGTTTTCCAATCTTTAAACGATCAATCGTAGACTCCAAACCATGATCAGCTGAATTACGAAGCATATGCATTAATGGATCACCAATTTCATCAATAACAGTACGATCAAGCTCTGTCTCTTCACCAGTCATGATTAATTCCATTTCCTTACCAAGCTTCTTAGATAAATCACGAATCATTCTTGGGAATCGATTTACAACGCTTTCAATTGGTACCATTCGAACTTTCATAACAGATTCATGTAAATTCGTTGTAACTCTCTCTAAATACTCAATCTGTTCATTAAAACTCTGCATAGAAGTTTTACTGTCTTCCTGATTACTTACAGAAACCAAACCATTCTTAGCAATAATAAGCTCACTAACTAGATTCATAAGAACATCCAATTTCTCGATATCTACACGAACTGAGCGATTTGCAACTGCCTTACCAGCACTCTTACCAGATGCTGTTGTTTTCTTCTTTGTATCCTCTTTTTTATCTGTATCCTTTTCCTTCTCAACCTGAACAGAACTTGTAACCTCTGCATCACTTGGAACCTCATAATCTTCAATTACTACTTCCTTAATCTCAGATACATTGGAAATGACTTTCTTAACGGCATCAATTGGTTTAGAAGAAATAACAATCATTGAAAAATCAAAATCAAACTTCTCATCTTCAATATCCTGAACAATCGGAACACATTTAATGATTTCTCCAACTTTCTCTAAGCCCTGGAATACTAAAAATGCTCTCGCAGCTTTCAACATACAATTCTCATCAATGTATACAGTCACACCATACACATTCATATTCTTTGCTTTTGCTTCAGATATCGCATTCTTTTCAAAATCAGCAATACCTATTTCTAAAAACTTACGCTTATCCGCACCAGATGCAGCCGACTCCTCTTTCTTTTCAACAACTACTTCAGCTTCTTCCACCACTGGAGCAGAACCACTTCCAGCTTCCAAGCATGCATTTAATGCTTCAATAACATCTTCATTATCATTCTCACCTTCATCTGAAGATTCTACAATACAAGATAAATATTCTTCAACCGCATCTAAACATTTAAACACCGTATCAACCAAATCTGGAGTAACGCTCATTTTACCATTACGAACTTCAGAGAACACATTCTCCATGTCATGTGTTAAACGCTGCATACGCTTAAAGCCCATAGTACCAGCCATACCTTTTAAAGAATGCGCTGCTCTAAAAATCTCATTCACAGTGTCAATATTATCCGGCTCCGCCTCCAAAATTAACACTTGGTCATTCAAGGTTTGCAAATGTTCCTTTGTCTCATCAATAAAAATCTCGAGATATTGACTTAAATCCATGTTAAAACACCCCCACTTTTCTTGTAATTTCGCTTCCTATTTCATGTAACGGTAATACATCATCTGCAATACCGTGGTCTACAATTGCCTTTGGCATTCCATATACAACACAAGTATCCTTATGTTGTGCAATTGTATATATCTTTTGTTGTTGTCGCAGATTACGAATTCCTTCATAGCCATCGCTTCCCATTCCAGTTAAAACAACACAAATAATCTTCTCAACCCTCAGGGTTGGCAAACTTGAAAATGTAATATCTGCGCAGGGTCTCAAACCATTCACTGGTTCTGAAAAATCTTCATGCATGACAAGTTGCCCCTCCACATCTCTCGACAAAACTAAATGTGTACCACCTTTTGCAAGATATACATGTCCTTTTTCTAGTACTTCACCATCAACCGCCTCTGAAACAGTAATTTCACTTGTATCATTCAAGCGTTCAGCCAATGTTGCCGTAAAACCCTTCGGCATATGTTGTACAATCACAACTGGTGCATCTAAACGTTTGGACAATTTGGGTATAACCTGATGCAAGGCTTTCGGTCCGCCTGTTGAACTAGCAATAATAACAAGCTTATGTATTGAATTTGCAGACATATTTTCACCCCGTATATTATAATAATTGTATTATATCAAAATCATTTCTTCACATAAGTGTATAGTGATATTTGCAAAAAAAAATATCACATTATGTCGACTAAAACATAATGTGATATAAAAACTAATCTAATCCTAGCTGCTGTGAACGTCTTTTTCGTTGTTCACTAAAAATATAGTGTATGATTTTTTCACGCATTCCATTATCCATCTTCCAAAACATAATTCTATGGTCATAGATCGTGTTATTATTCGTATTGCGTTCAGAACGTAATAATTCTGCATATGTGTATACAATCTCAACTTCTTCCTCTTTTTGAATATCAAACTGCACCTCTACAAAAGAGCCCTTCTGCTCTGGATGAGCAGACACAAATCGAATACCACCACCACTCAAATCAATCATGATAGCATCTTTCCAAACAAGACCGGTTTCATCCGGGAAATATGCATTACCTTTACGAATCATCTCTAATTCTTCACCATCAATAACGCGATATTTAATCGGTGTACGTTTTTCCAATCGAAAAAACTCTCGTCGCTGTACTTTTTGCAACACCGTTGTTTGTTCTAGTTCAACCAAAAAAAATCCATCTCTTTTGTATCGTCCAGTCACGACAACCTCACAACGTTGCAATCCACCATTAGAATAAAAAGTAGCTTTGAATTTCTGTCCAACATTCAGCGGTACAATTGTCCCACCACGAACAGGCATCGAAGCATAAATACGATCATTCGGCGCCTCATCTAACACCTGACTACCATATATCTCAGGGCGTTTATCCGGATCAACCGACAATCTTGTATCAATTTTTTCTAAATCAATTTTATCCCCAATTGAAATTTTGCTATCCATAATCCCCTACCTATTACTCTTCTTTGTTTTAATAAAATTAAGCAATACCTTTGCAATTCCAACCTTCTCTGTATCTTCAAATGACTTATCTAATAGTTTACCACATATACTCTTGATTCGTAAAGCAGATTCACTATTTGGATAATGGATGGATATCGGTTTTTGTTCTACAACCGCATTTGTCAACCTCTTGTCTTGCGGAATATGACCCAAATACTCCATATCAATATTCAAAAACTTAGAGGCAACAACACTAATTTTTTCGTATATTTCTTGTCCCTCCTCATCGCTCTCAACACGATTTGCCACAACTTTAATGGACTTTTGCTCTCTATTAAATTCCTTCTTACGATTAACTGCTTTTAACAAAGAGTATGCATCAGTAATCGATGTCGGCTCTGGCGTAACAACTAAAAGGACTTCCGGAGAACTCAAAACAAATTCAATAACCGAATCCGCAATTCCCGCACCAGTATCAATGATGATTACATCGTACAAACTATCAAGTTTTACTAGTTTTGCAATTAATTTTTTTAATTTTTCTTTGTCGAGATTCACCAAATCTTGAACACCCGAACCGCCAGAAATAAATCCAACCCCCATTGGACCTTCTGTAATAATTTCTTCTATTGATTTGTTATTAAAAATCAAATCTGCAAGATTATACTGTGGACGAATACCAAGCATGATCTCAACATTTGCTAACCCAAAATCTGCATCAAGTATCACAACTCGCTTGCCCTGTTCTTGAAATTGTAACGCTAAATTTACCGATAAGCTAGTCTTACCAACTCCACCTTTTCCACTGGTAACAGCAATTACTCGTGATGTCGGAGCCTGTTCTTTTAACATTTCTACTTTTTCTCTTAACTTATCTGCCTGATCCATAGCCGTCGCCACCTCCCAACACTTGCTTTGCGATGACCTGAGGATTCATTATCTCGATATCATCTGGAACATTCTGTCCATATGATACATAGGATAATGGCATACCAGTATCTAGCTTTATATTCAAAATATTACCAATGGCATCCGTTTCGTCTAATTTAGTAAATATCAAACTATAATCACCAATATCAGAATACATAGATGTAATATTCTTTAAGTCTTTATATTTAGTTGTCGCACTGAGTACCAAATATGTCAAATAACTATACCCATCAAACGCAGAATATAAATTTTTCAAATCCTTATACTGCTCTTTATTTTTATGAGAACGTCCAGCTGTATCAACCAAAATATAGTCATAATCCTTGTATTTAGGAAGAACTTCTTGCAAATCCTTCATTTCGTAAACAACCTCAACCGGAATCGATAAAATATTAGCATATGTTTTTATTTGTTCCACAGCCGCAATTCGATAGGTATCCGAGGTTATAATTGCAATCTTCTTTTTATCTTCTAACAACAATTTAGAAGAAAGCTTTGCAATTGTGGTTGTTTTTCCTACACCAGTAGGACCAATAAAAAAGATTGCTTTCGGTTTTTTATCATCCTTATCAAATGTAATTGGTTTCGTTTGTCCTAGCTTTAAAATTATCTTTTGATAAACACATGCTAGCATATCATCTAAAGTACGGATTGTTCCAGAATGTGTAATTTCATCAATAATCTGTTTAGCATATGTAAACGCAACCTCATTTGAGGTTAGCTGTTCGATTATCAAATCGATTGATTTATCCTTCAAACTAGTTTTTCCATCAACATCTGCTTCACTCTTAGAT
>JAGAQX010000201.1 GCA_017622535.1 Lachnospiraceae bacterium | reverse complement strand
CACTTGTCTCCTGTATTATGATGCGTCATTCTTGCAATACGATAAATAACAGGATCACGCATATTTATATTAGGGGATGACATATCTATCTTTGCACGAAGAACCTTGGAACCATCTGGGAATTCACCATTCTTCATACGTTCAAACAAATCCAAATTCTCTTCAACACTACGATTACGATATGGACTTTCCTTACCTGGTTCTTTCAAGGTGCCACGATACTCACGAATTTCTTCTGCTGTCAAATCACAGACAAAAGCTTTCCCTTTCTTAATTAACTTAATCGCACCTTCATACATAGCATCAAAATATTCAGACGCATAGTAAACCTTGTCTCCAAAGTCTGCACCTAACCACTTTACATCCTCCAAAATAGATTCTACGTATTCTGTCTTTTCCTTTGTAGGGTTGGTATCATCAAATCTTAAGTTAAATATACCATTATACTGTTTTGCTAAACCCGAATTCAAAATAATGGACTTTGCATGTCCTATATGCAAATAACCATTTGGTTCAGGAGGAAATCTTGTAACAATCTTCTCATACTTTCCCTCTGCCAAATCCTTATCAATAATCTGTTCAATAAAATTCTTTGATACTACTTCGCCTTCCATCTCGCGTCTCCTTTATATCATATATATTGTACTCAATAAGTTTTCACAATTGTCAATATTCTAACATATTATAGAGTTCGCGTCAATTAACGGCCATCCCCCAAAAACATACCTTTATTTCAAAAAATTTGCTTAATCAACACTTTTGTTGTATGATACAAACGAATAAATTAAGAAAGGGATAATCATCTTTCGCAGATGATTCTATAAAAAAATGGCATCAAAGGATACAAACAATAAAAATAACAATATTACCGAAGAATTCGACATCGTAGATTTTGATTTAAATGAATACGATGAAGAATTCGAAAAAGAAGAACAAAAACTCAAGTTAAAGGAAGCAAAAAAAGAAGCAACCGGCTCCAGAGCAGAGGTTGTACAGGAAAAACTGAAACAGCGCACAGATGACGGTGAACCTAATCGCGATATGCTGAAAACTATTTTACTCATTTTAGTTGTAATCGTTATAGCATGCCTATTTTTAGGCCTGATTAGCTTCGTGGTAAATCTGTCTGGCGATTCTGCAAAAAAGAAAAAAACGACCGAGACGACCACTGAATATAACATCGATCAAAATAACAACAAACCAGATTCTACTAACAACAAAAAAGATGAGTCTGACGAAGATGAACAAAAAAAGGAATTTGAAGAAAGTATTGAAGAAATAACAAACAATGTTATCAATGACAATACAGACGATAAGAAAACAACAGAGGCTACTACTACAGAAGCTCCAACTACAGAGACTCCAACCACGGAAGCTCCAACTACAGAGGCTACTACTACAGAAGCTCCAACCACGGAGGCCCCAACCACAGAAGCTCCAACTACGGAAGCTCCGACTACAGAGGCTCCAACTACAGAGGCTCCTGAAGATGTTAATATTGATGCAACTCCTGCACAATAAATATATGAGGTAAATATGGATTATACAATACGAAATGATGAAGAAATTATTGAACTAATTCAAAAGGGTCAGGCAGATGCAACTGAATACATGCTAAAGAAATATTATCCATTAGTAAAGAAGTCTATTCGTACGCTTTACCTGATTGGCGCAGACACAGAGGACTTATCCCAGGAAGGTATGATTGGTTTATTTAAAGCGATTCAAAGCTTTCAACCCGATAACAATGCTTCTTTTTATACATTCGCCAAGGTTTGCATTGACCGTCAGATATACAGTGCAATCAAAGCTTCAAATCGCAAAAAACATAGTCCTCTTAATTCTTACATTTCCTTCTATAGCAAGATAAATGAGGATGAAATGGAGCTAATTGACAACTTAGAGGCAGGAATGGATTCCAATCCCGAGCAAATTGTGTTAGACCGCGAGAATACTACAAGCATTGAGGAGATTTTGGACGAGCATTTAAGCAAAATGGAAAAGCAGGTCTTAACTCTCTACCTAGAAGGTAAATCCTATGCAAACATTGCAACCCAATTAGGAAAGACAAGCAAATCCATCGATAATGCAATCCAACGAATTCGTGATAAAGTAAAAAAAATGTATAACAAATAAACAGTAAATATATTAAATTCCTAATCACTAAAACAAAGGGAGTATCGTATGAAAAGTGTATTTCATTTCGAAATACTTAACAGACAATACTCCCTTTTGTCATTTAATTATTGGCTTTCTCAACTCGAATTAAATCATTATTTTCCAACATTTTGACATATTGGACTAATCTCGGATAAAGTGGCTCCGCTTCTTCTCCGAAATGTTCTTTCACAAATTCACCGATATCCATCACGCTTCGTTTACCATCAATCAACGGCCAAATGAAGCTCCCCATCTTCTCCAAATGTATTTGTGATACCTTTGGACGATTAAAACACTTCTGAGCAATACGATTAAACACACCTTTATTTTCAACATAAACAGTAACAATGCCTTGTTCATCTGTGTTCCACGTATGCTTTTCATTGTGCTTTGGTACAAAGTCTAAATAATTCGGTGATTTATTCTTTCTACTACTCATTCTACTTTTCCTTCTTTGGAAGAGCAAACTTCACAACACAGAAAATCATAACTGCCAATAGCACAAGACCGCCAATGACACCTGTATTAAGTGAACCTGACAAATCAACCTTTTCTGCAACCTTAGCAACAGTTAAAATAGCAAGAAGAATACCAACTAAACCTTCACCGGCAATCATACCTGAACAGAATAGAATACCTGAACTTGCATCATTATTCTCTTCTTTGTTCTTATTCTTCTTATCAATAAACCATCTGATGATACCACCAATCATAATTGTTGTACTAAGCTCCAATGGCAAGTAAAGACCAATTGCCACTGGCAATACAGAAATACCAAGAATCTCGATTACAACTGCAATAAATACACCAATGAATACTAATGACCATGGAAGATTGCTATCCATAACACCCTCTACAATCATCTTCATCAAAGTCGCCTGCGCTGCTGGTAATGCCTCAGTACCAAAACCATATGCTTTATCCAACAACACTAACACTCCACCAATTGCAAATGCTGAAACAACAGAACCAATTAATTCACCAATCTGCTGTTTTACTGGAGTAGCACCAAGAATATAACCTGTCTTTAAATCCTGTGAGGTGTCACCAGCCATCGCTGCAATAATACAGATAACAGAACCAATAGAAATTGCACCTAACATACCATGTGCTCCTGTATCACCTGTTGCTTTAAGTGCAATGGTTGCAATCAATAAAGTGGCAATCGCCATACCTGAAACTGGATTGTTACTACTTCCAACGAGACCAACCATACGAGATGATACCGCACCAAAGAAGAAACCAAAAATAACGATAATGACTGCACCTAAGAAGGTAACTGGTATCTGTGGTAACAACCAAATTACTACTGTGACTAAAAGGATACCCACCAAATTAATTCTCATATCCATATCCTTATCTGTACGAAGTCCAGTACCTTTACCACCATCTTTTAATCCCTTGACTGCATCCACAAAGGTGGTAACAATCATTGGCATTGACTTAATTAAACTAATAATACCACCTGCTGCTACGGCACCAGCACCAATATAACGAATATAACTGCTCCAAATAGCAGATGCACCACCTGCTGCATACATATTAGCAATCGTATCTGTGCCAGGATAGAGAATGGTATCTCCACCAAAAGTAATAATAGCCGGAATCATTACAAACCAACCAATCAAACCACCTGCAAGCATATAAGATGCAATCTTTGGTCCACAAATATAACCAACACCAATTAAAGCAGGATATACTTGAGTAGAAAATTCTGTCTTTAATGCCTTAATAGGTGCTGTTACAATACCCGGAATCACCTTTAATCCATCTACTACAAACTTAAACACTGCTGCAAGTCCCATACCTGCAAAAACAGTTGAAGCACTTGCTCCACCCTGTTCACCAGCCAAAATAACCTCTGCACAAGCAGTTCCTTCTGGATAAGGAAGAATACCATGTTCCTTCACAATTAACGCCTTACGAAGTGGAACCATAAACAATACGCCCAAAACACCGCCACAAAGCGCAATCGCTGCGATGGTAATCATGCCTGGCTGTTCAATGACACCCTCTTTCGCCCACAAAAATAGTGCTGGCATAGTAAAAATTGCACCTGCTGCTAAAGACTCACCAGCAGAACCAACTGTCTGTACCATATTGCTTTCCAAAATGGTATTTCTCTTAATAAATCTCTTTAACACACGATACACACCCATAGACATAACCGCTGCCGGAATGGAAGCAGAAATAGTCATACCTACTCGAAGTCCAAGGTATGCATTTGCCGCACCAAACAACACAGCCAATAGGATTCCAAGAAAGACAGATGAAAATGTAATCTCTTTTTCTACTCTGTCAGCCGGAATATAAGGCTTAAATTCTTCTTTCATTTTTTTCCTCCGTTTGTTTTATTATAGTATAACCCTTCCGAGCACCCTAAATTCACGGTGCACAATCATACGCACAATTTTAACATATCGATTTCACAAAGTAAATGATGAAATTTGGCAATAATCGTACAAT
This sequence comes from Lachnospiraceae bacterium, assembly GCA_017622535.1. Classification (GTDB taxonomy): domain Bacteria; phylum Bacillota; class Clostridia; order Lachnospirales; family Lachnospiraceae; genus CAG-590. The sequence goes on along the minus strand of JAGAQX010000201.1, from coordinate 5,838 downwards.
ATTTAGGTATATCATAACATTTTACAAAAAACACACTTCATGTTTAGCACAAGTTATAGAAAAAGTAGACAGATAATAGCTAGACAAATATTGCAAAAGAACATAAAAAAAAGACTTTACAAGAACTTAGATTTTTGTTATCATAGATAAGTCACAAAGGCAAGCTGGCGTGGCACAGTCGGTAGCGCACCTCATTGGTAGTGAGGAGGTCACGGGTTCGATTCCCGTCGCTAGCTTTCAAAAAAGACAGAAATCTTCGTTACAAAGATTTCTGTCTTTTCTTTTTCATATTCTTTATTCAATGTCATGAACCAATTTCCACTATTTGCTCTGCAATCTTTGCCTCACGATTTCATAAGCCAAAACTCCTGCTGCCACAGATGCATTCAAGGAATCAATATCTCCCTTCATTGGAATCGATGCAACGTAATCACATTTCTCCTTCACCAAACGGCTCACACCATTTCCCTCATTACCGATAACCAAACCGATTGGGCCGGTAAGATTATGACGATACATAACCTCTCCATCCATATCAGCACACACAAACCAAATTCCCTGATCCTTCAATTCTTCAATGGTCTTTGCGATATTCGTAACCTTGGCGACCGGAGTATAGTTGATTGCTCCTGCAGAAGCTTTAACTACTGTTGCTGTAAGACCAGCAGCTCTTCTTTTCGGAATAATCACACCATGGGCACCACAAAGATTTGCTGTACGGATAATTGCCCCTAAATTATGTGGATCTTCTAACTCATCTAAAATGAAAATAAATGGTGGTTCGTCTTTATCCTTTGCTGCCTGCAAAATATCCTCTACTTCTGCATATTCATAAGCAGCCGCCATAGCAATTACGCCTTGATGCTTACCAGTTGATGACATCTGATCCAAACGCTCTTTGGTAACATAATTAATAATTGCATCCTGCTTTCTTGCCAAGGACTTGATTGTGTTCACCGCACCATCATGACAGCCATCCAATACAAATAACTTGTCAATGGTTTTTCCAGAACGAAAGGCTTCTGTTACTGCATTTCTTCCCTCAATTGTATATTCCTCGTATCTCATTTACTTCTCCTCACTCTCTAACACCGCAAGTCCCATTTTCACCACGTCCGTCAGTCTTGTAAAATCCTCTTTTAGATACAAATATCCAATCAACGCCTCAAATCCAGTTGCATTGCGGTAATCAGTTCTAGACGCATTTTTGGCCTTGGTATAAGAATTAGCATTGCGCCCTCTCTTATAAATTGCGATTTCTTCCTCTGTCAAATTCTCAAGAATTGCTAATATCATCCGCGCCTGGGCTGGTGCACAAACAATTTTACTAACATCTCTGTGATACTTATTCGCCTGTTTATTTGCCTTACTAACTTCAATTGTGCGAACAATCACATCAAAAATACTATCACCAATATAAGCAAGTGCCAAAGGTGAATAACTCTCCGGACTACCATGTTCAATATGAAAAATCTCTTTAAAATATTGGAAACTATCGTTTCTTTCCTGTTCCATATTCCTTTATCACTTTCTAGCCTAATAACACTTAGAAACCTTATTCTATGCTCTCTTCCATTTCACACCTTCACGTGTATCCTCTAAAATGATACCCTGAGCGGCTAATGTATCACGAATCTCATCAGCTCTTGCAAAATTCTTTGCCTTTCTTGCAGCCTGACGTTCTTCAATTAGCGCTTCAATATCGCTATCCAAAATCTCTGCTTCTACCTTTGTGATAATACCTAATATATCACAAAGCTTTCCTACTGTAGTAAAGGCTTCCTCTACTAAAGATTTTGCTGTATCTGCTGAAATAGCTGAATTTGTAAGCTTCACCATCTCGAAAATAACCGAAATTGCATCTGCAGTATTCAAATCATCTTCCATTGCATTTTCATACTTTGTCACATACTCTGCCAAACGAGTCTGAACTTCCTGTTCCTCTGTATTCAACTCTCTATCCGTTGCAGCATTTAATGCATCCTCTAATCTGCCAACTGCAGTTAAAATTCGATCTAAAGATGCCTTGGATGACTCTACTAAAGTATCAGCAAAATTAAGTGGACTTCTATAGTGAGCACTCAAAATAAAGAAACGAATCACCTGTAATGGATACTTCTTACCGATGTCACGGATGGTAAAGAAATTGCCCAATGACTTAGACATCTTCTCCCCATCAATTTTAAGGAAACCATTGTGCATCCAATATCTTGCAAATTCTACCTCATTGGCCGCCTCACTCTGCGCAATTTCATTCTCATGATGAGGGAAGATCAAATCTTCTCCACCTGCATGAATATCAATAATATCACCAATATACTTCTTCGACATAACCGAACACTCTAAATGCCAGCCTGGTCTACCATCGCCCCATGGTGACTCCCAAGAAGGCTCCCCTTCTTTCTTTGGCTTCCAAAGAACAAAATCAAGGAAATCTTCCTTTTCACCTTCACCAGAAACCTTAAGCGCATGCTTCTCGTCTCTGTGGCCCGCTTCCAAGTCATCAATATTCTTCTTTGACAATTTTCCATAATCCTTAAAGCTTCTTGTGCGGAAGTATACGGTACCATTTACTTCATAGGCATGACCCTTCTCAATCAACGTCTCAATCATAGCAATCATATCATCAATTTCTTCTGTTGCCTTTGGATGAGTCGTTGCTTCCATAACATTCAAATCCTTCATGTCCTTCATAACTTCCTCGATATATCTCTCAGAAATCTCAGACGAAGTCACTCCCTCCTCAATGGCACGCTTGATAATCTTGTCATCCACATCGGTAAAGTTAGAGACATAATTCACATCATAACCCTTATATAGTAAATATCTTCTCAATGTATCAAACACAATCATCGGACGGGCATTACCCATATGAATATTGTCATACACAGTAGGACCACATACATATATACCCACCTTACCTTCACGAATTGGTACAAATTCTTCTTTCTTTCTAGTCATTGTATTGTAAATCTTCATATCATACTTTCCTTCCTGTGTTTCTCTCTCAACCTATAATTTACGGTCTCAAACACCTTTCCTTAGTATATTTTTATGCATTTATTTTGTCAAGATACCAGGATTGGGATAATGTATTCCTTGTACTTGCACAAAAATGTATGCAGTACTTGACCACCTAAACAATCTCTGCAAAATAAATGTTACCTTTCTCTACAAACAGGCTTGTAATCATCTGTTCATCTGTCCATTCTTCCATTGGTTGGGCTAACATTTTTGAAAGTTTTTCCCCAAACAATTCTATAAACGCATCTCTATGAACAATGCGAAGCATATATGGATATGCCTTTGTCATTTTTATTGTTGAACATGTGTCAAAATAAGAACACAATAATTCTTCGGTTGCATTTGATGCCTGTAACATACTCTCTTTTACAAGTATTTGTTCTACATAAGGAGTTTCTTCATCCATAGCATAAGCAAATACGCCACAAAACTTCTCTGCACCAATAAAATCATCAAAACAGAATATGATATCACCACTTTGACACATTTTCTCAGCATACAACAAATCATAATAGCTTTTGTCATGTACCGCATAAACATCATATTTATGCTTTAGCCACTGATCAATATTCTCCAATAACTGCAACTGAAATTCCTCAGATTGATTACAAAATTCTTCATAGGACATATAGTGTCGTAATTTCTTAGACCCCACAAAAGTACTGGTCACTTCACACTCACTCTTCTTTGTAACACTTCGAAATCCAAAAGGAATATAATATTCCTCCCTAGCTGGCATCAAATACGTAAAAGGTATATGTTTGTTTTTCAAATCTGAGAGAACCTTGTCTAACAGTTTTCGCATTACACCCTGTCGACGATATCTCTCATCCGTTGCAACACCAACAATATAAGGTAATGTCATATCATGCCCCAACACTTTGCAACGATAGAAGTTCACATGAACCATCCCCATATCTTTTATTGCATATACCTTATTATTTGCATACACCTTATCGAAATAGAAATCCTCATAATGTTGTGGATCATGAAAACAAGTTTGCCAAAGAGAACGCAATGATTGTTCCCATATAAGCTTTTCCGAATATTCAGTTAATATGTGAATCGCAGCTGTTTCTTTATATCCTTCCAAGGTAATGCTCCTTCATCATATTATCACTCTATCTTCAACATTAGTGCTCTTAGAAATATTTCATATACAATTTTACTTTTTGTCTTTATGCTCTTTGACACCCACTACAGCCACTACATTTGCTGTCATTTTGATCCATCACATTATAATCGTAATTCCCTACTGTTTCCAACAGACAAATAGCCTGAGAGCTCATTCCATCACCTGTTCCTGTAAAGCCCATACCTTCTTCGGTAGTCGCCTTAATATTCACCTGACTTTCCGACACTTCTAACGCCTCTGCAATAGTCGTTACCATATCTGGAATAAATGGTGCCAATTTTGGACGCTGTGCAATAATGGTTGCGTCAACATTACCAATCACATACATATTCTCATCCAATAGCTTCTTAACATGACGAAGTAATTCGATACTATCTGCACCCTTGAATCTCTCATCAGTATCCGGAAAATGTCTTCCTATATCACCAAGAGCAGCTGCGCCTAATAATGCATCCATAATAGCATGTGTCAACACATCTGCATCAGAATGTCCCAACAATCCCTTTTCATATGGAACATTCACGCCTCCCAATATTAACTTTCTACCTTCTACTAATTTATGAACATCATAGCCCATTCCAACGCGCATCTTATGTCCTCCTATTCAATCATTCTATTTCTCATAGATTTCACTTCAAATTCTATCCATTATCAGCATAAACTTTTTTCTTTTTAAATCTCATTGCCAACAAACACTTTCGGTTGTATTCTTATTTCTCCTTTAAGAACGCCAACAAGAATTCATATACCCTCTTTGTAGAAGAAATCGACAAACGCTCTGCTGGTGTATGAATGTCTAAAATATCTGGTCCCATGGAAACACAATCCAGATTCGGAATCTTATCTGCCAATAAACCACATTCCAGACCAGCATGAATTCCCTCCATCATGGGTGTCTTTCCATACATTTTTTCATAAAGAGCCACCACTCTGTCACGTACTACAGATTCTTGCTTATACTCCCAAGCAGGATACTCACCTTTACATTCCATTCTTCCTCCAAGGGAAACAACAAGACTTTCTAATTGTGTAACAACATAGTGTTTTCTAGTAGTTACACTACTACGAATTGCATGTTGTGCAAACAAACCTTCTTCAGTCAATTTCAATATACCCATATTCAAAGATGTCTCCACCAAACCAGGCACTGACATACTCATTGCCTGCACGCCATTTGGTGCAACCATTAAAAATGCCACAACTTTTGACAAGCTTTCATCATCTAATGTCAATTCACCATCTACGTTTTCCTTACACACATCAAATATCAAATCTATTTTTGAATCCGATACTGCGTATTCTGCCTTTAAGGTTTCATTCAATTCTGCAATTATCGTTTTCGCAGTATCCTCATTTGATTGTTCTATTCCAATCACAGCAGAAGAATATAGCGGAATTGCATTATCCTTAGAGCCACCCTCTAAAGCTTTTAATTTGAAAGGAACTTTATCTTTCAAATCGAACAGTGCTCTACCGATTACCTTGTTGGAATTTGCTCTCTCTTTATGAATTTCTGCACCAGAGTGTCCACCAAGCAAGCCTGAAACAATAATCTCGTACCATGTAAGATTCTTTGTTGTTTCCCACACAACCGGAATATTTACATGCGCAGACACACCGCCTGCACAGCTTGTAAGGAAAATACCTTCCTCCTCTGAGTCTATATTCAGCATACGATT
>JAGAQX010000200.1 GCA_017622535.1 Lachnospiraceae bacterium | reverse complement strand
GCGCATTTCTACTGAATAAAATTTTTGTGGTGGATACAAACACTAGCATGACGGAAGAAGAACTTAGTCTTTCGAATCTATTAGACCAGGATTTGTCGGTGGAAAATTTGAAGACAAGCGTGGAGAGTATCCATGAAGCAGCTCCTAAGGTTTTAATTTACCACACTCATGCATCAGAAGCTTTTGTAGATAGCAGAGAGGGGTGTGTGGAGGATACGATTGTAGGGGTTGGTGCATATTTGAAGGAGTTGTTGGAAAATCAATATGGTATTCCTGTGTATCATGACACAACCACCTACGATGTGATTGATGGTGTGTTAGATCGTAGTAAGGCATATGAAAATTCCTACAATGGCGTGTCACAAATTTTGAAGGATAATCCGTCCATTGAGGTTGTCATTGATTTACATAGAGATGGTGTGGATGAAGAAACTCATCTCGTTACAGAAATAAATGGGAAAAAGACGGCGAAAATTATGTTTTTAAATGGTGTTAGCCGTTCTACGATGAATGGTGAAATCGCATATTTGGAAAACCCCAATAAGTTAACCAATCTAGCTTTCAGCTTTCAAATGTATCTGACAGGAAAGGAGCATTATGGAGATTATGTACGAAAAATCTATGTGAGAAGTTTGCGTTATAATTTGCATGTGATGCCAAGAGCGACATTGATTGAAGTAGGGGCACAAAATAACACAATCCAAGAAGAGAAAAACGCAATGGAGCCATTGGCGGCAATCCTTGATAAAGTGTTGAGTAAAAAGGAATAATGTGCTATACTTTATCCTGTATGACTAGGTCATATAGGTAGATTTGGAGTGGTAGATGAGTGTGAGTTTAGATTATATCAGACAATCTATCGTGACAAGTCTTGAAAGGATAGGAGATTATAATGGCACATTTAGACCAGAGCAAAATTCGTAATTTTAGTATTATTGCACATATCGACCACGGTAAATCGACTTTGGCAGACCGAATTATAGAGAAGACCGGTTTGTTGACAGACCGTGAGATGCAGGCGCAGGTATTGGATAACATGGAATTAGAGAGAGAACGTGGAATCACCATCAAAGCGCAGGCTGTTCGTATTGTATATAAAGCAAAGGATGGAGAGGAGTATATCTTTAATTTAATTGATACTCCGGGACATGTAGATTTTAATTATGAGGTATCAAGAAGCTTGGCTGCCTGTGAGGGTGCAATCCTAGTCGTGGATGCAGCACAGGGGATTGAAGCACAAACCTTAGCGAATGTATATTTGGCAATCGACAATGATTTGGAGGTTATGCCAGTCATTAACAAGATTGATTTGCCAAGCGCAGAGCCAGACCGGGTTGCCAATGAAATAGAGGATGTCATTGGTATTGAGGCCATGGATGCTCCTCGTATCTCAGCTAAGACTGGAATCAATATTGAGGATGTGTTAGAGCAGATTGTAGAGAAGATTCCAGCTCCGTCGGGGGATCCGGATGCTTCCTTAAAGGCTTTGATTTTTGATAGTAAGTATGATGCCTATAAGGGTGTTATCATTTTCTGTCGTCTGTTTGATGGTTCGGTCCGTAAAGGAACACAGATTAAAATGATGGCAACTGGAGCAATCGTAGAGGTTGTTGAGGTTGGTATTTTTGGTGCGGGACAATTTATTCCACAGGACGAGCTTTCTGCGGGAATGGTAGGATACATTACGGCGAGTCTTAAGGATGTAAAGGAGACGCAGGTCGGTGATACAGTGACAGATGCAAATAATCCGTGTGCAGAAGCACTACCTGGTTACAAGAAGGCAAATCCGATGGTGTATTGTGGTATGTATCCTGCGGATGGTGCTAAGTATCCGGATTTGCGAGATGCATTAGAGAAGCTTCAGTTGAATGATGCAGCATTAAGCTATGAACCAGAGACATCGGTAGCATTAGGTTTTGGATATCGCTGTGGATTCCTTGGTTTATTACATCTTGAGATTATTCAGGAAAGATTGGAACGAGAATACAATTTAGATTTGGTAACAACTGCCCCAGGCGTAATTTATCGTGTATATAAGACAGATGGTGAGATGATTGAGTTGACGAATCCATCCAATCTGCCTGATCCTTCCATGATTGATTATATGGAGGAACCATTTGTTGCAGCAGAGATTATGGTGACAAAGGATTATGTGGGTGCAATTATGCAGCTTTGTCAGGAGCGACGTGGTGTGTATAAGAGTATGGAATATATGGAAGAGACGAGAGCGTTACTAAGGTATGAATTGCCGCTAAATGAAATCATTTATGATTTCTTTGATGCATTGAAATCCCGATCGAGAGGTTATGCCTCTTTTGATTATGAGATGTGCGGTTATGTTCGTTCAAATCTTGTGAAGCTGGATATTTTGATTAACAAGGAAGAAGTGGATGCGCTTTCCTTTATCGTGCATGCAGATACTGCTTACGAGCGTGGACGTAAGATGTGCGAGAAGTTAAAAGGTGAGATTCCTAGACATTTATTTGAGATACCGATTCAGGCAGCAATCGGAAGTAAGATTATTGCAAGAGAGACGGTGAAAGCTCTTCGTAAAGACGTACTTGCCAAGTGTTATGGTGGCGATATTACCCGTAAGAAGAAGCTTCTCGAAAAGCAGAAAGAGGGTAAGAAGCGTATGCGCCAGATTGGTAATGTAGAGATTCCACAGAAGGCATTTATGAGTGTGCTGAAGTTAGATGAAGAGTAGTAATATATTAGATTTATTTTACTGAGTTTAGATTATGGCTATAAGATAAAGAAAGTGATGGAGAATCATGACAAGGATAGAAAAAAGACCATTAAGTTTATATGTTCATATTCCTTTTTGTAAGGCAAAATGCAACTATTGTGATTTTCTATCCTTCGGTGGTTGTGGGTATAGTGAGCAAAAGCAATATGTGAGTGCTTTGTGTAAGGAAATAGAAGCGTATCGCCCAATTTCGGATGAATATAGTATTCGAACAATCTTTTTTGGTGGGGGTACGCCTTCATTTATAGAGGCATCCTTTATTAAACAGATTATGCAGAAAATTCATTCTGTGTTCGAAGTGGATTTAAAGGCTGAGATAACAATAGAAGGGAATCCAGATAGTCTCTTGAAGGACAAGCTGGCCGTGTATCGGAGTGCTGGAATTAATCGTTTAAGTATTGGATTACAAAGTGCCAATGATGATTTATTGAAGGTGCTTGGAAGAGTTCACAATTATGACCAGTTTGTTGCAGCCTACAGTAGTGCAAGACAGGTTGGATTTAGTAATATTAATATAGACATCATGTCAGGACTCCCAGGTGAGACGTCAGAGTCCTATGTTAGAACCTT
>JAGAQX010000199.1 GCA_017622535.1 Lachnospiraceae bacterium | reverse complement strand
ATGCTTCGCACCCTTGACAGAGCATTCATGCATGATAAAGGATAATTACGCAGCTAATGAATAAGACTGCCCATCAGGGCAGACGAATAACAAGATTTATTTATGTGATAGGAATCGTGCCAACGATTACTTGACAGAAACTTGTTCGCTTTTTTACTTGTTATTATTTTAAATAAATGATAGAATGACCTTGTTCGCATATGCTAATGCAGTAGAGGCGACATTTGAAGGGGTATATAACAATAGGGAAATGTAACGATAGATAAGGCTTTAAAAGAAAAGGAGATTGAAGATGAAGGATATTGCATTGGTGATTATGGCAGCGGGCATAGGCTCCCGCTATGGTGCAGGTATCAAGCAGTTACAAAAGGTTGGTCCTAAGGGTGAGATTATTATCGACTATTCGATTCATGATGCATTAGAGGCTGGATTTAACAAGGTAATCTTTATTATTCGTAAGGATATTGAGGAAGAATTCAAGGAAGTCATCGGTTCTAGAATTGAGAAGATTTGTCCGGTGGAGTATGTGTTCCAGGATAAGAATGATTTGCCAGAAGGATTTACATGTCCAGAGGATAGAACGAAACCTTGGGGAACAGGTCAAGCGGTGCTTGCATGTAGACATATTCTAGATGTTCCATTTGTTGTGATTAATGCAGACGATTACTATGGTAAAGAAGCATTTGTTAAGATTTATAAGTTCTTAGCAGAGCATGAAAATACAACGGATCAGTATTGTATGGCAGGCTTTAAGCTTGCAAACACCTTGAGTGAGAACGGTACTGTGACGCGTGGTGTGTGCAAGATGGATGAGAATAATAACTTAATTACAATTAATGAGACTCATGAGATTGCCAGGGCAGAGGATGGAGCTTACAGCTCAGAGGAAGGCTTGGAACTTTCCGATGATACATTGGTTTCTATGAATATGTGGGGTGTAACACCAGAATATATTGGTATTTTAGAAGATAAGTTTGAAGAATTTTTACAGAATATGGATCCTGCAAATTTGAAGGCCGAATTTTTGTTGCCAATCATTATGGATGATTTGTTGAAGTCTGGTCAGTCTCAGGTGAAGGTGCTTTCGTCCTCAGATCGTTGGTTTGGTGTGACTTATCAGGAGGATAAGGATGGTGTTGTGGCAGCGTTTAAACAGCTGGTTGCAGATGGTGTGTACGGCGAGGATCTTTGGGCAAAGTAATATAACGAAAGCATAATCGAGTGGACGAATTGGTCTGCTCGATTGTTCTGTGTGAAATGGATAGTTTTGCATACAAGCGAAAAGTTTTGTGATGAGTGTATAGGAGGACAGAACATGATTTTATTAACAGGTGGCGCGGGATATATCGGTTCCCATACGGCAGTGGAATTGATTGAGGCCGGATATGATGTGTTAATTGCTGACAATTTTTACAACAGCAAGCCAGAGGTGTTAGATGCGATTGAAAAGATTACTGGCAAACGACCAGCTTTGGAAGAAATGGATGTTTGCGATGTGGATAAAGTAGATGCCATGTTTGAAAAATACAATATTGAGGCGGTTTTGCATTTTGCTAGTTATAAGGCGGTTGGTGAGTCAGTGGAGAAACCATTGATGTACTATCGCAATGATTTGGATACACTATTGACGGTAATGGAGGCAATGAAAAAACATGGAGTGAATAATCTCATTTTCAGCTCATCGGCAACGGTTTATGGTGTTCCGGAGACTGTACCATTAGTGGAGGGTATGCCAACCGGCTGTACCAACCCGTATGGTTGGACTAAATACATGGCAGAACAAATTATTCAGGATGTGTGCTATGCGGAAAAAGAGATGTCAGCAGTGATTCTTCGCTATTTTAATCCGATTGGTGCACACAAATCCGCATTAATCGGGGAGCAGCCAAATGGTGTGCCAAACAATTTGATGCCATATATTACACAGGTTGCTTCTGGAATTCGTTCGCATTTGAATGTGTTTGGTAATGATTATGATACACCGGACGGAACTGGTGTGAGAGATTATATCCATGTGGTTGATATTGCGAAGGGACATATTGCTGCAGTGAAATATGCAATGAATCATAAGGGTGCTGAGATAGTGAATCTTGGAACTGGTAATGGATATAGTGTATTGGATATTGTGAAGGCGTTTGAACGTGTGAATGGCATAGCGGTGCCTTATGAAATAGCACCAAGACGTGCTGGTGATGTGGCGCAGTGTTATGCGAATCCGGATAAGGCACAACAACTCTTAGGATGGAAAGCAGAAGAGGATCTGGATTCTATGTGTAAGGATGCATGGGAATGGGAGAAAACAATTTCAAGGAAATAAACATGGAAATATTAAAGACTAGTATATTCCTATGTTGCTATCAATGTATAGCACAACAGTTCGCGAAAATTTCTCACTTTAAGTCTTTCTTTTTGCGAAAGGTTAGAGTATAATGGTGGCAAGTGTGCAGGTGAGAACTCATTTCACCTGTCAAATATAATTTATTTAAAAGAGATGGAGGATTTATTCATGTTAGTTTCAGCAAAAGAAATGTTAACAAAAGCAAAAGCTGGTAAGTATGCTGTTGGTCAGTTCAACATCAACAACCTTGAGTGGACAAAGTCAATTCTTTTGACAGCTGAGGAGTTAAAGAGCCCAGTTATCTTAGGTGTATCTGAGGGTGCTGGTAAGTATATGACAGGT
>JAGAQX010000198.1 GCA_017622535.1 Lachnospiraceae bacterium | reverse complement strand
TTAAAAAGCTGGATATATTCCATTGCAAGAAATGCAGCAATTGATATCCGAAGAAAGAATGGATATCAACTGGTTTCCATTAATGATGAAAATGAGCCAGAGCTGGTTTCAGATATTTCTTTGGAAAACGAAGTGCAAAGAAAAGAATTAAGGCAGATTTTGCATGAGGTGATTGCACTTTTGGGCGAGCCGGATAACAAGGTGTTTCTATACAAATATTTTTTGTGTATGAAAAATAAGGAAATAGCTAATTGTTTGCAAATATCCGAGAAGAAGACAGAAAATATCCTGTATCGTGGAAAAAGGAAACTAAAAGATATGTTGATGGAAAGGGGGATGACCTGCTATGAAGACAGATGAGTTATTGTATGAATATATAGATGAATTGACAGGAGATGAAACGTTGTTGTTAGATGATGTGTTATTAGCCAAAGAAGGAATGGATGAATTGTTAGGTGTATCTTCTGTTCCGTCTAGAGAAGAAAAAAATATTTGGAAACGCCAAGAGAATTTAACCTTGGACAAAATTAGAATAGAAATGAAAGAGTCAAAGGGCGAAAATCAAGATGAAAACATAAGAAGAGAATTGCATTCTGATAAGTCACAATATATAGTAAAATCAGTATCAAAACGTCGCTTGTTTGGCAAACGTAAGGCTGTAGTGTTGGTTGCTACCTTTATACTTATGATTGGAGTGGTTGGTTTTGCAAAAGAGCATGATTGGGATATCCAGATGGCAGATATGTTAGGCATTTCTGAAGCAATGGAGGATTTAGACGGTGGTTATGTGAAGGTAGGTGTTAGTGATACCGCAGACGACGTAACGATAACGGCTTTTCAGTTAATTGGTGACAAGAACTGCATGTGGGTTCAGTTGGACACCAATGTGCCATGGACAGTAGGTAAAAACGGTTATTATTTGTTTGGGGATGACACAATGAATTGTTATCACCAACCTTCAAGAGGTTTACCTGGTGGAATTACGTATTCTTCTTATGATAACAATGGTTCGGTTTCATTTATGCTGGAATTTTCAGATTTTAATGATATTAATCGCGCAACAGTGGATCTATGGTTTAGTAAGCTAGTGATGTATGAACCGATGGAAAATGGTAATGAAAAAGAAACTATTATCAGTGACGGTGAATGGTGCTTGAAATGGGATAATTACTATGCAGCAAATACTGTTGAGAAAAATCTTTTTAAAGTTGTGAAGTTACAAGAAGCTGGCGAACAGTTGACCTGCGTAATTAGAGAAATAGAGGTGTCACCAGTCTCTATACAAATAAAAGGTATGAAGAGTCCTACAGTTCATACGTCTTCCACGTTCGAAATCTTAGACTCTGTGATATTAGAAGACGGAACTGAAATAGAATGTTTCTGTACCCAAAGCGGTATTAGCAATTTTGCAGTGGAAGGTTTTGTATCTCGTACGGACTTTCCGGAAATTGATATGACACAGGTTGAATATATTGTAATCGCTGGAGAAAAAATTAAAATCAAATAATACAACAAATCCTCGCCAGCCTAATGCCTATAACAGCATCGGGCGTGGCGAGGATATTCATAAGAATAGAAAAATCCTACTGTCCTATATAAGACAGCAGGATTTTTCGTACCCCATGAATATCAGGGATTATGGTCTCATACCAAGTCCACCCTCAAGTGTCAATGTCTCACCGGTCATATATTTGAAGTCTGGTGAAGCAAGCTGTACACAAACGCGTCCGATTTCATCCTCAGAATCACCGAAATGTCCGATTGGTGGAGTGTGTACGTTCTTCTCAAATGCATCTGGATATGCATTCTTAAACTGCTCTAACTGTGCTGTCCAAGCAAGCGGACATACTACGTTAACATTGATGTTATCCTTTGCCCATTCTGTTGCAGCAACACGGCTAAGACCACGGATACCCTCTTTAGCAGCTGCATAAGCACACTGACCGAAGTTACCGAACAATCCAGCACCAGAAGCAAAGTTAATAACAGAACCCTGTGCTTCCTTCAAATATGGATAGCAAGCCTTCATGTAATAGAACGCTGCATATAATCCAGAATACATAGCTAAGTTAAACTGGTCTGTGGTGTGGTCTGCCAAAGTAACACCAGATGCAGAAGCCTGAGCGTTGTTAATTAATACATCGATTCTTCCAAATGTATCCATTGTCTGTTTCACAACTTCGCCAACCACCGCTTCGTTGTCAGCACCAGCATTGACATCTGCCTGAACGATAAGGACTTTAATTCCGTAAAGACGCTCTAATTCTTCTTTTGCATCCTCTAACTTCTGAACATTACGTCCAGTAATTACAATGTTTGCCCCCTCCTTTGCATATGCAGTAGCAATACCATAACCGATGGAGCCACATCTTCCATCACTTAATACTGCACGTCCTGCACCAGTGATAATGACTGTTTTGCCTGTTAAAAAACCCATGTTGAAAATACCTCCTTGATATATAAAAATAATTGGTAACGTAGTTATAATGTATCCTCTTTTACTTTGAAAACGAGACTTTCTGTTTGTGTTGCAAGTTCGTTTGCCTGCTGCTCTAATTCAGAAAGGTGACGTTTTAATCGAGGATATGTAGTTAAATCCTTATAAATGAAATATGCAGCAAAAACGAATAAAAACGCAGTCAATATATTTGTAAATGACTGTGAAATTCCAAGCAATGGCAACGCCTTGAAAATAGTAGCACCACTACCGATTAAGGATACAATAGTACGCAAATAGGCTAGATGGGTTTGTTCCACTGCTAACTTGCTGTTCGTAAATGCCAAATCTGTTCGGAATTTCGAGAATTCTGTTCGCTCTACAGCTAACTGATTCTGATTATAGGCCAATGCCTTTTTTGTCTTCACTGTATCTGGAATTTCCCTTGGTGTTCCAGATTCTAATTCGGTTCCAAATCCATTCGAAATTTTTTTGGAGGTAGTCTTTTTCGTTCCCATAATCATGCCCCCTTAGTATGCACATCATAATCTCAAAAATACACTATTTATATTTTATAGCAAAACAAAGAGAAACTCAATGAATACTTGATGAAAAAACGAAATTTTGACAATGGGTAAGGTATAAATGCTTGACAGTCTTCTGCAAAAATAAGAAAATGAAAAAGTAGTTTTGTAGGAACTGGTATATAGATAGATTTTATGGATCAATACTTTACAATATGACCTTATAATTTGAGATTTTTAATTAAAAATATGGATAGTATACGAAGGAGAAAAATGATGAAAGAGGATATGAAAAGAGAAGATTTGAAGGAAAATGAAAAAGGAGATATAAAGCTAGATCTATTAAATGAAGATAAGAAAAATGAAATTGTTCCGAAAATGCCAGAACCGGAAACAGAAAAGCAAACTTCAAAACTAGAGCAGATTGAACAGGAGATAAAGGAATTTAAAGAGGCTGAGGTACAGGAAGAGAGCATTCGTGTACAGAAGGCAAAATGGGTTCGTGAGCAGGTTGAAAAGCAACGTGAAATTGAGGATGCTACAAGGGCACGAATTGAGGAGGAGCAAAAGCTTTTAGATGAAATGAAGCGCTCCACAGAGGATCATTTAGAGCGGACAAAGGAGCTTCGAAAATTCAATGACGATACAAGAGCCCAGATGCGACAGCAAGTGTATGAACTGAATGGAATTACAGAAGATAAACTGCAGGGGATGAAGGAATATAAGAATGCGTATTATCAGGGTATGGCATTGGCATTTTTCGTATTGTCTGTAGGATTAGTGGGATTAAGTGCCTTTTTGCATGGTTTTGAATCGCAGCTTTGTCTCTTTTTAGTTGCATTTACAGGTATAGAGGGAGCATTGCTGTCACAGGAGAGTAAGCGCGGTAAAGTGATGGAAGCAATCTGTAGATTTCTTTATATATTGATGTTTCCAGCGATGTTGATACTCTTCGTGTGCTATGAGCTTCAGTTTCCACAGTATGAATTATTGCTGCCATATTTTGTGATGGTAGGTTGTGTTGTGTTAGTTTTTGGAACGCTTGCTTATTTTGTTTACAATCCTTATAGAGGTGTAAAGAAGAAGCTACGCAGTGTGAAGGAAGATTTGAAGGAGATTGAGGACGAAGCGGAGAAAGCAGTACGTCGAAATCAAAAGCGTAGAAAACGTCAAGAGGCACGTCTTGCCAGAAAGTTGAAATGGGAACAAAAACGTGAGGAATGGAAGAAAAACCGTGATGCGAAGAATGTAGAGCGGAAGAAGAAGCGTGAAGTAACGCGTTTGGTTATACATAGAAAATGGGAAGAGTTTAAGAAGCTTTTCAAAAAGGATGATGCAGAGCAAGATGTGGTAGTGATGGAAACTGCAGTAACGGAAGTAAGTACAAAGCAAGAAAATGTAAATCAAAAGAAAAAGCGAAGAAAATAAAACAAGTACTGTTTGGAGCATTTGTATGAAAGTAGTAATTGGTATCGATTCCTTTAAAGGTAGTATGACATCTATGGAGGCGGGCACTGCGGCAAAGAAGGGCGTGTTGTGTAGTGTACCAGATGCTGAGGTGGTAGTTTTGCCTTTGGCAGATGGCGGTGAAGGAACTGTGGATGCATTGATTGAAGGAATGAATGGGAAAAGGATTGATATACAAGTATCAGATCCATTAGGAAGACAAACATTATGTACATACGGTATTTTATCAGATGGAACAGCTGTGATGGAGATGGCGCAGGCGGCGGGACTTACGAAGCTTTCAGAGCAAGAACGAAATCCTCTTGCTACATCATCCTATGGTGTGGGCGAAATGATTGTGGATGCAATAGAAAGAGGTTGCCGGAAATTTGTGATAGGTATTGGCGGAAGTGCTACCAATGATGGCGGTGTTGGTATGCTATCAGCGCTGGGATACGAATTTTTAGATGAAACTGGAGTTCCTGTGAAAGCAGGTGCACAAGGTCTTTCACAGATTGCAACCATTACAGACAGAAATGTTCTTCCACAACTTACTGAGTGTAGGTTTCAGATTGCTTGTGATGTGGATAATCCGCTTTGTGGTAAAAATGGTGCAACCTATGTGTATGGAATACAAAAGGGGTTAGCGGATAATTTGTGTCAAAGTGTGGATGAAGACATGTTGCATTACTCTCAAGTGGTGGAGCGCTATTTAACTTCCTTACAAAAGAATCACAAGCTAGAAATAAACATATCTGACAATTCTCAAAAAAAGGTACAACCATATAGTGAACACTCGGGTGCAGGAGCAGCGGGAGGATTAGGCTTTGCGTTTCTGGCATTTTTAAATGGTACACTAGAATCTGGCGTGGATTTGATATTAGATTCGATAGGAATAGATAAAGAATTGGCGGACGCAGATATTGTGTTGACTGGTGAAGGGAAAATCGATGAACAAAGTGTACGTGGGAAAGCCCCAATTGGTATTGCGAAACGTGCGAAGGAACATGGATGTAAGGTACTAGCATTTGCAGGATGTTTGGGAACAAATGCAACGAAGTGTGATATAAAAGAACTTGATGAAATACATGTCATAAGTGATGAAAGCATTCCGCTAGAGCAGCGGATGAATCGGGAAAATGCCATGAACAATATGGAATGTAAGGTTTCGCAAGTGTTTGCAAAGATATAAGAAATGTTAGAGAATATGTAGATTAGAAAACAAGAACAACAAGGAATGTGTGATACAAAATGAAGAAAATAGCTCCAATATTTGTGTTGATTGCAGGAATTTTGTGGGGGACAATGGGACTTTATGTGCGAAGTCTCAACGAACTCCAATTTACTACCATTGAGATTGTGGCTGTTCGTTCTGTCATGACAGCGTTGCTAATGGCAGTGGTTTTGATGGTGTACAATCGAAGGCTTTTGAAAGTAAGGGTGAAGGATCTGTGGTGTTTTGCAGGAACTGGAATCTGTAGCATTATATTTTTTAATTACTGTTATTTTAAGGCAATTACCATGACGTCGCTTTCAGTGGCGGCTGTATTGCTTTATACGGCTCCGGCTATTGTCATGGTGTTATCGGCTATTTTATTCCGTGAGAAAATAACTATGATTAAAATGATATCGCTTATAGCAACTGTTGTGGGTTGTATATTTGTTACTGGTATATTAAGCGATACGAGTAGGCTGTCCCCACAGGGAATATTGGTGGGATTGGGGGCTGGCCTTGGTTACGCACTGTACTCCATTTTTAGTAGATTTGCGTTACAAAGAGGATATGGCAGTCTTACGATTACCTTTTATACATTTTTATTTGCTTGTTTTGGTGCATTGCCATTGGCAAATGTGGGAATGATAGTAGATGCTTGTATTAAAGATATAAGTATGTTTGGATTTTATATTGTGTTTGCGTTGGTTAGTACAGTGATTCCATATATTTTGTATACGGTGGGATTGAGTGCTATGGAAAATAGCAAAGCATCTATTGTGGCATCAGTGGAACCAGTGGCGGCGACTATATTTGGAGTTTTACTATTTGAAGAGAATGTGACCTTTCATAATTTTATAGGAATTCTTTTGGTGTTGGGTGCAATTGTAATTTGTAACATCAATTGGAAAACAGGAGGCAAGAATGAGAAAAGATAATTTAGAAATGAGACAAACAAAGAAAGTCAGAGTGTGGGTATTTACTTACATGATGCTATTGATATGTGGATTAGCAGGATGTGGGAAGGAAGAAATTGTCTCTCACAGAGTAGAGCAGGACGGATCGGCAGTAGAGTCGGAATTAGAAAATAATACAGAAGGATCTTCTAGATTGGATACCTTTGACACCAGTACGGAATCAGACGTAAATCGATATGAAATAAAAGAAGTGGTTGTGGGAGATGTGGCACCAGAATTTAGTGCGCCTTTGGTGGATGGTAGCACATTTACACTTTCTGAAAATAGTGGAAAGGTAATTTTATTAAATTTCTGGGCAACATGGTGTCCGCCTTGTGTTGGGGAGATGCCAGCTTTCGAGAAGCTAGATGCGGATTATGGCGATGAGGTTGTCATTCTTGCAGTCAATTGTATGGAGGATGAGGAAAGTGTTAATCAATTTCTAGAGGATACCGGATATACCTTTCCGATTGCCTACGATGTAGACGGAGAAGTGAGCTTTACTTATCCAAGTAGTGGTATTCCATATACCTTAGTCATTGGCAAGGATGGTATTGTGAAGAATGTCTACGTTGGTGCTTCAGATGCGGATTCCCAATATCAGATTTATAAAGCAGCTATTGATGCTGAGTTAGCTGAGTAGAGTAATTGCAAGGTTATAGAAAGTAGAGAGAATGATATGAAAAGAAATATGATACAGAAAGGGCTATTGATAGCGGCAGTTTTGCTCATACTTGTTGGAATTCATGAGAATGGATTTCGTGATATCCGTAATAAAGCAATTCGTATCTGCTATGAGTGTATAGGGATTGGATAATGCGTAGAAAAATGATACAGGTAATCTGTGCCCTTCTGTACAACTGTAATTTTACTGGTTTTGCAAAGGGGACCATTTATCAAGGAGAATTAAAGGGTGTTTGTGTGCCAGGGCTTAACTGCTATTCCTGTCCTGGTGCTATCGGCTCTTGTCCTTTGGGAAGTCTTCAAACTGCACTGTTATCTTCTAAATACAAATTTCCTTATTATGTGTTAGGTGTGATTTTGTTGTTTGGAGTGTTACTTGGAAGAGTGATATGTGGTTATCTTTGTCCTTTCGGGTTAATACAAGAGTTATTATATAAGATTCCATCGAAGAAAATGAAAAAGAATCGATGGACAAAGATGTTGTCCTGTGTGAAATATATCATTTTGGTTGTGTTTGTGATTGTAATACCGCTTACCCTTGCTGTTCCAGGATTTTGTAAATATATCTGTCCAGCGGGAACCTTGGAGGGTGGAGTTCCACTAATCGCAGCAGATGAACGCTTGCAGGCGTTACTAGGTGGATTGTTTTCCTGGAAGATGGGAATTCTTATTTTAATTATTGCATCGGCTATTTTTATTTTCCGTAGTTTTTGTCGTTTTATCTGTCCGCTAGGTGCATTTTATGGATTGTTCCATAAGGTATCCATGGTTGGAATGAAGGTGGATGAGAATAAATGTAACGGTTGTAATGCCTGTGTGGCTCATTGCAAGTTGGATGTAAAAAAAGTAGGAGATGCAGAATGTATCCAGTGTGGTGAGTGCCAGTCTGTGTGTCATCGGTGTGCCATTACCTTTGGAGCAAAGCAATCTGCCATGACAGGAGGAAATGAAACAACAGATTTATAATGCAGTCTGAAATGAATTATAGTACAACATAATAGAAGGGTATGTATGAGTGAAAATCATGTAGATTTCATATTTCATACATACCCTTTTTGCATGTCATGTGCAGATGTCCATGTAGTTTACAATTACATACTGCATTTTATTCGTTATTGGATTTTAATATTTACTTAAAGTAAACCTGTGAAATTGGATTTGTGGAACCAAT
>JAGAQX010000197.1 GCA_017622535.1 Lachnospiraceae bacterium | reverse complement strand
CTTGCATGATAATCCATTTGGCGAATGTACATCACTGAGCATGCTGTGCATGCGATGTGAGTGTTAACGTAATCGAGTAGGATTCGGCCTACTCGATTAGCAATGAGCCTACTTGATTTTGGGTTGAAAAAAGCAACCTTTGGGCGGTGAAGATTTGTATTAATAATATATACGATGTCAACGGTCAAGAGTTTAATTTGAAAAAGTGGTTTCTGAAGGAAAAAGGAGAGGATATACATGATTCGTAATCGGGAAAAGACATTTCTGAAAGGATTGTTTTTAATCGTTCTATTTTACACAATAGTACAGCATTTTTCGGTGGTGAGAAATGTACTTACCGTATGCTATGATGCAATATCACCATTGATTTATGGCGTGGTGATTGCATTTATTGTGAATCTGATTGTTGTAAAGCTAGAGAAATATATGACAGGTGGAATTTTTAAGAATCATACAGTGAAGAGAGCAACCTCTATTGTGGCTGCATTGTTAATCCTGATTGGTGTCATTACGCTTGTCATTTTTAATATGATACCGGGCATTGCAGATAGTGTGAAGCAGATTGCTGAAAAAGCACCAGGGGCGATTCGGACAGGCATTGAGTTTTTGGAAACAAACTTTGGCCTGCCAGGAGAACTAAAGAGTTATGTAGATAATATAGAGGTGGATGAAGAACTCATTAACAGTGTAATGGGATTGTTTGAGAACAAATCCTTTTTGGATGCTGTGAAAGCCGGTGGAAGTGCAGTTGGTAATGTCTTCTCCGTATTTGTGAAGTTCTTTATCGGTTTGTTTTTTGCTTTCTATATATTGGCGAAGAAGGAAGCAATAGGGGAATGGCTATTGCGTTTTATCCGTACCTATTTTCCAAAGCATATTGCAGAGGGAATGGAGCATGTTGGTAAGCTTGTATATAACACATATGCCAATTTCATTTCTGGCCAGTGTGTGGATGCAATGATTCTTGGAACCTTAATGGCAATCTGCATGGGAATTATGGGAATGCCGTATGCGGTGTTGATTGGCGTGATTATTGCTGTTACTGCATTGATTCCTGTTGTTGGGGCTTTCTTTGGTGGCGCGATTGGTATGCTATTGATTGTGATGGAGTCACCATTACAGGCGATTATGTTTTTGGTAGTGTTCCTTGTATTGCAGACCATTGATAATCGTTTGATTTATCCACATATTGTAGGAAATGCAATCGGTATTCCGTCCATTCTGATTTTTGCTGCTATTATTATAGGTGGTGAGTTCGGCGGTGTGCTAGGAATGTTCTTATTTATTCCGTTAACAGCGGTGATTGCAGCCTTGATTGAAGAGGATATGGAACGTCGCAGATTGAAAAAAGAGGCAGTGGAACAAGCGGCGCAAGAGTTGCAGGAGGAAACGATACAAGGGAAAGAAACAATATCGCAAATAAAAGAAGGACAGAAACGTAAGTAGAGATAGAGAGAAGAAAATCTTTCTAAAAAGTAATATATTGTAAAATGAAAAAATGTATGAGAAAAGGTGGACATTTTTAAAGTGTCCACCTTGCTATTTGTTTTGTTCTATTTTCATTATTGACATTTCATAATTGATATTTTCAGAAGGGAGAAATGGCCATATGAGAGATGTCTCTTTCAGAATAAGTTGGCGTCTTTTTATATCCTGTATGCCTTGGTGAGCTCCTTCAATTGCACCTTCTGTATTGGTGCGTTTTTCTTCAAATCCAAAAAAGATTCCCTGTTTTGAACAATTGATAAGTGCATCATGAAGAAGAGGAATAAAGCGTTTGTTTTCTTCTTGCAAAGCTCTTGAAAAACGAGAATGATCCAAGGATGAATCAAAGAGTTTCATTTCCTTTAGGTTCATTTCAAAAGCTCGATAAATGTACGAAAACATAGCTTGTAATTGACTGTGCACACCAAAGCAGCAGATATAATCGTAAGTATCTTTTTGCAATGGGATGGTGTATGTCTTTAGCTGTTTGAAGATGCGTTCTATCAATGAAATAGCATAATCCTCAAAGTCCGAAGCTGTAATGTTACCTAGATTATGTTGTAGGTAGGCTTGTAGCTGATTGCAAAAATCTTCATAATGGGTATCATTTATTCCATTCAAGCTGATTGTCTTGCATTCAATATAAGGACACTCGTTTAAATGGTAGGTATCAATTGCAATCCCCAGGGCTTCCTCGTCATAATCCAACAACGTAATTCTTGAGAAATGTTCCACCAGTTTAGATAAGTCAAAGTCGCTACATGCTCCCGCACCAATGATGGCAAGAGAAGGTAACAATGCGTCCTCTGTCATGTTAGCGTGAAAGGAGAGGGGTAAAGATACGTGATTGGTCTCTTGGATGATATATTGTGTCAATGCGTTGCGATATTCCTTCCAGTCTTCATAGGCATTGGGGAGTATAAAGTTTTTCTTTATTTGTCTATATAAATCCATAAAATTTCACACTCTTTTCATTGATTACCGAATTGGTTCGTAATATAATAAATTCGGACTGTTTTTCGGCAGTTTTGCATGTGATAAAGTACTTTTGGTATGAGTATCACAGAAAGATTTTTCTTTGATAAGTATAGCGAAAAAGGAAAGAAAAATCTACCTTTGTGATGATGATTAGTATGTGATATAGGAAATAATGGGGTAGAAAAATGAGTGCATTTGTAGAATTTAAAGATGTGACAAAATGTTATAAAACCGGTGAGGTGGAAATACATGCTTTATCCGGTGCAAATTTTCAGATTGAACAGGGTGAGTTTTGTATTATTGTTGGCGCTTCTGGTGCGGGAAAAACCACCATTCTCAACATTTTAGGTGGAATGGACACATTGACCACTGGTGAGGTGATATTGGATGGCAGGAAAATATCTTCTTTGAATAAGAGAGAGCTTACCACATACCGCCGTTATGATGTGGGATTTGTATTTCAGTTTTATAACCTGGTTGGTAATTTAACTGCGGTTGAAAATGTGGAGCTTGCTTCCCAGATTTGTAAGAATCCATTGGATGCAAAAGAGGTGCTTGAGCAGGTGGGCTTGAAGGACAGAATGCAAAATTTTCCGGCGCAGTTATCTGGTGGTGAACAACAACGTGTCGCCATAGCGAGAGCGCTTGCAAAGAACCCAAAGCTTTTGCTTTGCGACGAGCCGACAGGTGCCCTTGATTATCAGACAGGCAAAGCGGTACTGAAGCTTTTACAGGATACCTGTAGAAAAACAGGAACTACAGTTGTAGTAATTACTCACAATCAAGCCATAACAGAGATGGCAGACCGTGTTATCAAAGTGAAGAATGGTAAGGTTTCTAGCATGCGATTGAATGAGAATCCGGTGGATGTGGAGACACTAGAGTGGTAAAGGAATGAAGAACGAGAGAGAAGATAGAGATGAATAAAGGAATTATAAAAACAACCTTTCGAGAAATTAAAAGTAGTTTTGGACGATATATGGCAATTCTTCTAATTATTGCTCTCGGTGTAGGATTTTATTCGGGATTGAAGATTTCCTATGAGTCTATGGTATATTCCGCAGATCGATATTTCGAGAATAACAACTTCTATGATTATCAGTTGTTATCAACCTTAGGATTTGATGAGAATGCAGAAGAAACCTTGAAAAATCAGGAAGGGGTTCTTGCAGCTGAAGGTGTTAAGAGTGCGGATATCATTATTCACAGGGAAGACGGAACCGAGAAAGTCATTAAGACAATGTCTATGCCAAAAGAGATTAATACCTTGATTCTGATGTCTGGACGTTTACCAGAAGCAAAGAATGAATGTGTGGTGGATGCAGACAAATATACAGAGGCAGATATTGGAAAAAAGCTCATTGTTGCAGATTCTAATGAGGAAGAGAACAGTGACCTCTTTGCAGTAAAGGAATTTACCATTGTGGGTGTGGTTCGAAGTCCGTTATATGCCATCTATACCCGCGGAACTACAGCCCTTGGTTCGGGAAGCTTGGATGCATTTATGTATATTATGGATGAGGCCTATGACATGGACTATGACACAGAGGTCTATGTGCGTTTTGAAAAGGATGCTTACATTTATTCTGACGAGTATGAGGAGCTGATGGATTCGAAGGAAAAGGAGTGGGAGCAGTTCACTCAGGATGTGGCAGATGCAAGATATAATCGTATCTATACAGAGGCGAAGGAAGAGATTGATGATGCGGATAGTACCCTTGCAGAGGAAAAGGCAGACGCAGAGAAGGAATTAGATGATGCACTGGTGGAATTGAATGATGGTTGGAAACAGATTCGTGATGGTGAGAGTCAGTTAGCTACAGCGAAGAACACACTTGCAAAGAATGAGAAGACTTTTGGGGATAAGGAAAAGGAATATCAAAAGGGATTAAAGGAATATAACAAGAACAAAAAGACCTTTGACAAAGGGAAAAAACAATACGAGGCAGCTGTCAAGGAATATAAGACAGGCTATGCGGAATATGAAAAAAGCTTAAAGGAATATCAGGCAGGAAAGACAGCCTATGATGCCAGTGAGCTGGAATATCAGACTGCATTGGCGCAATACGAGGCTGGTAAAGCATATATGACGCCAGAACAGCAAGCTACAACTGAACAGCAGCTTGCAACCTGGCGCACAACCTTAGATCAGACAAAAACGGCATTAGCTACAGCAAAAACACAGTTAGATGCAGCGGAAACACAGTTTGCTACCGCTAAGACGACCTTAGACGCAGAGGGTAAGAAAATCGAAAAAGCAGAAAAGCAATTGAAGGCTGCAAAGAAGGAGTTAGATAAGGGTGGCAAGCAGATTGAGGAAGCAAAGGAACAATTTGCAGATGCGAAGAGTCAGATTTGGCAAAGCGAGCAGGACTTAGTGGATGCAAAACAGGAGATTGCAGATGGTCAGGCCGAGTATGATGATGCCAAAGCGGAGTTTGAAACAGAGATTGCAGATGCAGAACAAGAGATTGCAGATGCGAAGGAAGAGTTAGAGGACTTAGAAAAGCCAGAGGTATTTGTCTTAGGTAGAAATGTGAACTCTGGTTATGCGGGATTTGAAAATGATGCGGCGATTATTGCTGGTGTTGGCCGGGTATTCCCATTTTTCTTCTTCTTAGTTGCAGCATTAGTATGTATGACTACTATGGCAAGAATGGTGGAGGAACAGCGTACACAGATTGGTGTGTTAAAGGCACTTGGTTATTCAAATGGTGCCATTATTGGGAAATATGTAACCTATTCTGGTAGTGGGGCTATTATAGGTTCCGTAATTGGATTTTTGGTTGGTTCCTGGGTGTTTTCCCTTGTTATATGGACTGCTTACAAAATGATGTATGACATGGGCGATTTGCAATATGTATGGAATATTCCTTTGGCGTGTGGTTGTGCTTTGGTTGCACTCCTTTGTTCCGCGGGGGCAACATTTTTTGCTTGTCATCAGGAGCTTAAAGAGATGGCGGCAGCTCTTATGCGACCAAAGGCTCCAAAGGTTGGTAAGAGAGTGTTGTTAGAACGAATTCCATTCATTTGGAACCGTTTGAAGTTTTTAGATAAAGTGTCGGTTCGTAATTTGTTCCGGTATAAGAAACGCTTTCTTATGATGATTATCGGTGTCAGTGGATGTACTGCTTTGTTGGTAACTGGTATGGGTGTGAAGGATTCCATTGCGACGATTGCAGATACGCAGTATGGAACGATTGCATTGTATGACATGGTGGTAGTGACGGAAGAAGATGTTACAGTGGATGGCGTGGCAGAAACTATGCGAGTATCTTCTAAGAGTGCAGATATGGAGGCAAATGACAAGGTAAAGGGTGTGAGTATCCTTGTGCCAGAGAATATGGATGAAGTGTCTACCTTCATGAATTTGCACACCGAGGAGGGTGAAATGGTTGCTATGCCAGAGGATGGTGAGATTTTAATGTCCTACAACATGGCAGAGAGCTTTAAGGTGGATGTAGGTGACGAATTATCCTTACAAAATGAGGAATTAATTGGTGGTACAGTCCGGTTGTCTGGAATCTATGAAAATTATTTTGATCATTTTGTGGTGATGAATCAGAAAACCTATGAAAAGCTGTTCAAAGAAGACGCAGAATTGAATCAGCTCTATGTCAATGTGGAAGATGGTGTAGATGTGAAGAAGGTGTCTACATTATTTATGAAAGAGGATGATGTCAGTACTGTCATTGTCAGCAAGGACATTGAGGACAATTATTCGGATATGATGGCGAGTCTTGACTATGTTGTTATATTGGTTGTAGTTTGTGCAGCGATGCTGGCGTTTGTTGTTATCTATAACCTCAATAATATCAATATTACAGAACGTATTCGTGAGATAGCAACCATTAAGGTGTTAGGGTTCTACAAGGAAGAAAGCAACTCTTATGTATTTCGTGAGAACTTCATTATGACCTTGATTGCCAGCCTTGTGGGTGTGGTACTTGGTTACTTCTTACACCAGTTTGTTATGACACAGATTAAGGTGGACAATGTGGCTTTTGATATACATGTAGAGGAGGTAAGCTATGTCATTAGTGTGCTTCTAACATTAGCATTTAACCAGATTGTGAATTGGACCATGTCTGGCAAGCTGGAAAAGATTGATATGGCAGAGTCTCTTAAAAGTGTGGAGTAAAGATAGGATTTGGTTGGTAGAAACCAGATTATGCATAATGTTTTGAATATTTTAATGGATGGTTAAGGTGTATGAAATGAATCGTTTCATACACCTTTCTTTCAGTATGGTCTCTATTTTTGGTTTGCAGGTTTTTATTATCATACTAGTCTTTTGTTTGTCATACATTATAAGGACTTTGTTTCGGAGTATGCAATCCAATATGACCTTTGAGGAAATAATATATTACATAGATGACATTGTTTGGGGACCATTTACCTTGGTGATGTTGATGGGTACAGGAATTTACTTAAGTATTCGCACCGGATTTCTTCCTTGGAAACGACTTCCTTATGCTTTACAGATTACCTTGAGTAAAGAGGCGAGAACTACGAAGGGAGAAGGGGATGTGTCGTCATTTTCAGCCCTAACTACAACTCTTGCAGCAACTATTGGAACAGGAAATATTGTTGGGGTTGCCACGGCTATGGTAGCTGGTGGACCAGGTGCATTGATTTGGATGATAATATCCGCTTGCTTTGGAATGTCTACCATGTTTGCAGAATGTATGCTGTCTGTGAAATATCGTGAGATAAATGAAAGTGGGGAAATGTCAGGTGGTCCAATGTACACCATGCGAAAGGGATTGAAGAACAAGAAGCTTGGCAAAGTGCTTGGATGGTGTTTTTCACTATTTGCGGTGTTTGCATCCTTTGGAATTGGCAATATGACACAGGCAAATTCCATTGCTTTGGCATTGCAGGAAACCTTCCAGATTCCAGTGGAAGATACCGGTCTTTTTGTAACCATTGCAGCCCTTTTGATTATTGTGGGAGGGATTAAGAGTATTTCGAAGGTGTCATCCGTTGTGGTTCCGGTGATGGCATGTTTTTATATGATCTGTGCGTTGATAGTTATTATGGGAAATATAGAAAATGTTCCATCTGGAATAATAGATATGCTTGTATCTGCATTTTCTTTGGAAGCAGTGTCTGGTGGAGCAATAGGTACCGTTACATCTTCAATGTTGGAGGCGGCTCGTTATGGGATTGCCAGGGGAGTGTTTTCTAATGAGGCGGGAATGGGCTCCTCTGCAATCACTGCTGCGGCTGCCTCGACGGATAGTCATGTGAGACAGGGGTATATCAGCATGACAGGAGCTTTCTGGGACACTATTGTGGTATGTACTGTGACTGGCCTTGCAATTGCCGCCTCTGGCGTGTTGGAAACGGCTGGGCCAGAGGTGGTGGGAACAGCCCTTACTATTCAGGCATTTGAAACTGTACTGGGTTCTGCCGGAGGTTTGTTTGTGTCCATTGGAATCACATTATTTGCTTTTGCAACGATCTTAGGCTGGGAATATAACGGCGAGAAAGCTTTTGAGTATCTTGTGGGAACACACAAGTGGAATATCGTGTATCGCATTTTGTTTTCCTATATGGCGTTTGTAGGCGCAACCAATTCCTTAGAGCTTGTATGGGGGATGTCAGACATTGCCAATGGGTTGATGGTGGTACCCAACCTTATCTGTGTGTTGCTGTTGAGCAATGAAGTGGTGAGGGATGCAAAGGAGTTTGAGAGGGGAAAGTCTCGTTATTTGTAATAAAACACTTCCCCCTTCGCACGAAATGTTAATCACGTCCTCTCATTTTTTCGTTATACTGTTTTTTCTTGTTAATGTGTCGTACCTTCGCTCTTGGAACATATTTGTTACAGTGCTGACAGTACTTGGCATGACATGCGTCCCTGCCCTTTGTACATTCTCCAAGAGCAATATAATATTTGCAGGGTGTTTCTCGTAATTTTGCCATAGTGAATTCCTTCTTTCTTTTAGTTTTGATATTACTTTTACTATTGATATTAAAATGTTAGTTTACATAATATCATTGTGCTTTTGGTGATGAATGCTGCAATTATTCCCCTCCGGCTTTATAATTGAATATAGGGCGAAGTATCTGTGTAATATTTACGGTATCGCTAATTACCTCTTGGATGTCATTTATGCTTCGATAGGCAAAAGGTGCCTCGTCTAAAGTATCTTTACCAATGCAGGATGAGTAGATTCCTTTCATTTGAGACTTGAATTCCGACACTGTGTGATGTTGTTTTACATTCTCACGGTTCATAATTCGGCCTGCGCCATGTGGAGCAGAGTAATTCCAATCGGGATTGCCAAGGCCAGTTCCTAACAGAATTCCATCTCGCATGTTGATTGGGATGATAACTTTTTCATCCTTTTTGGCAGAGATAGCACCCTTGCGAAGAATTCCGTCTGCCACATAATTGTGAATGCAGGAAAAGGAGTCCTCATATTTCCACTTCATATTTTTCACGAGCTCATCCAACATGGTTTGACGGTTAAGCTCAGCAAATTCCTGTACAATTTCCAGGTCGTGAAGATAATCCTCCATCCATTTGCCTTCTAGATATGTAAGCTCATAGGGCACATTTATACCCTTCTCCTTTAGGGCTCGATGTCCCATCATGAGATAGTACTCTGTCATTTCACGACCAAGTCTGCGACTACCGGAATGGATAACGACATAAAGATTTTTATCATCATCTCTATCCAGCTCGATAAAATGATTCCCGCCGCCTAATGTTCCAAGACTACACATTGCTTTTTCTATATTGATATGGGCATAACAATGTAATCTGGTGAAATCAAAATCTGCGCTAAAACGATGTGCTTTTTTGCGAATAGCAAAACCACTAGGGATGTGTTCTCTAATTACCGTATCTAGTTTTTGGTATTCGGTGTTCTTATTCTTTAGTTTTGCCAACGTCATTCCACAGCCGGCGTCTAAGCCAATGAGATTGGGCATGATTTTGTTGCCAATCGTTATGGTTAATCCAATAGTACATACTTTTCCGGGATGTACATCTGGCATAACACAGATTTTACAGCCTTTCGATGTCTTGTTATCGCATAGCATCTGAAGCTGTGCAATGGCGTAATCGTCGATTGCGGTATCAAAATTGTTTGTGGTATAAACGGTTGCATGATTATAAATTCCGTTAATGATTTTCATAAAAAAAGTACCTCCAATAAGACAGAGATACATAGTTGTTCTTATGAATATTGGTAAGAAGACTGTTCGGTTCTATGAATTATGGTACAAAACAGTCGTAGAAATCTAGTTACAATAGTTCTTGCACTATAGTTTTAGTGAGATTAAATGCAAGTACTATGCGTCGTAGTTCATAAGGACAACGATACCTCTGTTAGTTGTTATTAAGTTCTTCTGGATAAATGTTAATTCAGTCATAGTTGTCCTCCTTTCGTACTCGACCAATGGTTTCTTATTGATGTTAAGAGCATATATTATAACCGCTCAACAACATATAGTATATCGGTATATTTGTCCATTGTCATTAAACTAGAAGTTTAAAATAGGCGTCCCAGTTAAAAAACAAAAAAAGGAATGAAAAAGTAGGTTGGGGAAGTGAATTCAAAAATTGGAATTGTGTTTTGTTCATAAAAAAGTTACAAATCAGTTACAATAAGTTAGAGTAAAAAGATCGAAAAAAATGTATAATATATTTAGTGTTTTGAAGGTTCGTGAAGACATGATTTGACGTAGATGTAGAACGTCACAAGTGACATTTTTCATGTTATGACATGATTATGTCAAAGATAATTTATCGGGAAAGAATAATTGAATATTGAGAATAAGAACAAAGTGAATTGCTGAACAGTTATGGAGGGGTTTTATGAGAGATAGAAGAAAACCAAGTAAGCAAATGAGTTTTGTTTCTTTCGGAGTTTTGGCGATTATGGTATGTTTAGCTTCGTTTATGTTTCCTATGGGGAAGGTAGCAGCAGCGGAGAAGGAGGAGGCTGTATATACATCTACAGAGAGTGTATTACAGAAGTCATATAGAGAATTACTCAATTCATTGGATACACAGGAATTTAGTGATTATCTGTCAACGATTCATACAGATCAGTCTTATGTCATTCCTGGTATTGATCAGACGAATATTCGTAATAAGAAGATTTGTAGCGGGATGATACCACAGGGGATTTGTGTGGCAGGCGAATATCTGATTATTTCGGCATACGATGCGAGTCATAAGGTGGTTGCAGATTCGGAATATAAGGCAACCCATAAGCAACGATCCGTATTGTATATTATGGATGTAGTAAGCAGACAGTACTTGACTACCATTACGTTAGATACCAAGTGTCATGTAGGGGCATTGGCATATAATCCGGATGACGAACTCATTTATATTGCAGATTCAGATAATGGTGTGGTACAGGCTTTATCAATGAAGAAGATTACAGGGTGTGTGAACAGAGGCGCGGATGCACATGAGGATGTGCTAGAATTTGATGGTTGTCCAATTGATACACAAGGATATCGTCCGTCTTTGCTATCTTATTACGATGGATATTTGTATGTTGGACAATTTGCGAAGCGTAATTGGTCGGATTTATTTTCCAACCGGATGGTTGTATTTGATAAAGATGGAACTTTACTTACGAAACATGGTATGACAATACCATATTGTGCACAGGGAGTTTCTTTTGCAGATTGGAATGACAAGACTTATATGATTGTTTCATCCTCATATGGAAGGAGTGAAGCTGCAAAACTGTCGGTGTATCAGATGGATAAGGATAGAGAAGGACTTGTATATTCTAAGACAAAGATAGGCGAGTTTGCTTGTCCGAATATGAGTGAGGATATTGATATACAGGGTGATTTTATTTATACATGCTATGAATCAGCATCAAATTTTTATCGATTGAATTTGGATGAGAATGGTGAGAGCAGTAATGCAGTGGATCGTATTATGGTGAGCTCATTTAAGAAGACCATTGGTAGATTGTTGACTGGTGATGAAGAGCGTTTTGTACACCGAATTTGTGAATTGCCTGTGCAATGTGCCAAGCATAAGAGGGAAGCGGTGGATGTAGACCAAAGGCGGAGATTATTTCTCCGCCTGTTTTAATGTCATTTTTTGATAGGATAGATGAATACTATTTGATATTTATTGCAAAGAAGGATATGATACTAGTATATATAAATCATCAATATTTCATATTGGGAATAGATACATTTTGGAGGAGGTTAATCAGTTATGTTGGACGTAATAATAATTGGAAGTGGTCCTGCAGGATTGTCTGCGGCAGTTTATTCTAAGAGAGCGAATTTGAATGTGTTAGTGGTAGAAAAAGTTTATTTTGGTACTGGACAGATTGCAGAGAGTCATCAGGTAGATAATTACCTTGGACTATTAGGAATGAATGGATATGATCTTGGGGAGAAATTCAGAGATCATGCGGTGCAGCTAGGTGTAGAATTCAAGAATGGAGAAGCAGAGCATTTTGAAGCATTTGAAGATGGGTGGAAAATACAGCTCAAATCCGGAGAAGTATTGGAAACAAGAACGGTAATCTATGCAGCGGGAGCGATACATCGTCATTTAGGAATACCGGGAGAACAGGACTATACAGGTAAAGGAGTATCTTACTGTGCAACCTGTGACGGAGCATTTTATAGAGGTAAAAATGTAGCAGTGATTGGTGGTGGCGATACCGCTTTAGATGATGCATTATTGCTGTCGGATATGTGTAATAAGGTTTATCTTGTTCATAGAAGAAATGAATTCAGAGGTTCTGCAAGCACTGTAGAAAGATTGCAGGCAAAAGAGAATGTGGAATTTGTTTTAGAGGCGAAGCCTTCCGCAATTATAGGAACGGACATGGTAGAAAGGTTAGAGTTGGAGGATGGAAGAACACTGGAAGTAGACGGTGTGTTTGTAGCAGTGGGGATGGTTCCAATGACAAATCCGGTGAAGGATGTGGTAGAGCTTGATACGAATGGATATATTGTGGCAGGCGAGACTGGTAAAACAGCAGTAAATGGCTTCTTTGTTGCAGGAGATATTCGTACTAAAGGACTTCGTCAGGTGGTAACTGCAGTGTCTGACGGTGCAAATGCAGCAACTTCAGCAGAGCAATATATCAGACAACAGTGATATATATTCAAAACAATAAAAATGGCAGAAGGAAAACTTGTCTCAGTTTACCTTCTGCCATTTTGTAGTTTTATATATTAATTGCAAGTCTTTTTATTCAATGCCGAAATAGCGAATTGCATTGTTATAGCTAATTCCTTCAACAATCTTTCTAAGAGAAGTCTCATTATCTGGGTATTCGCCATCTTCAACCCACTGTCCGATTAGATTACACATGATACGACGGAAATAATCGTGTCTTGTGTAGGAAAGGAAGGAACGAGAGTCTGTAAGCATACCTACAAAATTGCCAAGAAGCCCAAGGCTAGCAAGAGAACGCATCTGTTCTTCCATACCATCTCGTGAGTCTAGGAACCACCATGCAGCACCCATTTGAATCTTACCAGGAACTTCCTCAGATTGGAAAGCACCCATACATGTTCCAATCAGATTAAAGTCATTGTGATCCAAAGAGAAAATGATTGTTTTAGGTAGTTCGTTTGTCTTATCAAGCTCAGATAAAAGCTGTGCTAACTCATCACCACAGGTGCTCTTAGCTATCATATCAAAGCCCGTATCAGGTCCCTCGAGACGGAACATACGCTCATTCACATTTCTTGTACAAGAATAGTGAATTTCCATAACGATATTTTCTTTGTGATATTTCTTTCCAAGATGAAGAAGAATAGCTGTTTGGTAGATATCAATCTCGTCTCTAGTAAGAACTTCACCCTTCATTGCTTTTGTATATGCAGCATTTACTTCTTCCATAGTACCGATTTTAAATGGTACATAATCTAGACCGTGATCAGTGGCCCTACAGCCATGAGCCTTAAAATAGTCTAACCTTTCATCTAGTGCAGCCATTACATCCTCTGCTGTATCAAGACTTTCTTTGCCCACAGATTTTGCAAGCTGTCCAATGTAATCGACAAATCCTTCTTTGTGAAGGTTGACTGCCTTATCCGGTCTAAAGGATGGGCAAACCATAAATGAGATAGAAGGATCTGCTAAAATCTTCTCATGCCACTCAAGGGTATCAATTGGATCATCAGTGGTTCCGATAAAGTGAACATTTGATTTTTCGATAATACCACGAACAGTTAGAGAAGGATCATTTTGTAACATATCTGTTGTCTTGTCCCAAATTTCTTTTGCTGTATCGACAGTAAGCGGTGTGGTAATACCAAAATATTTTTTAAGTTCTAAATGACACCAGTGATACATAGGATTTCCAATCGCCATTTCCAGTGCTTCTGCAAAAGCAACAAATTTATCATATGGATTGGCATCACCAGTTACCGTGTTTTCTGGAACTGCGTTGGAGCGCATAACTCTCCATTTATAATGATCTCCAAAGTAAGAGCCATCATCATTGCGACCGCCTAGCCATACTTCTGCGATATTATTGTAACGGCGGTTTTCATAAATTTCTTTTGGAGATATGTGACAATGATAGTCAATAAGAGGTAAATTCTTGACATAGCTGTGAAAAAGTCTGACAGCTGTTTCATTCTTTAACATAAAGTTGTCGTTCATGAAAGTTTTCATTAAGTGAGCCTCCTTATTATTCTTATAATACGATAATCATATGCCTACGAATGTAAGCGCTTACATTATTTTTACCATGACACAGTCGGATTGTCAATAAAAAAGAGATTGGAGAATACGTGATATAATTCTCCAATCTATATGTTTTGTCTTCTATATGTTTGTTATTCAAAGTTTGTTGTTCCACGTTGAATCAAAGAACAATTGATAATACTTTGGTTTGGTATATCTGTGTTTCCTTGCAGGATTTCGATTAAACGATTGCAGGTGTCCTGACAGACCTGCTCAATTTTGTTATCTACAGATGATAATTCTGGTTCGGAGCAAACACACAAGGTTGAATTATTATATCCAACAATTGCAAGGTCGTTTGGCATATGTAGGTTTTTAGAAATAGCATATTTGATTGCTCCAATTGCCATAGCGTCATCTGTGGCAAAGATACTGTCAAAGGAAAGCTGTTCGTTTTCAGTTAACATGTCTTTTACTGTGTAAACGGAGTTGACTGTATGGATGATTTTGCTCTCATCCAAGGTTTTACCCTCATTTCGAAGTGCATCCAAGTATCCATTTTTCTTCTGGTTGGCACTGTAGGATTTCGAATCGGTCAAAAATAATATTTGTTCTCGTCCGTCTCGAATCAGGGCAGAAGTAACATCGTAAGCTGCCTGATAGTCATTTGAGGCAGTGCAATAAATGTTATCACCATTTACAAGACCATTGATAATGAAAACCGGAACCCGTTTTGCTGCTTGCTTAATATAATCGGTATTGTGTGTCGTGTCTTCTGATCCTGCATAGGTGGAACCTACTAATATTAAAGCATCTATTTTTTTATTTAATAGAAGCTGAATATGTGTTTCTTTTTGTTTCGCGGAGTAGCCACTACAGTGTAGAATACAATCATATCCTGCGTTGTGAAGGATATCCTCAATGTGTGCTACTGCATTAGACATATATAAATCTGCGATGGAAGGAACGAGTATTCCAATAGTGTGCATAGAATTAAGTCCTAGCCCTTGGGCAAATATGTTAGGAGTATATCCACATTGTTCAATGGCTGCCATGACCTTTGCCTTTGTTTTCTCCGTAACTTTAGGGCTGTTGTTCATTACTCTGGAAACGGTAGCAGTGGAAACACCGCTTATTTTAGCAATATCATATATATTGATGTTCTTTTTGTCATTCATAATTATCCTCTATTCCATATTGGTACATTTTACTTAAAAAGTATTATATTGCTTGTAATCGTAATCCTATTTAGGTAAAAATGCAAGTATAAATTGAAAGCGCTTACAATTTTATCATTTAAATCAAAACTTTGTTCTTGACAAATGTAAGCGCTTACATTATAGTATGCCATATAGAGCAATGGTAGATAATAATGTTATGATAAAATGCAAAATATAGGAGGTTACAATGGAGTTGAATTTAAGAAAAAAGGAAGAATGTCGATTTGATGCAGTAAGTCTTGGAGAGGTTATGCTTAGACTTGATCCAGGTGAAGGTAGAATTAAGACAGCTAGAAGCTTTAGAGCCTGGGAAGGCGGTGGAGAGTACAATGTTATCCGTGGTCTTCGTAGATGTTTTGGGTTAAGAACAGCAGTGATTACAGCCTTTGCAGACAATGAGGTTGGAAAATTGATGGAGGATTTCATACTTCAGGGTGGAGTGGATCCTTCACTTATTCACTGGATGAAGACAGATGGTATTGGAAGAACCTGTAGAAATGGTATTAACTTTACCGAGAGAGGCTTTGGTATCCGTGGAGCTCTTGGATGCTCTGACCGTGCAAATACAGCTATTTCAAAGGCTACACCAGCAGATTTTGATTTTGAATATATATTTGGTGAACTCGGTGTTCGATGGCTTCATACAGGTGGTATCTACGCGGCACTTTCAGAGCAGAGCTGTGAAACAGTAATTGCAGCTATTAAAACTGCTAAGAAGTATGGGACAATCATTTCTTATGACCTTAACTACAGACCTTCTATGTGGAGTGCAATTGGCGGTTTAGAAAAGGCTCAGGAAGTGAACAAAGAGATTGCAAAGTATGTTGATGTTATGATTGGTAACGAGGAAGATTTTACAGCATGTCTTGGATTTGAAATAGAAGGTAACGATGAGAATCTTAAGGAGCTTAATCTTGACGGTTATAAGAAGATGATTAATGAAGCAGCAAAGACATATCCGAATTTTAAGGTGGTGGCTACGACACTTAGAACAGTTAAGACTGCTACTGTGAACGATTGGAGTGCGATTTGTTGGGCTGATGGCAATATTTACAAGGCAGCACAGTATGATAATCTTGAAATTATGGACCGTGTAGGCGGTGGAGATTCATTTGCATCTGGACTCATCTTTGGTCTTATGGAAACAGGAGATCCAGAAAAGGCAGTGAATTATGGTGCAGCACATGGTGCACTTGCAATGACAACTCCAGGTGATACTACAATGGCTTCTAGATCAGAGGTAGAAGGTATCATGAGTGGAGCTGGTGCAAGAGTTAAGAGATAGAATGGAGATAGCATAATATGAATAGTGAGAATACAGTAAAGGTTTTAGAGCAATTTTCAAATGTAGGTATTATTCCAGTTGTTGTATTGAATGATGCAAAAGATGCAAAGCCATTGGGTGAAGCTTTGATGGAGGGTGGACTTCCAGCAGCGGAGGTTACATTTAGAACGGATGCAGCAGAAGAATCTATTAAGATTATGGCTGAGAATTTCCCAGATATGCTTGTTGGTGCGGGCACTGTGCTTACGATTGAGCAAGTGGATCGTGCAATTGCAGCAGGAGCAAAGTTTATTGTTTCTCCAGGTTTTGACGCAGAGATTGTAGCATATTGTTTGGAGAAGGATATTCCTGTTTGTCCTGGTATTCAGACACCAACGGAATTGATTCAGGCAGTTAAGATGGGCTTAGATCATGTGAAGTTCTTTCCAGCGGAAAATGCAGGTGGTCTTGGCATGATTAACGCAGTTGGTGCAGCATTTCCAAAGGTGAAGTTCATGCCAACCGGTGGTATTAGTCCTTCAAATGTAGTAGACTATTTAAAATCAAGCAGAATTTTCTGTTGTGGTGGTAGCTGGATGGTAAAAGGTGATTTGATTAAGTCTGGCGATTTTGCAACAATCAAGTCATTAGTAGCAGAGGCGGCTGCAATCGTTAAGGCGAATAGATAAGTTTAATTATAATATATCAAATTAGAATGAGTAGGGTTTGAGAAAATGATATTTCTCAAACCTTATTTTTGTTTTTTTGAAAATATATGAACCTTTACTTAAGTTGCAACAATACAATAGTAAGAGTAGAAAATGAGAGTGATATTTTCTTAGCACTTACTCGAAACGTTACATAAGGAGGACGAAGAAATGGGATGTTTAGGTAATATACTATGGATTATTTTTGGAGGAGCAGAAGGCGCACTTGCCTGGTTTTTATATGGATGTTTGTGGTCCCTTACAATTGTGGGAATTCCAATTGGAAAACAATGTTTCAAATATGCGGGATTAGTATTATTACCTTTTGGAAAGGAAGTGGATTATGGTGGTGGAAGCATGTCCTTGATTGCCAATGTGATTTGGATGCTTGTGACAGGTATTCCGATGGCGATTGCTCATTTTTTGACAGGTTGTGCATTGTGTGTGACTTTAATTGGTATACCGTTTGGTTTACAGCAATTTAAGCTTGCGAAGCTTGCGTTAATGCCATTTGGAACAGATGTACACCGCTAAAAAATATTGATTTGCAATAAAAATAGATACCTATGAAGGTATCTATTTTTATGTGTCTTTTATTCTTTTCCATCCCAGCAGTAAGTACAGAGATTCTCAACTGGAATTCCAACAGCCTCTAGCATATCGTCCAAACGATTGTAGCGAAGAGAGGTGAAATTCAATTCCTTGCGAATCTCTTCTACCATCTGGTCATACTTTGGAGACTCTGGATTGGTGTATTCTTGTAAAACTTCATCCGATACATCATCTGTTCCTTCTAGCTTGCAAATCATTCTTCTAGAAATCAAGTCCATCTCGGATGTAGAACGAGAGAAGTTCAAATATTTACATCCATACATAATTGGTGGACAGGCTGGACGAATGTGTACTTCCTTTGCACCACTTGCATATAAGAATTCAGTGGTCTCGCTAAGCTGTGTTCCTCGAACAATGGAATCGTCAATTAACAATAGACTCTTGTCCTTAATCAAATCATGAACAGCAATTAGTTTCATCTTAGCGATATGCTCACGCTTGCTTTGAATGGTTGGCATAAATGAGCGCGACCATGTTGGTGTATATTTGATAAATGGTCTGGAAAAAGGAATTCCAGATGCATTGGAATATCCGATGGCATGGGCAAGTCCTGAGTCTGGTACACCAGCAACAATATCAGGCTTCACGTTATCACGCTGTGCCATTCTGGCACCACAGTTGTAACGCATCTGTTCTACACTGATTCCCTCATAGGAGCTACTAGGATAACCATAGTATACCCAGAGGAAGGTACAAATCTTCATGTTCTTTCCAGCGGTCATTAGTGTTTTGACGCCTTCGTTGGTAACCACTACAATCTCGCCTGGTGCTAATTCTTTATAGTCATCATATCCAAGGTTGCGATATGCAAAATCCTCGAAGGTAATGCAGTAGCCTTCTTCCTTTTTGCCAATGACAACAGGAGTACGGCCATGCTTGTCGCGACCAACATAGATTCCTTTGTTAGTCATCAACATAATGGATAAGGAACCATCTACTAGATCAAGAGCATGATTAATACCATCGATTAGATTTTCCTTTTGATTAATCATAGCAGCTACTAATTCAGTAGGATTGATATCTCCACCACTCATTTCAAGAAAGTGGGAATTACCATTTGCGAAGAGGGATTCTACAATTTCATCTGCATTATTAATCTTGCTTACAGTTGTTATGGCATATGTACCATGGTGAGAGCGAACCATTAACGGTTGTGGCTCGTAATCGGAAATACAACCAATTCCCATGTGTCCATGCATTTTGTTAAAGTCTTTGTCAAATTTTGTACGGAATGGAGAATTCTCGATATTGTGAATTGCGCGATCAAATCCTTTATCTCCGTATACCACCAAACCTGCACGTCTGGTTCCTAAATGAGAGTGATAATCCGTTCCGAAGAACAAATCAAACATACAATCTTCTTTTGAAACAACTCCAAAAAATCCACCCATGATATTTGCTCCTTGTATATATGGAATTTGTGTTAGGAATAGTATCCTTTCACTTTCGTTCTTTACCACAAATGAGTATAACAAGCAATAGAAAATCTAGCAAGTAAAAAAAGTGACAGAAATTTATAATAATTTGGTTATTTTTTGTAAAATCTTCCTTTTGTTAATAGACAATGATGATAAATGTACCATAAATGCTAAAAATACTTCTAAAATAAATAATTATTGTAGTATTCAAATATGTAAATTTTTGTTATAATGCTGATATAGTGTATTTTATGTAGTAATTATACAAGCTATTGGGTTTATATTGGAGGATAGGATTTGGGGCTTAAATTATCAGATTTAGAGGAAAGAGATTCATTGACAATTATAGCCAGCAGCGATATGGGAGAGCTGAAAATGCAGGCCTTTGTGAAGAAGGTTTTGAAGGATGATGTTGCCGTGATTGAGATTATATTCCAAGACGGGCGGACATTGAACTTTGATAATGTTCAGCTAAACATTGAGCATGCACCAGAGGATGGAGTACCATTTATTTGGAGAGCAGCCCGTATTGTGAATGTGAAGGGACAGTATGTCTTGCAGGTTGGTGGAGAAGGTGTCCGACATAACCGTAGAAGCTGTTTCCGTGTGAGTGTGGGCGTATATGCGAGAATGGCGATGATAGGGCGTCAAGGTACAGATGTTATGATCCGCGATGTCAGTCTATCTGGTTTCTCCATTGCAGATCGAGATAAGAGCTTGAATCTAGAGCTGGGTGATGAGTTGACCGTCGTGTTTAGTGATTTGGGATATAATCTAAAGCTTGCTGGAAGAGTGGTTCGCTTAGAAGAGATGGAGCACATGATTATCTATGGAATGGAGACAAGGAATCTATGTAAGGACTTGTCTACATATATTAGTATGAAACAACAGCGTAATCGTAGAAACCGTGATCAATGATATATAATAACATGATTCATAAGAATATGAGAGAACGGAGAATTTCCAATAAGGAGATTCTCCGTTTTGTTTTTTAATTAGATGTCATATAGTATTAACTATGATTTCTCAATAGTGTGTGCACTTGCACAGTGTTGTTTCATTAATCTTTTTTGACGGTATAATCGCTGCTTTAAAGTATGCAAGAAGTGTTCATTTCCAAGAACCTCAATCATTGGACCAAAGGACAACACCTCGATTAATAATTCTGTTTCCATCTTTTGGTTGTAATAAATGAAACATTCATATGTGTTATCATCCAACTTGGTTGTGTTTTTCTTATAGTTAGCAAATTGTAACATGGTACGTTCTAGTGCATTACGATCTGTGTGAATCAGCAGATGCACTGGTTCCTTGTAATAGGATTTCTGAATGCTTTGGTCGATGTCAGGTATCTTGTCAGCGTATGCTGGCAGTAATTGAACATCTTTCATGCGGTCTAAGTTCAAAATCTCAATCTGTTGTTTGTGCTCTCCTTTAATTGTTCCTAGTAAGCGGAATTTGTCATTCTTAATGGAATATTCCAGACGACAAGGTAAATAATGGTGATGTATTCGGTGGTTATACCGGGATTCGTACGTGATATCTACATATTGGTGATTATGGATTGCCTCAATAAGTGTACGAAAATGATGTTGATATTCCTTGTTTTCATATTCATCTCTGTTGCTGTAGCGGTCATAATAGTAGAAATCATGGGAAGTCCATAATGCAGGGATATCTGAAAAAAGCTGCTGTAATTCACAAAGCTCCTCTTCACTAAAAAACAACTGAATACGAATGTCCTGTAAGATGGCTTTGATATAAGATTTCTGAAGTGTTGTCAATGGTACATAGAAATCACCTGTAAGTTTGGAGATATAAGTTTCACCGTCTTGTTCAAACAATGTCCATTCACCAGATTGCAGTTTAGGAATCAAATATAGCAAGCTCTCTTCGTATCCATTCTCAGAAATATGGCTACGCAATTCATCTAAATTAAGTTCTGGTTTATTCTCTAGTATGGACTTCATAATCTGGTAATAGCAGTTGTATATTTCTGAAAATAATTCCATGGGATAACTCCTTTCCTATATGTTGTATAAGTCATATATTGTATAAGTCAAACATTGCTTGCATATCATTAAAGAAAAGTTTCTTTGTCTGTTCAGAACTACATTCAATATCAATAATTCTTCCAGTAAAGGTGCGAAGCCAAGGTAGTAGTTCATTTGTATCAAACACTTCTTTTTCATAAGTATAAATGTTAGGCTCCACACAGGTGATTACTCCGCCCTTGCCTTCTCGTTGCAATCGCTCAACAATAAATTGTTCATCTTCTCGGATCCTTAGGGTGAGCTTAATAAAACCGATATGAGGCTGTCCCTTCTCACCAAAGGAAACACCCCAGAGATAAGGATAGCAGTTTCTGAGTTTTTCCTGCAATGCAGTATAATTGTCGATTCTTTCTAATGGTTCTACCTTTTTAACAGAATCCATACGGATGCAGGTGAAACGTTTGGATTTGAAACCATACAGACAAAGGAAACGACGACCAGTTCTTGTACTGGTGAAAATCTGCATTGGGATACCTCGCATGGTAACTTCGTTGCTTGTTTTGGTACCCTTGGTTAATATCTCTATACTTTGATGGTGATGCATAGAATCTAAAAGCTTTAATAGTATCTCGTCCTCTAGAGTATGTACAAAGAAGCTGTGCTTGACGCGGAAGGTATCGTTGGGTTTAGAAATATTGTCTAAGATTGTGTCTCCAACGATGCCAAGTGGCGCACTGATTTGGTAATATTGTAGTGCAGATGCCAACATATTATATTCAGCAATAATATCCTTAAAGTCAGGATTTTTGTAGTAGAGCAAGTCTTTGCCCTGCTTTTCTTTGCGCAGTAAACCTTCTTTGACATATGCATTACATTTTCTGCGAACCATCTGTACATCAAAGTCACCCGCATATTCATCAATGATTCCATCGGTGATTGCTTCAATCGTCATACCATCTATATCAGAAAGATAATCCAACAAGAAAAAATGCAACATAATATCATTGTCAGTAAAGCTTTTGGTTTTCCATACACGGTATAAAGGATTCGTGTCTAAGAGATTGCTGTCAATTGCTAAAGATATATTCTTTCCCTTATCATTGTAATCCTGTCTTACAAAACCGGATAACCAACTCTCAATTCTTCTGCGCTCGTTGTCATAGGTTCTTGCACTTTTCTCCTTGAAATCGTCTCTGGTTTTAAAACCATATACAAAGAAGTCCCGGACATATTCTCTTGTCTTAGGAAAACTTTTGATTAATTCTTTGAATTCTGACATGGTGGACTCCTTTCTTACGTATGTTCTCAATATCTTAGTTATCTTCTGTTGCATCGATAGTTTGACTGATATTAGTAAAGCAATTTAAATTTATATAGATTGTAATATTTATAATTGTTAGTATAACACAATTCATGGACAAATGATGTCATCTTGTAATATAAAATTAAAACTTTATTGTACTAAAGTGACAGAAGTGGTAGAATGCAGTTAATAGCTTCATTTAATTGTATGGGCGAAACTATTGAGCAGACTGTATGCGAAGCAAGATGTATGAGGTTGTTATCACGAAAAATGAACATGGAAGTAACAAGGCATATTGCACATGTTTATTATATGAAGAAGTCATAAGAAATGGGAGAGAAGAAATGAGCAAAGAAAAGAACACAAACCAGAAAATGAGTAAGAAGAAAATAGCAATTATAATCGCTGTGATTGTAGTGGTATTAATGGGACTTATGACACTAATAGCAAACTGGATGATGCCAAAGACGATTCCAATTGAAAAGAGTACCATTTTCAGTGCAGAGGAAGTAGAAGTGAAGTGTTTGGCGGTGATTTTTGCTTTGAATGCAGAAGATTACGAAGCTTTACAAAAGGATTATGTAGACGAGGCAATGAAATCTATATTGACAAAAGAATATATGGATACAGCAAAGTCTTCGTTGAATGTGGATTGGAAAGCAAGTGTAGCTTTTGGTGAACCGACTATTGTTGAGATTACGCAGCGGGGTAAAACCTATGCAGCGGCACAATATCCAGTTACTTATGGAGATACAACCGTGACATACACCTTGTCCTTTGATACGGATTATAAGCTGGCGGGGTTATATATGAAGTAAAAGTGGGTTTTGTAGGAAATTGTTTTCACCATAGTGTTTGAAGCATATGTCAACATATACGAATATTTGTACGCAGAGTTATATTAGTGAAGAAAAGCTTACAAGCTAGGAGATGATATTATGGGATTTTGGGTGTTTATGCTATTATCAAATCTATTGATACCGTTTTTGATGATTGTGTTAGGAAGATGGATGTGGAAATCACCTCCAAAGAACATTAATGATATACTAGGCTATCGTACAACCATGTCTAGGAAGAATCAGGATACATGGAAGTTTGCCCATGATTATTGTGGAAGACTTTGGTGGAAGGTTGGATGGATTATGTTGCCGTTATCAATTGCATTGATGTTACCGGTATTAGGTAAAACAACGGATGCAATTGGCAATTGGGGTGGAATCCTTTGTTTGATTCAGTGTGTCATTCTTATCGGTTGTATTGCTCCAGTAGAACAGGCGTTAAAAAAGAATTTTGACAGCGATGGAAATAGGAGGAATGAGGAATGATAATCGGTCTTGTGATTTGGCTTTTGGTAAGTTTAATCTTTTTGGGATTGGGAGTTTTCTCATTTAAAGCAGACAAACCAGTTGGGTTCT
The DNA here is from genome assembly GCA_017622535.1 of Lachnospiraceae bacterium. Classification (GTDB taxonomy): domain Bacteria; phylum Bacillota; class Clostridia; order Lachnospirales; family Lachnospiraceae; genus CAG-590. Next base: position 8,355 of record JAGAQX010000197.1, on the reverse strand, counting down.
GGTCAAATGTGAAACCACCGGAGGTGGAGAATGTGAAAGCTTATAATTGTGCGGTTGGAAAATTGTGGTGTGTATTCGCAGTTGTTTTTGCATTGCTTGGATTTCCGTTTTTAGTAGCTGAGCAAAATTCACCACTATTTTTCATCTCTATTGTAGGCGTGATGCTAGAGGTAATAGTAGTAGCTGTGGTGTACACTGTAAAGATTGAGTCAAAGTATAGAAAGAAATAAACATAATTTTGAAATGAAAAATTACTGAGAAGTTGATACGACTTGAAATATGAATGGAATGAAATAAAAAGTAGAACACAGGAATGATAACAATATTGTTCTTGTGTTTTTTTATTTTGTAAAATTTTTTCATGTTCGCAACTTTTTTGAAATGAAAAAATTACCAGATCATTATAGAATGACCATGTCGAAAGGAAATAGAAACAAACGTTGCATATAACATGATAATAACCTGTTGGTAGCAGGTTTATTATAGAGAAAGAATGTATTGTGCGTGGGTATCGGGGAACATCTCCTGCCCTGCGGTGCCAGTACCTATTACATGGTATTCCATAGATTCTTTCAGTTGTTACACCTGTTAAGTGTAAGAAGCCTAATAAGGGATTAGGAAATTTATTGTGTAAATTCGGTGGTTCGAATCCACCCCGTGAGAACGGTAGCTAAGTGGTATAGCGTACACCCAAATGGCAGACTTTTTTAAGTCCGACGGTTCGAATCCGTCTTCAAGAAAAGAGTGTGCAGGCGGCTTTTTCATCCACATTGTATTCGATTAAGAATGCCAAGGAAATAGTTTCCTTGCATCTGAAGATATTATCCTATGAAAGTAGGTAAGTGTGGACAGATGGATGCGTCATTTATCCAGTTGCTTGAATGATTTACAAAACAGAAAGCTTGTATGAGACAACTAAGAAAAGAAGATATGTACAATTTGTTAGACAAAAAAGTCTAGGGAATCGGATATATCCCACATTCGGTGTCCTCTCTTATGAGTTGATGGGAGTAAATGATTCCGCAGCGAGATAAAGATGAAAAAGCAAACTGTAACATCTTGAAAAAGTATTATGTTAACTAAACGGATGCAAGTAACATATTAGAATGTGAGGATCTATCTCGCAGGATTGCAATCGTTCAGTTCGTGATATAGATATCATCCAACAATAGAACATAACAAAGATTATAACGAAATAGGAGGAAGAGGATATGAGAGTAATAATTAGAGAAAACGAAGCCGGTTTTGTAACAAAGCATGGTAAATTTGTAAAGATGATTCGCGCAGGTGTATATCATTTTTCTAAGACCTTGGGCTACAAGGTTGATGTAGAAGAAATGATGGGCGAGGTGAATTATCTCGATATTCCATATCAGGTATTGGAGAAGGATATGAACTTTGCTGCATGCACAAAGAGATTTCAGATTCCAGATGGATATATTGGTCTCTTGTACGTAAATGATACATTACGCGGTTGTGCAGTGAGAAAGGAATACGTATTCTGGAATGTTTTTGAGAAATATGATATGAAGCTTATTTCTACGGAACAAACAGAGATTGGTGAGGAAATCACAAAGCAGATGCTTTCAGTGGTTCCAGTGAAGTATTACACAACTGTGACTGTAGGTGAAGGTGAGGTTGGTTTGTTGTATTACAATCAGGTATTGCAGAAACAGCTTTCAGCCGGCATTTACCGTTTCTGGAATGAGCACAACAATGTGACGGCGAAGATTGTGGATATGAAACAAACAGAGCTTAATATCGTTGGTCAGGAGATTTTGACCAAGGATAAGATTGGTATTCGAATGAACGTTACTTGTACATACCGTGTGAAGGATGCAGTGGCACTTTCTGAGAATATCAAGAATCTGGAGCAACAAATGTACTCCTTTGTTCAGCTTGTTATCAGGGAATTGACTGGTAATTATAAGCTGGATGAGATTCTAGAATTGAAGGAGAGCATTTCTAAGGAAGTGTTTGCCAAGATGAAAGAAAAGGAAAATACATTTTATGTGGAGTTTCTTTCTGCCGGCATCAAGGATATCATTTTGCCAGGAGAAATCAAGGACATTATGAATTCTGTGTTGATTGCAGAGAAGAACGCACAGGCCAATGTAATTTCCAGAAGAGAGGAGGTTGCATCCACAAGATCTCTGCTTAATACAGCAAAGCTGATGGAGGAAAACAAGACCTTGTATAAGTTGAAGGAGTTAGAATACCTTGAGCGAATTTGCGATAAGGTAGGCGAGATTTCTGTCAACGGTAATGCAGGTCTGGTGGAACAGCTTGGTGCATTGATGGGTGCGAGGTAGAAAAAGAAACTGCTTCGTAAATCAGAATAAGTTGACTTTAAGAACCGTATATGATACTATTTATGTATCATATATGGTTCTTTTACGTTATAACATTATACAATAGAGAAGTTGGATTTAACCGGCTGGATTGGGGGTATTTTATGAAAGATGATAAGTGTATGGATTATATTTATGACGCGGATGGTAATGCAATTTTAATTGAGAATCAGAAGCTTACAACGAAGGAAAATGTGGTTGGAGTGTTTGTGGAATGTAGGAAAAGCAAAGGGTTAACACAAGCAGAATTGGCACAATTAGCAGGTATGGCGCGGACGAATATTACTAGGTTTGAGTCAGGAAACTACAATCCGTCCTTGGAGCTTTTGGTTAAGATCGCTACCGCTATGGGGAAGAGGGTTGTCGTTCAGTTAGAAGATGAGTAGTGATGGATTTTAAATGCAATTATTCTATGCGCTGATGATGGCAAGATTATCATTATGATGTCATGCATAAAATTTTTATAAAAACCATATTGACGTTACAACAAATTTGTTGTAACATATACTATATAACAGAGGATGAGATTTTATAATGAACAGAACTTTTATAGAAGTACCACAGTTTACAAGGAAGTGGCAAGCATTAGGCTTAACAGATGATACTTTGAAAGCACTTCAAGAAGCATTATTGAATGATCCTAAAGCAGGTGATGCCATTAAAGGTACTGGTGGAATAAGAAAAATTCGTATTCCAATGGGAAATAAAAGGAAAACGAGGCGGTGCAAGAGTCATTTATGTTGACATAGAAGTCAAAGCGACTATTTATTTTATTAATGTATATGCTAAAGATGAAAAAGACGATTTGACAGAAGAAGAAAAGAAGGCATTTAAGACGGTAGTAGCATTTTTAAAGGAGGAGTAATTATGGGTAAATTCTTTGATGAAACAATGCAAGGATTATTAGAAGCAGTTGCTATAGATAAGGGTGAGATTCCGCTTGTTGAAAAAGAAGATATGCCAGCACAAACCTTTGTGGCTGCTGATATGGAAAAGAGATTGATTGATGAAGTGGTGCGGATAAGAAAAGCACAGAACATGTCTCAAAGTACATTGGCAAAACTTACGGGAAATAAACAACAAGCAATTTCTAGAACAGAGAATAAGGAACATAGTCCTTCTTTAAAACTCTTTTATAGTATGGTGAATGCATTAGGATACGAATTGCAAATTGTAAAACGTAACGCGATGTAAACGTGCTCCTTTGAAATAAGGGTTGTATAACGATATATAATAGGTTATAATGACCTACGGAAAACAGAATAATTCTTCAGGGCGGAGTGAAAGTCTCCACCGGCGGTATTAGAACAATGATTCTTAAGCCCGCGAGCCGTAAGGCAGGAACCAGTGAGATTCTGGTGCCGACAGTATAGTCTGGATGGAAGAAGAGAGAATGTGTAAGGTGTAACAAGATATTATGGTTACGCGAATGTAATGTGTACGTGATGCATGGTTGTTATTATAATGATTATGTAAGACGTATGAGAATAGTAATTGCTTATTAAGTCCTGAAGTAGAGATGCTTTAGGACTTTTTCTTATTATTGGACACTGCACATGTACAAAGAGTTTGTAAGTGAACTAGGTACATTATGGTCAATGGAGGTACGTTATGAAGAAAATGCTTGTAACAGGTGGAACTGTATTTGTCAGTAGATATATTGCTGAATACTATGTTGACAAAGGGTATGAAGTATATGTGTTGAATCGAAATACAAGAGAGCAATCAGCTGGCGTAAAACTGATTCAGGCGGATAGACATAATCTAGGAAGTATATTAAAGGAATATCATTTTGACGTAGTAGTCGATACAGCATATACAGATAAGGATGTCGACTTGTTGTTGGATGGCTTGGAGAGTTTCGATGACTATATTTTGATTAGTTCTAGTGCAGTGTATCCTGAGTGTTGTCCGCAACCTTTTAGAGAGTGTGAACAAGTAGGTGTCAATCAATTTTGGGGTCAATATGGAACGGACAAAATAGAAACAGAAAATGCGTTGTTAAAGAAAAATCCCAATGCTTATGTACTTCGGCCACCATATCTATATGGTCCAATGAATAACGTGTATCGGGAAGCATTTGTGTTTGATTGTGCATTGCAGGATAGGTGCTTTTATCTACCAAAAGACGGGGAAATGCAACTGCAATTTTTCCATGTAGAGGATTTGTGCAGATTCATAGATGTCCTTTTGGAGAAACATCCGAAGCAACATATTTTTAATGTTGGAAATGTAGAAACAATATCCATTCGTCAATGGGTGGAGATGTGTTATGACATAGTAGGAAAAGAAGTTGAGTTTAAGAATGTTTATGAGAATATAGAACAAAGAAATTATTTTAGCTTTTATGATTATGAATATTATCTTGATGTATCCAGTCAGCACGAATTTCTTCCAAATGACAAGGATATGCGTGTGGGATTAGAAGAAGCATTTGCTTGGTACAAGGATAATGAGGACAAGGTGAATAAAAAGCCGTTCTTTAAATTTATTGATGAGACATTTGCTGAAAATGGAAAACGATAGAAAACATTGAAGTGGATGAATACCTATTTGTGATGATTGAATGTTAAGGAGAATACATAATGGGATTGTTTGGAAAAAAGTTAAATTATACAGAGAAGTGTATAGGAGTTATTAATGGGGTCTCAGCTGTGAAGGTTAATAACATGCATTTACCTCTTGTGGAGTATGTTGTGGATGGAGAAATATATAAGGTACGAATGCCGCATGAGATGGCTGTTGTAATGGAATCGGAACAGAATGGAAAATCGGAAATTGTAAGAGCTAATTTGAATTTTGGAACGAGTGTAAAGGCTCAAATGACTGGCATTCAGGGAAGAAAAGTTCAGGTTGCTTATGACCCAGAAAAGCCACAGAAAGGAAAAGTAATAGGATATGAAAATGAAGAGTGGAGATGACTTTGAAAATATGGAGGACTTATGTATTCTGGACTTCTCATCTGAATCTGGAATGGTTTGGCGCACAGATTGCTTTTAAGTTAGTAGCAGAACATGAGGCATTATTTGAATGTGCAATCATTGTTAGTCCGTGGTTAATGAAAGAAGAACCTATGATTTCAAAGATAATGGAAATGAACAAAAAACAGCTTAAGCAGTTGTGGAACTGTTTTGCGAACATATATTGATATACCCAATGATGTTAAATGGATTCATGGTAAAAGTGAGTTTTCAAACGAATAAGTAAGGATAGATAAGCTTCAATATCTAGAATAATTAGAAATATTTGTAGTTGTGCATATTGTAAGATAGGACAGTGAAACAAAGAATGGTAAACCGATTGGTTACATAGAATTGACAGAATTTAAAAATGCGACTAAAATAAAATCATGCTTTAGATTAGTCGTAAAGGAGGTTTTGTAATGTCGTATATAGAAAGATCAATTACACCTATAATAAAGAAAAGAGTACAAACAAGTAAATGTCTTCTAGTCACAGGTGCGCGACAGGTAGGAAAATCAACGCTCATAAGGCATGAATTTCCAGAGTATAACAAGGCAAATTTTGATGATAGATTAACAAGATTACAAGCAAAAGAGGAACCAAAACTATTTTTTCTTAATAATCCATGTCCTTTGTTTATTGATGAGGTGCAGAAGGAAAATAGCATATTAGAAGATATAAAACTTATAGTTGATGAGTCGGATGAGAGAGGGATGTTTATTTTATCTGGCTCTCAGAAACTTGAACTTATGAAAGGAATGAGTGAATCTCTGGCGGGTAGAGTTTCTATAACTGAGTTGATGGGACTTTCCCTACGCGAAATTCATGATGTGAAGTTTAATCAACATTTTGTACCAACCGAGGAATACTTGCAGGAAAGAGAAAAGGAATTAAAGCCTTATCAAGATTTGTGGGAAACAATACACAAAGGAACATATCCAGAACTATATGATCTAGAGCGAGATTGGCAGGAATATTACTCGTCCTACGTTTCGACATATCTTGAGAGGGATATAAATGAATTGATTTCTGCGGATAGTATTACATTTACAAAGTTTCTCACTGCTGTTGCTGCGAGAACGGGAGAAATGCTGAACTATGCTAACATTGCGAGTGAAGTGGGAGTGAGTGAACCGACTATTAAGAGTTGGATTTCTATTCTGGAAAGAACAGGAATTGTTTTTTTATTACAGCCATATAGTGCAAGTGCACTTTCTAGAGCTATTAAGACACCTAAGATATATTTTAGAGACACTGGTTTAGCTTGTTACCTTACTAGATGGTTGACAGCAGATGCATTAAAGTGTTCTGCGGTTGCAGGAAATATGTTTGAAACATTTGTGGTTTCAGAGGTGCTGAAATCCTATATAAATGAGGGGAAAGATTACAGATTCAATATCTTTTATTATAGGGGAAAAGACAGAAGTACTTCTGGGGAAAATGAGATTGATCTTATTATTGAGGAGAATGGTGTTTTATATCCTATTGAAATAAAAATGTCTGGTAATCCCAAGGCTAATATGGGAGCAACCAATCAGGTGCTTGATAAAGTAAAAGAGAAATCGAGAGGAATGGGAGTAATATTATGCCTTGTGGATAAAAAGACATATTTGCGCGAGAATCTAGTTGCTCTTCCGATTGAATACATATGATGTAGACTGGAGGCGCAGCTTTGAAGTTGATGGAGGATAAAAATGTTAACGAAAGAGCGAAAGAAACAGCTGGATATTGATTTGTGGATTATCTTGATAATTTCCATGTTGAGTTTGGGAATTTATATGGTTTTTAACAGTAAAATAAATGGAATTGCTTATAATCCTGATATTAATATAGTTTTAAGGGTATTATTTATGGGTGGTCTGTTCCAGTTCGGACTTGCTGGTTTGGGAATATCTATTGTTTCAATTATTCGAAAGGAAAGTTTTTTTGCATATGGATTACACAGTAAAAAATTGATATTAACCTTAGCGTTGAGTGTATTATGTTGTGTTCCGGATTTTGTATATAACTTAATTGCTGGAAATGTTCATGCATGGTTTCCGTTTTCAGATGTTAATTTTACATATGAAGTGGTGAGAAGCAGTTTCCCTTTTAACATTGTTGGAATGTTAATTATTGCTATATGTTGGGGGTTTTTTGAGGGATTCAATTATGTTGTCATTTCAGACAAAATTAGTGAGCGTTTTCCGTCAAAGAGCAGATTTTGGGACTGGGGAGCATTTGTTTGTGCGATAATGTGTATTGTAGTGCATGGTGCAATAGGTGTAACGCCAGATGCTATTATTGAAATGTTGTGTACAATAATTTTAATTTATGGCATGTTGCTGGTACGCAAGAAAACAGGAAATGCAAGGGGATGTGTGCTAATATTCTTTGTGTATTGGAATGCTTTATAAATAAAATAACACGCGCAAATTTGAAGTTGATTAAGAGGTAGTGGTTGTTATGGAAAGAGAGATTAGTTCCAGGAAAATTGTTTTTTCACTTATACTATTTATAGTATTTTGGACCATAATTACTGATGCATGGGGATATTCTGATTTCATATTCAATAATAGTGCTAATAATATCGGAGTATATATTTACGGATATGTAAGTCGTATTGTCTGGGTGATTCCAGCTATTTTTTTGATAGTAAAATATAGCTATAACCTTAGTATTGCTAAAACAAGACTGTTATCATATCCGAAATTTGACAAAACATTAGTTGTTGTTTTGTTGTTATCTATATGCTATGTGACAGTAAGTATGTTCTTGATACATAAGGGATTTTTCTTTGATGGCAGTGAACTATTAGGATTAGTAATTATAAAATATATGCTAGTAGGTTTTGTTGAGGAAATGGTCTTTAGAGGTTGGGGCTATAATGCATTAGCTAAAAACACAACACATATAAAAGCCACATTCATAACAACTATTCTGTTTGTAATACTTCATTGGCCTGCATATTTTATTAAATTATTCAGATTTGGTTTTTTTGATTTTGCGGGAATAATCGGACAGAGTTCAGCAGCACTGTTTTGGGGGATTATATTTTGTTG
>JAGAQX010000024.1 GCA_017622535.1 Lachnospiraceae bacterium | reverse complement strand
TACACATTTCCTTTCCTTCTAGGCAGGTTTTATCGTTTGATAGAACCTGCCTTACTCCGTTTTAGGAATGAAATCAATGAATATTTGAAGGCGCGACTGTTATATTAAGTAGAATGTTCAAATCGGGAGGATGACAAAGGTAGCTGGATAGAGGTATGATGTGTTATACTGTATTTCACATTTATATTAAAACGCATGATTGCAAATGTATAATAAATGAAGTAGATTGTGGACATGCAAAATATAATTTGATTGAGGATGTATATATGAGAAGATTTGCAGTGGGCATTTTAGCTCATGTTGACGCAGGAAAAACTACATTATCAGAAAGTTTGCTTTATGAAAGCGGTATGATTAAGCAGATTGGAAGAGTGGACAATCAGAATGCATTTTTGGACACAGAGGAACTAGAACGAGCAAGAGGTATCACTATTTTTTCGAAGCAGGCGATTATCAATAGTGGTGATACATGTATCACATTACTGGATACTCCGGGGCACGTGGATTTTTCTGTGGAAATGGAACGCACTCTATGGGTGATGGACTATGCCATATTGGTGGTTAGTGGTGCAGATGGTGTGCAAGGACATACGTTGACGCTGTGGAAATTGTTAGAGCGTTATGATATTCCAACATTTCTATTTATCAACAAGATGGATCAGGAAGGAACCGACCGTGAAAGTTTGATGGAGAATATTCGTAAGCATTTTGGTGAGGGTTGTATTGATTTTAAAGGGTTAGCGAAAGATGAGTTGTCTGAGCATATTGCAGTTTGTGATGAGCATTTGATGGAAGTGTATTTAGAAGATGGAGAGATTACTGATGCTGACGTTGTGAATTTGATTACAAACCGTAAGGTATTTCCATGTTACTTTGGCTCTGCGTTAAAGCTAGAGGGTGTGGATGTGTTTTTCTCTGATTTGCTTCGATACATGAAAGAAAAAGAGTCAGGTTCTGAGTTAGGTGCTAAGGTTTTTAAAGTTGCAAGAGATCAACAAGGTAATCGTCTTACTTACATGAAGGTTACTGGTGGAGTGCTTCGGGTAAAGGACGTACTAACTGGAACGGATGAAAGTGGCATATATGAGGAAAAGATTAATCAGGTTCGTATCTACTCGGGTGAGAAATATGAGATGGAGCAATTGGTATATCCAGGGACCGTTTGTGCAGTGACTGGACTTAATAGAACTTATCCTGGGCAGGGTCTTGGAATAGAGAAAGACGCGGTACTTCCATTACTTGAACCGGTATTAACCTATTCTGTGGAGTTGCCAGAGGGTGTAGATGCTGCGCAGATGCTACCGCAATTGAAACAGTTAGAAGAAGAACAACCGGAGCTGCATATTATGTGGCAAGAGGAGACCAAGGAAATTCAGATTAAGCTCATGGGTGAGGTACAGATTGATGTACTTAAAAAACGCATTGCAGATCGTTTTGATGTTGATGTCACCTTTGGAACTGGAAATATCGTATATAAAGAAACAATTACCAATGTGGTGGAGGGTGTTGGCCATTTTGAACCTCTTCGTCATTATTCGGAAGTGCATTTGCTTCTAGAACCAGGAGAGCCAGGTAGTGGTATGCAATTTATGACGGATTGCAGTGAGGATGTATTGGATAAAAATTGGCAACGGTTAATACTAACACATCTAGAAGAACGAGAACATGTAGGTGTGTTGACGGGGTCTGCTCTTACAGATATGCGAATTACGGTTGTGGCAGGTCGAGCACATACGAAACACACAGAGGGTGGAGATTTTAGACAGTCCACATATCGTGCGGTACGTCAAGGGTTAATGCAGGCAGAATCCGTGCTATTGGAACCATATTATGCATTTCGTATTGCGGTTCCACAGGAAATGGTGGGCAGGACGATGACAGATATCAATCAAATGTCTGGTGAGTTTGAAGGTCCGATTATGGAAGGTGAACAGGCAATTTTAGAAGGAATGGTTCCGGTTGCAACTATGCGTGACTATCAGATAACTCTTAATTCTTATACAAAGGGACGAGGAACGATGTTTTGTACTTTGCAAAGTTATGGTCCTTGTCATAATTCTGATGAGGTTATTGAAGCGCTTGGTTATGATGCAGAAGCGGATACGGCGAATCCGTCTTCATCTGTGTTCTGTTCGCATGGTGCAGGATTTATTGTTCCGTGGCACCAGGTAAAAGATTACATGCATGTGGAATCGGTATTAGAACAAAGAGATGAAGAGAATACATGGGGTGATAACTTAGATGAAATGTCAGAGGTTGCGAGAAGAAAAGCTCCTCTTGTAGATTATTCTATTGATGAGGAACAGATTGAGGCGATTCTTAATCGTACTTCGCATGCGAATGAGAAGGCCGCAAAGCATTACTATAAGAAAAGCAAGCCTCGTATTGACTTTGCGTACAAGGGGCAGGCACAGCCAAGATTTAAAGATAAATATTTGATTGTGGATGGCTATAATATTGTTCATGCATGGGACGATTTGAAGTGTCTGGTGGAGGATAATTTAGAAGGTGCACGAATGAAATTAATGGATATGTTGTCAAATTACCAGGGTTTTGTGAAATGTGAAGTGATTGTAGTGTTTGATGCATATTTGGTAAAGGGAAATCTCGGTGAGATGTTTGATTATCAGAATATTCATGTGGTATATACCAAAGAAGCGGAGACCGCAGACGCCTATATCGAGAAATTAACACATAAAATATCCAGAGATTATCACGTAACAGTAGCCACCTCGGATGGACTAGTGCAGTTGATTACCCGCGGTCAAAATTGTAGGGTAATGTCTGCATTGGAACTGAAAAATGAAATGGAACGGGTGAATCAGGAGATACGTGAATATTTAGAAAATTGATATTATGAAAGGATATTGGCTGTATCTATTAGTTGTTGCGTCGGAAGAAGCGTTCTGATTATGCAATGGGTATGTAATTAGAAAACATGAAATATAATAGAAATGGTAGAACCTCGGTTGGGCTCTACCATTTTTTTACACAACATTCAATTTCTTCAATTCCTGATATAATCTGCTAATTGGCAATCCAACTACATTGAAATAGTCGCCGTTAATTCCTTTGATGTGTTTGGCAAATGGTCCTTGGATGCCATATGAACCTGCCTTGTCCATACAATCAAAAGTTGCAATGTAATCTTTTAACTCATAATCATTTACGGCACAAAAGGTGACGTCCGT
>JAGAQX010000196.1 GCA_017622535.1 Lachnospiraceae bacterium | reverse complement strand
TTGCGCAAAGTGGACGACGAGCATTTTTCAGTAAATGTAGATGTAGCCGTAAGTGGACAATTTATCGGCTGGCTTGTGGCACTTGGAGATGGCGTGAAGGTTGTGGGACCGGAGAGTGTTGTGGAGCGGATGAGAGAAGAAGCAGTGAGATTGATGGGGCAGTATGAAAAATAAAAAATACTATCGGAAAGGATGATGTTCTGTCGCTCCTACCTTTCATATTTGCCCATTAGAAGTGGTGGTTTCAAAAACACACCTTTGATATAATGCGATTAGCAGTTTCACTTGCTTGCAAGGGTAAAACGGCTGAGTGAATTACCCGTATGCGGGTAATATAAAGATTAGCAGTTTCACTCGCATTATTATAGGAGGTGTGTTTTTAAATGGAATTAAAGGATAAACTACAACTTTTACGAAAACAAAATGGTTACTCTCAAGAGCAACTTGCAGACAAGTTAGGAATCGCCCGTCAAACCATTAGCAAGTGGGAGAATGGACAAGCGATACCGGAACTAAATGGACTGATTCTGCTAAGTGAACTTTATGGTGTAACTATTGACCGTATAGTAAAAGATGATGACGAGTGCAATGTATCTCTGAGGGTTAGTACCAATGTGGATATCAATGAAATCATTCATTTTCTGCTATTGGCGAAAAAGAATACCTATGCAGCAAAGGATAACAAAGTGGCTTCTTGTAGAATGAATTCATATGATTTTTGTTATAAAGACAAGAAGGGTTATACATACTTGGATACGTATTTGGGTGGCGAATGTTTCGCGGGAGAGGAAGCAGTTTGGCTCCATGATAATCCGGTGTGGAGTATGAATTATGTTGGACGTGTTATTGGTGAGAATTTTAGTGGCGATTTTCTGAAAGAGGCACTTATGGCAGTACCAGAAGAATTACCATTTCGTGGGCCGGAGATATATACAAAGGGAGATTATCACTACCATTGTAAGGTTGATGGGGAGTTTATTTGGTTCCAAGGATATGAAGAAATATTTTATATGGATGAGAAGATATATGAATGTTATTTTCATGGGGGGATAATACGCTGATTTTTTCGTGAATGGTACGTACGGAGTTCTTTTAATTCGGTTAAGAATATGTTATTCTATTTTTAACAGCAGTTGTTAATGGACTATAACAAACTGTCGTGAGCTAGAAGTAATTGTCTGAGAACGAGGATGTTAATTTGAGCACATTAGAGTACTATAACAAAAAAGCAAAAGAATTTGTTACTGACACAGTAGATGTTACATTTACTGAAATGCAAGACACCTTTTTGGATTACATTCCAGTAGGTGGGAAAATCCTAGACTTCGGCTGTGGTTCAGGGCGTGATGCGAAATATTTTCTAAGCAAAGGATATAATGTAGACGCAATAGATGGCTCGGTAGAGCTATGTAAAATTGCAAGTGATTATACTGGGATTGCAGTGAAACAAATGCTGTTTGAAGAATTAGATGCAGTCGAAGAATACGATGGTATTTGGGCATGTGCATCTATTTTGCATGTCACAAAGGAGCAATTACCAGATATAATTCGGAAAATTGCAACTGCAACCAAAAAGAATGGGGCGGTATATCTTTCTTTCAAATATGGAGATTTTGAAGGTGTTAAGAATGGTAGATATTTTACATATCTAACAGAAGAAAGTTTTGAAGATATAGTACATAATATACCGACTTTGATGATTGATAAAATATGGATAACCACAGATGTTCGAGCTGGACGGGGTGATGGACAATGGCTGAATTTGATTTTGAAAAAGCAGGATTAGTAATTGAAAGACAATATTATAATACATTAGACATAGAAGGATTTTCACGGATGATGAAGGATCCTTCTTATTGTTATAAATTTTATTGGTTGGAAGCAATCGTGCAACTGATATCCGAGAATCGAACAGAAGCAACTTATGATGAAATTATTAATGAAATGATTGCAAATGCTTGGTATTCTGTGTTGGAGTTTCATATTCATTTAAGCGGAATTTGGGGCGACGGTTCCATCAAGGATAATTTAGAGAGAGCAGTTTTAAAACTTAAAAGCTTAAGTGATTTACCAGCTAATGCTTCTAAGATAGAAATTAAGAATGCAATTGCAGAACACGACAAAGAACTCCATGAGCAGAAACAAGCATTAACCCACAATGTGCCATATAAAGCATTGTCCGGTTTTGCCAACAAGACAGGAGAACGTATTAGCTTGGATAGCAATGCAGGAAGAATGATGGAATATTACAACAATCTAAGTAATACTGATATTTTGTTGCCTTATACCTTTGGTACGGAAAACGGTTTGAAGCGTAAGTTGACATTTAGTGATGCTTGGATACAGATGATTAGGGATAATACCGTAAGCATACTTGGTTGGATTCAATGTGAAAAGGTAAAATGGCTACAGAATAATAATCCGGAGGTTCCGGGATTGATTTATAAGTTAGCTCCACTAGACGAGAAAATGCGTAAGCTCTCTCATGTGCGAAATCTTTGGGATGGTATTCTAGACATTCGTGATATCCAAGACGTGTTTACAGACGAGTCTATTGACAGAAACCAATATGATGTAGATCATTTTATTCCGTGGTCCTTTGTGATGAATGATGAGCTGTGGAATCTTATGCCGATGGATTCCTCACTTAACTCAGCAAAGAATAATCGCTTGCCGGATTGGGATGATTTCTTTATTCGTTTCGCAAAGAATCAGTTTGTTATGTATGAATTAGTACACGAGATGGAAGGGATCAGAAAGCTTTACGAAGCTTGTTACAGAGATAATCTCCATTCCATATGGGCAAATCAGGAATTGTATCGCAAGGGTAACTCGGATATAGAGTTTTATAATATCTTAGAAAAGAATATGCGACCTGTATATGACTCTGCCAGAAGGCAAGGATACGATGTGTGGGATAGAAGATTTGCGGGGTAAAAATGTACTCTTCATACGAAGTGGCGCTATTTTACACTTTGAACAAACAATCGCATTTTGTAGAAAAGCTTTCTGTATTTGTTCGTGTGATTTCTTCTTTGTGTGATATAATCAGTTTTGTATAATGCAAATTCCGAATTAAAAAATATAGGAGGATTTATATGAAAAAGTTAATGATATTGCTTAGTCTTGGTGTTGTATGTTCCCTATGTGGATGTGGACAAGACCGAGAAGATATGGCACAAAAGAATACAATAGAAGAGATGACAACGGAATATAATACACAAGAAGCTGCGAAGAGTGAAGAAGCTGATGTGTCCACAGAAGCTGTGACGGATGAACAAACAGAAGTGACAACGCAGGCGACACCAGAGACATCTACAGAGGCAGCAACAGAGCAAGCTGAAGAAAATGGTGACAAGTCCGATGCGACATATATGAATATGTACCATGAAATTTTGGATTCTATCTATCAGATGATGTGTGCAGGTATGGATGATTATGACTACATCGAGGGTACCAATGGTATAGGAGAACTCATTATGAGTGGAGACGACAATGTTTTGGAACAGGTGGGCTATACCTTCGAAGATGTGAATGAAGATGGAACGGTAGAATTGATTATCGGTGGCATTTATGAAGATGATGCTACGAACCAAAGCCAAACCATTTATAGTGTGTACACATTTCAGGATACACCACACCTTCTCCTGGAGGGATGGTCTAGAAACAGATGCTTTTTATTAGAAGATGGTACTTTTTTCAATGAGGGTTCAGCAGGTGCAATCTATAAGATTTTTGAACATGTAAAGTTAGAACCAGATGCTACGGAGGTTTCTTATATCGACTATTATTTTTCCTATGAGAAGGATGAATCTATGGAAGAGATTGGATATTATCACAATGAAATGGGTGAATGGGATCCAAATGTTTCTGAAGAAATGATGGAAGATGCGTTTTGGGAGAAGTTTGCTGCGTATGGTGAGGAAGTAAAAAACCTTACATTTTATCCATTTTCTTCCTATGAATACACTGGCGAACTTGAGAATTAGACGTGTTGGTATGTATGAAAACGCCCATTAGGGCGTTTTTATTTTGCCCATTAGGGCAGTTTTTGTATGTGATGCGGAACCGAGAAACGCAATAGTCTTTTCTACTGCACTGTGTTATAATAATAGGATATAGGTTACAGTAATAACAAGGTATTTGGATGTATTGTTACGAAGGGGAAATCGGTATGAAGAGTATTTTGGTTGTTGATGATGTGGCTACGAATCTGCGGATGATGGAAGCTGTTTTGAAGGATTCCTATAAGCTGACATTGGTCAAATCGGGAGAACAGGCTTTGAAGTTTTTGTCTAAGAATAACGTGGATTTGATTCTAATGGATTTGATTATGCCAGAGATGGATGGATTTGAAACCTATCGAAGAATTCGAGGGAATGGCAAGGATGAACATGTACCGGTTATCTTTTTTACAGCAGATAAAGCGGTAGAGCAGGAAGCAGAAGGTTTGCGTTTGGGGGCTATGGATTTTATCCGCAAACCAATTGTACCAGAGGTGATGCTTCGACGCATTGAACGTATTTTAGAGTTAGAAGATTTACAAAAGGATTTAGAGTATAAGGTGGAAGAGAAGACAAAGCAGGTTAAACAGCTTATGTTCGAGACGATTACCGCCATTGCGGGTACCATCGATGCGAAAGACCCATATACCAAAGGTCATTCCGAGCGTGTGGCGGAGTATTCTGTGAAAATTGCCAAAGAGCTTGGTATGGATGAGAAACGCGTCAACGAGCTGTCTTATATTGCGTTGTTACATGATATTGGCAAGGTGGGAATACCAGATGCCATTTTGTTGAAACCGGATAGATTGACAGATGAAGAATATGCGACTATGAAGACACATACATCCATTGGTGCAAAGGTTTTGGAATCGTTAAACAGTATTCAACATATTGAGTATGGTGCGTTATATCATCATGAGAGATATGATGGACGGGGATATCCCAATGGTTTGCAGGGGGAAGAGATTCCTTTGTATGGGCGTATCATTGCGGCAGCAGATGCACTAGATGCTATGACATCAAACCGTGCGTACCGCAAACATTTACCGAAGGAACGGGTTTTAGAAGAGATAGCAAATGGTAAAGGGACACAATTTGATCCTGTTGTTACCGATGCCTTACTTTCTTTGATTGAGAGAGAAGAGATTGTCATTGAATAGATGAAGTGGGAGGTTTGAATATGGACTTTTTTCAGTTGAAATTCCATGAAACCACAGTAAAAAATGAAGTATTTGCAGGTATAGCAATGTTTATGGCTATGTCCTATGTATTGGTTGTGAATCCGATTCTGTTAAGCCAAACTGGAATGCCACATACGGGGGCTTTTGTTGGTACTGTGTTGGCAGCGGGTATCACAACGATTATATCTGCTTTTTATACCAAGCTGCCGATTGCGTTAGCACCAGGAATTGGATTGAGTAGTTTCTTTTTGCTTTTTGGAACTGGAGCAGATGCTTTGGATTACAAGGTTCTTTTGCTGGCGACTTATGCTTCCGGCATGCTGATTTGTATTTTTGTCCAAAGTGGTTTTTACGATGTTGTTATCGATGTTATGGGAATGGAGTTTCGCCGGATTGTTATGTGCGGTATCGGTCTCGCGTTATTCTTTTATGGCATTAGTACGACAGGGTTAATACAGAAAAGTGGTCCTACGTATACGCTAGGACAGGTTCAGTTAGCTCCAGTGCTGATTACGGTGTTAAGCTTGGGAACGATTGTATTGTTAAAGAAGAAAAATGTAAAAGGACACGTGTTTTTTGGATTATTAGAGGCTTATTTGTTAGGAATCGGAATGGACTACTATCAACAGGGCTACGAAGTAGGCATTTCTTTCGTTGACTATGTTAAGAGTTTTATTTGTATTCCTGATGATTTAGATTCAATTAAGCAGGTGATGTTTGCCTTCCCAGATATGGTGGGATTGTTCTCAGATCCTGAGCAAATTATGAATTTGATGTACATTGTATTTGTATTTACTATGGGACATTTCTTTTTTGCAATTGGTACTAGCACCTCTGTATTCGAAGAGATTAATCTTTATATTGATCATAGAATTAAAGATGAAGGTGGTTTGAAAAAGGCCATTACGGTAGACGGTATCGGTAGTATTGCCAGCGGTATGGTGGGTACCTCTATGGTTACCACCATGGGAGAATCCCTGGTAGGTGTTATGAGTGGTGGTAAAACAGGAGTTACAGCATTGACTACAGGTATTTGTTTTCTTTTGTGTGTATTATCCGCTCCATTGTTTAAATCCATGGCTACCTTTGTAGCTGCACCGGCATTAATCTATGTAGGTGTTAATTTAGCCATCCGATACAAATGGATTAACAAAAAAAGTATCGTTAAGAGCATCTTTTCTGTTGGAACCGCTTTGTATGTAGGTCTAACCTTTAATGTTGGTTTTGCCGTGTTGTATGGGTTACCAATATTTATCCTGTTGGAATGGATACTAGATAAAAAGAAGCCTGCAAAGTATTGGTGGACAACACTTCTTTTTGTAGCGCTACAGCAGATTTTGAGTATCTGGGCGTAAAATGGAGGGCGTGAAATGAGTACATTACTTGCAATCGTATTATTGAGTACCAGTACATTTGCGCTGGCACTTGTGGTAAATAACATCATATACGAAGATAAACAGATCAAGGGGAACTGGTACCTGTTATTCTTAGGGATTTGTGGCTTTATATGGAATCTGGGCATGAGTCTTTTTACCTTGGAGACAGATCCGGAACAGGCACCATTTTGGCGTGCACTATTTTTGGCGGGTATTATCGGTTTTATTGTTGTGGCACAATTCATTG
The DNA here is from genome assembly GCA_017622535.1 of Lachnospiraceae bacterium. GTDB lineage: Bacteria > Bacillota > Clostridia > Lachnospirales > Lachnospiraceae > CAG-590. Next base: position 1,313 of record JAGAQX010000196.1, on the reverse strand, counting down.
TTGCGGATTGGGCGAAGTCTCCAAAGAAGCTCCGCATGGTAGGTAGCGCGTATGTCATATATGGCGCGTTAAGTGTTTATCCAATAATTATTCACAAGGACACCTGTGAATTTGTTGTGACTGATTTTGGTATGTCCTATATCATAGAAGATCATTGGGGACCTCATATATATTCCACGTTTTTGGTCGGTTATCTCATTATTATTGCTACAGAGTTAATCTATGGATTATTGACTAGAAAGAAACGCCGAGAGCTTGCAATGGTGAAATCTTCCATTGGAGTTGTCTGCATGTTGATTGTAGGACTTACACTAGATACCTTTATTGTAGGTGCTGGAGAGCCTGCTTTTCCGATGAGCTCGGTTATACAATCCATTGCTGTTATTTTTGTATATCAGATGTCAAAATCCACCAATATTTATAGTATTTCAATCCGTAATTTATCCCAGTACATATATCTCTCAGTGAATGTACCAATGATTATTTTGGATGAGGAGCATAAGGTGCAGATTTGTAATGCCAGTTCGGTGGACTTTTTCGATATGCCGGAAGCAAGGTTGCATGACAAGGGATTACATGAATTGTTTGATATTAATGAGAATGAGGAGTATACGAACGATTTTCTGCCAGAAACCTTGGAGTGTGACTGTCTGGTAAATCAACGGATGTGTAAGCTGGAAGTGAGCCATATCAAGGATGATTATGGTGAGCTGTTGAGTGATATCATTGTTATCAATGACCTGACCGACCTTTATGGTATGATTGATGAGCTAAATGAAGCCAAAGAGGCAGCAGAGCAGGCAAATGAAGCCAAGAGCGCATTTCTTGCCAATATGAGTCATGAAATTCGAACTCCTATGAATGCGATTATTGGTATGAGTGAGGTTGTACTGCGCAAGGATTATGGTGCAGAAATCAATGACTCAATTATGCGTATTTATTCTGCAGGAAAAGGCTTGTTAGACATTATAAATGATATTTTGGATATCTCTAAGATCGAAGCGGGAAAGATGGAGATTGTGGAAGAACGATACGATTTGGGTTCTGTCATTAATGATGTGAGAACGATGATCGCTATGAAACTAGCGAATAGCGATGTGGAATTTAAGTTGCAAATAGCACCGAATATTCCAAGCATTTTGAAGGGTGACGAGTTGAGAATCCGTCAGATTCTTATTAACCTGCTTGGAAATGCTGTCAAATTTACAAAAGCAGGATATGTCATGCTAGATGTTTCTCATGAGAAAATGGAGAATGATGCAATCCGTCTTTATTTCCGAATTGTTGATACTGGTATTGGTATTAAAGAAGAG
>JAGAQX010000195.1 GCA_017622535.1 Lachnospiraceae bacterium | reverse complement strand
TGCCTCTCTGGGTGGCAGACATGGACTTTAAAGTGTCTTCTTATATTCAGGAAGCAATTCTGAAGCAAACAGAACATGGTATTTTCGGCTATAGCGAGGTGCAGGAAGAATATTTTGAAGTCGTAAGGCAATGGATGAAGCGCCACTATGATTGGCAGGTTGACAGTAAATGGCTTATAAAGACTCCGGGTATTGTATATGCACTTGCAATGGCAGTTCAGGCATTTACAGAAGAAGGAGATGGAGTACTGATTCAACAACCGGTATATTATCCCTTCAGCGAAGTAATCGTTGACAATGGACGAAAACTTGTCAGCAATACATTGGTGCAGGATGAATCCGGCAGATACGGAATCGACTTTGCAGACTTTGAAGAAAAAATAGTCACAGAAAAAATAAAACTGTTCTTTCTGTGTAATCCTCATAATCCTGTAGGAAGAGTGTGGAGCGAGGAGGAACTTATACGCTTGGGTGACATCTGTTATAAGCACCATGTAATCGTAGTAAGCGATGAAATTCATGCAGATTTTGTATTTCGTGGAAAACATCATGTATTTGCAAATCTCAAGGAGGAATATAAGGAAATTTGCGTTGTAGCAACATCTCCCAGTAAAACTTTCAATATTGCGGGATTACAGGTTTCCAATATATTTATTCCGAATCAAGAATTAAAAAGGAAGTTTAGAAAGCAGATAGATGCTTCCGGGTACAGCCAATTAAATGTAATGGGACTAGTTGCAACAAAGGCTGCATATGAACACGGCGATGAATGGTATGAGGCAATGCATCAATATGTGAGTGAAAATATTGCCTATACAAAGCAATTCATTGAAGAAAAATTGCCGGATATAAAGCTTGTTGAAACAGAAGGAACTTATTTAATGTGGCTGGATTTCAGAAAGTTGGGTTTGTCAGAAAGTGAACTGGAGGACCTTATAATCAAGAAAGCAAAGCTCTGGCTGGATAGCGGAAGAATATTTGGAACAGCGGGAAAAGGATTCCAAAGAATCAATGTTGCCTGTCCAAGGAAAACGTTGACAGAAGCATTGAAAAGACTTGAAGCGGCTGTAAAAAGCAATAGAAAATGATAAAACAGTTATAGCTAATACCTATAACCAATAAATGGATATACGTATTATACAAAAGAGAGAATGTGTGTTATGCTTATACCATACAAAACAGATAGGAAAAATAAAGAACGTAATTTAAAGGAGGATATTATTATGAGTCAAATTAAAGAAAGTTCATTAGAATTAATCGGCGGTACACCAATATTAAAACTGAACCAGTATACAAGCAAGGCGGGGATAACAGATGTAACCATTCTTGCGAAGCTTGAGTATTTAAATCCGGCGGGTTCTGTAAAAGACAGAATTGCGTTGGCGATGATTGAGGATGCAGAAAAGAAAGGCATTCTTAAGCCGGGAGCAGCCATTATTGAACCTACATCAGGAAATACCGGTATCGGTCTTGCAGCAGTTGCAGCGGCAAAGGGATATAGGGCAATTCTTACTTTGCCGGATACCATGAGCGTGGAAAGAAGAAATCTGTTAAAAGCATATGGTGCTGAGTTGGTATTGACAGAAGGTGCAAAGGGTATGAAGGGGGCTATCGCAAGAGCTGAGGAGTTAAAAGAAGAAATTCCGGGAGCAGTTATCTTAGGGCAGTTTGTAAACCCGGCTAATCCTGCAGTGCATAGGGCAACAACAGGACCTGAAATTTGGGAGCAGACGGATGGAAAGGTAGATATCTTTGTTGCGGGTGTTGGTACAGGCGGAACAATAACCGGTGTAGGAGAGTATTTGAAGGAACAGAATCCCAATGTAAAGGTCGTTGCCGTTGAACCGGCAGGCAGTCCGGTATTGTCAACCGGTACTCCGGGTGCACATAAGATTCAGGGAATCGGAGCAGGCTTTGTTCCTGAAGTTTTAAATACTCAGGTATATGATGAGATTATTACTATTGAAAATGATGATGCTTTTGCAGAAGGAAGAAAATTTGCTGTAAGCGAAGGTATTCTTGTTGGTATTTCTTCCGGTGCAGCTTTAAAAGCGGCAAGCATTTTGGCAGCTCGTCCTGAAAATAAGGGGAAAACAATTGTTGCTTTACTTCCTGATTCAGGAGACAGATATTTGTCTACACCATTATTTGGTAATAACAATATCTAAAAGACAGATGTAGAAGAGGAGGAAAACATTATGGGATGCTGTGGATTTAATGCACAAGAAATTAGTACAGAAGAATTATTACAATCTTATACAGATGAAGAAGCAGAGGCATATGCAAAGGAGGTCGGAGTAGATCCAAGACCAAATGAAACAATCAGTGAGATTGATGAGACGGGAGCATTTATTCGTCAGCCAAATGCATTTATTCAACCTTTTGGAGACAAGGAAGGAGATTTGAAGGCAGAGGCTGGTCGCTATGCAATCTATTGGGCCACAGGATGTAACTGGTCCAACCGTCCGGTGATCGTAAGAGATCTGCTTGGACTTCAGGATGTCATCAAGGACCATAAGGTGACTCATTCCGGGCAGAACAATAAGTACGGACATGGTTTTGGTGATCAGCCGGGTCACAAAGATCCGCTTACCGGAGCATATTTCCTGAGTGAGTTCTATAAGAGAGCAAATCCTGACTTTACAGGAAGAGCAACCACCCCCACTTTGGTTGATATCATTGATAAGAAAGCTGTCAACAACGATTATCACAGATTGACGAATTATCTGGAGGTACAGTTTAGACCTTTCCAGCCTGCGGATGCACCGGATCTTTACCCTAAGCAATTCCGCAAGGAGATTGATGAGTTTAATGATTGGCTATTCCCTCATATTAATAATGGGCATTACCGCATGGCATTCTGCCAGTCACCGGAGGCATATGAGGAGGCATATGAAGATTTCTATGAATCATTGGATAAGTTAGAGAAGAGATTGGAGACCAATCGTTTCCTCTTTGGAGATTATATCACTGATAGCGATGTTAGAGCCTATGTAACCTTGGTGAGATGGGATGTAAGTTACTATCACAATGTAGGACCTGTAAAGAAACCTATTAAGGATTATAAGAATATATGGGGATATTTGAGAGAGTTGAATACCATTCCTGCATTTCACAATAATAGTAATGCAAGAACATTGGCATTAGACAGATTGTCGAAAGATAAGAAGCTCTTCCGCGGATACAATGAAAGAATTCTGACTAAGCTTGATTTCGACAAACTTTGGGCAGATGACGGTGAGAGAAGAAAGCTCAGCAAAACTCCGGACGAAATGTTCCTTCGTCATAAGGAAGGCGAGACCTATGAGGAGTATGCAAGCGAGATTTCAACAACAATTTGGAACAGTCCAAGCTGGGATGACCGCAATCCTAAGAACGGTACTTTATCAGTGGACGCTTCTATTAACCCACTTAAGGGATTATTGTAAAAATATTTGATACATATGGAGGAGAAAATTATGAAAAAGAATATTACAAAGAAAATTATTGCAATCGCTGCACTTGCAACATTGACACTTGGAAGTCTGGTTGGATGCGGAAATGCTGAAACCACCAATGCATCATCGGATGTTACTAAAGTTACGGTAGCAACCAGCGGAAGCCCTGCGCCTTACATGACTGTTGATGAGAACAATGAGATTGGTGGAAGTGATATTGAGATATTAAAAGCAATCTTTGAGCGTCTTCCTCAGTATGAGCTTGAAATCGTGAAGTCTGACGATCCCCTTACCGGACTTACCAGTGGTCTCTATGATCTCGCAGTAAATAATTATGCATGGAGAGAGGAAAGAGGCGAGCTCTACTATTATAGCCTTCCTTACAAAACCGGTTATGACGTATTCATTCAGAGAATTGATGATGAACCATTGACAGGATTGCAGGATATTGCAGACAGAGGCTATAGAATCGAGGTTGGCGCAGGTAACAATAAAGCGCTTGCATTGGAAAAGTGGAATGAAGAGAATCCAGATCATCAGATTAATATCATCTACACAGAATCTAATTTTCAGATTAAATTCCAGAATATTGTAGATGGTAAGACAGATGTGGCAATTGATGATGGTCCTATTCTTGATACATTGATTGGCCAGTTCGGACTTGAAAATGATTTGGTAGGCAACACAATTGATGCTGAGACACAGGAGTTCATCAGCCCTCACAACAGTACCTATTTTCTCTTCCCTAAGGATGAGGGTGGAGCAGCACTCAGAGAAGATGTGAATGCAGTGATTAAAGAGCTTAAGGAAGACGGAACTCTTGCAGAAATTTTGATTAAGTATTTTGGAACTGATACAAGCCCTGTAGCAGAGGACCTTGAGACTACACTCAATTAATAAAGAGGGATAGTCGAATATTGGAGAAGTAAAAAAGATGAAGAAGCTTATAAAAAATGTAAATGTATTTGATGGAAGAAACTCATCTGTTTTGGAACATCAGAATATTGTCATAACTGATAATCTGGTAACGGATATCTTTGCAGGAGACTTTTCAGAGGAAAACTTTGATGAAGTAATAGATGGCAAGAATCAGTTTGCTATTCCCGGTCTTACAGATGCTCATGTGCATCTTGGAAAAACACATATTGATGGAGCGACAGCATCATATGATGCCATAGTAGGATCGGTAGTAGCAGGTAAGCTTCTTGATCATGGTATTACCACCGTCAGGGATGCGGGAAGTGTAACGGATGGATTAAAGAGAGCGATTGATGAGGGCGTGATTCCAGGACCACGTATTTACCCAAGTATGAATTATTTGTCACAGACCTGCGGACATGGTGATAGTGCCGACGCTCATACTAACAGAGATATACAGTATAGAAATCCTCGTGGAGTTGCTCTGTGCGACGGCGTAGCAGAATGCAGGAGGGCGGCGAGAGAACAGTTCTTCTTTGGTGCTTCACAGATTAAGATTATGGCAGGTGGAGGGATGAGTTCCCTTTGTGACCCGGTGGAGACTCTGCAGTTCTCATTAGAGGAGATAAAAGCAATCGTTGAAACGGCAGCCGACTATGGCAGTTATGTGCTGGCTCACCTGTATACTCCGGCATGTATGCAGCGGGCAGTGAGAGCGGGCGTAAAGAGTTTGGAGCATGGTCATTGGCTCGATGAGGACACAGCAAAGCTGATTAAGGACAACGAGGTGTTCCTGAATCCATGTCCCCAATTTACCGTAGAAGAAGCAAAATGGAATCACATGGGTGAGTTCTCCGGTCAGCCTTCACAATTAAAGAAAAAAGGAAAACCCGGAGGGGCAAAGGTCAAGGCGCATATAGAGGAGACCACCAATCTGATTAACAAATATGATTTGAAAATTCTATTTGGTACTGATTTGATGATTATGTATGATGGCTATGAGCCTAGGGAAAACCTGGATTTCACAGTCTATAAGAAACGTTTTGGTTCTTATAAGGGATTGCTGGCAGCCACCGGTAATTTCAATGATATTACCAAGCTGACAACCTATCAGAATCCATATCCAGGTGGAGAAATCGGACTTTTGAAAAAGGGTTCCTACGCTGATATCGTAATTACAAATGGTAATCCGGTGGAGGATTTAGACGTACTCGGAAGTAAGGAGAACATTCTTTTTGTTATGAAGGATGGACAGATTTATAAGAATAAGCTCTAAGCTGACAAAACAGAGCAGAAAAAGGAAGGTAATGGTATGGAGATCTACAGAATAGAAAAAGAAAATTCCTCAACATGGTTATATAAAGCATACGATTATGTGAGAATGGATGCTTTTGTTTTTGGTCAGAATATTCCCATTGAAATGGAATTCAGTCATGATGAACCCCTAGAAGAACTTGAGGCCATTGTGATAGTAGAGGATCATAAACCGATAGCTGGATGTAAGATTACGTATCCTAGAGAAGACATCGCAAAGATAGGAAGAGTATGTGTAATCCGTGAGAGACAAAGAAGCGGAGTTGGTCATATTCTGATAGCGGAAGCAGAGAAATGGATTCGTGAAAGAGGTTTTCAGCATATTGTAATTAATTCACAAGATCGCGCGGCAGCATTCTATGAAAGATGTGGATATAAACTGGTTCCGGGAGTGGATCCTGAGATTTATGAGAACCACCCACCTCGCGAGCAAAGCAGTGAGGAAAAAGAAAAGCACAGACAAAGATTAGGATTCAGCTGTGTGTTAGTAGAAAAATATTTAGATTAAAAGGATTAAAACAGGTGGAGAAAATGGCAAAACTGTTTGATTTTCAGCAGGTATTTACAAATATACCTGAACTTTTAAAATATCTTCCTATTACGCTTGAACTTGCACTGCTTGCTATGCTGATAGGATTGGTACTTGGTTTACTGTTGGCGATTATCAAGATGAAAGAGATTCCAATGTTAAAGCAGATTGCGGCGGTCTTTGTATCACTAGTCAGAGGTACTCCGGTGCTGGTTCAGCTCTATATCGTATACTTTGGTGTACCGATGTTATTTAAGGCTCTGAATCAGCAATATGGAACCAGCTTTGCGGTAGCGGAGATTCCCGGTTTTGTATATGCGGTACTTGCACTTGGACTGAATTCTTCTGCATTCAGTGCGGAGATGATCAGAGCGGCACTTATGAGTGTAGGTAAGGGTCAGTTGGAGGCTGCCAATGCTCTGGGAATGACTTATGGGCAGGCTTTAAGAAGAATTATTATACCGGAGGCATTGGTGGTAGCACTTCCAACAATCGGCAATTCGCTAATATCTGCTATCAAAGGAACTTCATTGGCATTCACTTGTGCAGTAGTGGAGATTACCGCACAGGGTAAGATTATCGGAGGAAGAAACTATCGCTATTTTGAAGTTTATTGCTCACTTGCGATTATTTACTGGCTTGTAACCGTAGTTATCGAACAGATACTTAAGTTTACAGAGGAGAAACTGGCAATACCGGAACAGGTCGAAACTTACATAGAATAAAGGATGCGCAATAGATTGGAGATAAGTCATGAGTTTAATTGAAATCAAAGAACTTCACAAAAAATATAACGATAATGTGGTCTTAGATGGAATCAATCTGACTATTGAACAGGGAAATATTATCGGTATTATTGGTCCCTCCGGAACCGGTAAATCAACCCTGCTTCGCTGCCTTAACCAGCTTGAGATACCGGAGCAGGGTATCATTACGCTGAATGGTAAAGAGATTGATCTGGCTTCTAAAAAGAATAAAAAGGATGTCCTTGAACTTCGCCAGAATACGGGAATGGTATTCCAGCAGTTTAATCTGTTTGAACGTAAAACAGCTCTTGAAAATGTGGAAGAAGGGCTCATTGTAGTCCAGAAAAAATCAAAAGAAGAGGCAAAAAAAATCGCATTGGAGGAGCTGAAAAGAGTTGGAATGCTCAATTGGGCCAATCATTATCCAAGACATCTCTCCGGCGGGCAACAGCAGAGAGTAGCCATTGCAAGAGCATTGGCGATGAGACCTAAGCTTTTGCTTTTGGATGAGCCAACATCTGCACTTGATCCAGAGATGGTCGGCGAGGTATTGGATGTAATTAAGCAGATTGCAGCAGAAGGATTTACAATGCTTTTGGTATCCCATGAGATGGCATTTGTAAGAAATGTATCGAACAGAGTGATTTTCATTGACAAGGGTGTTATTGTTGAGGACGGAACTCCCAAACAAGTATTTAATAACCCCCAGAATGAAAGAACCAAGGAATTCCTGGCAAAGATGCATATGCTTGAGGTTGAGCCGGAATACAGTATTTAATGTTATTATAGAAGAACAATGACGGGAGAAGACAAGATGGCAGAATATGATTATGAAATAGTGAATGGAAAAAAAATCAGGGTTCGTCCCAGAGAGACTGTATCGGAGATAGATACTAATGGATATTTCAGAAGACAGCCTAATCACTTTACGACTCCCTTTGGAGACGGCGACAAGGACCTGAAAGCAGAGGGAAGTGGAAGATACAGATTGGTGTGGGCAAAGCTTTGCCATTGGTCCAATAGAGCATCCATAGTAAGAGAGCTTGAAGGGCTTGAAGATCAGATTTCTGCTAATATGGTAGGTCATGCACCCCATGAGAAAAATCTTGGCTGGGAATATGTCTACAATGAGAATAATACAGACCCTATTTTAGGAGACCAGTTCTTGTCGGAAGCCTATTATAGAGCAGATGATGATTATCAGGGAAGAACTACGGTTCCTGCACTGATTGATACAGTGACCGGTAAGGTAGTTAATAACGATTATAACTGGCTGACCAATTATCTGGAGGTTAATTTCAGACCTTGGCATAAAAAGGGTGCGCCTGAGTTGTATCCAGTGGAACTGCGAGAAGAGATTGATAAGATGAATCTCTGGCTCTTTGATAACATTAACAATGCGGTATATAGAAGTTCCTTCTCACGTAGCAATGAGGGACACTTTGATGGAGTCAATACATTTTACGCGGCTATGGACAGACTTGAGAAAAGATTGGAGACCAATCGCTTTTTATTCGGCGATTACATAACGGATTCTGATGTCAGACTGTATGTAACACTTGCCAGACTTGATATCAGGTATACCAATCAGCTGGGTGAGACCAAGCATCCTCTTTACACCTATAAAAATCTATGGGGTTATGCAAGGGAGCTGTGGGCAATACCTGCATTTAGAAATAATACCTTTTTTGCAGACTTTGCAGTGCCTCCTGTTGATGTAAAGGGAAGTAGCCAGAGAAGCTTTAATTATCGATTATTAAAGCAGATTGACTTCGAAAAATACTGGGGAGAGCCTGTGGATAGATCGGGATTATCCAAGGACCCTGCCAATAAGTTTATTCAAGAGACAGATGCAGGAACTGCCAGAGATGCAGTAGAGGCGATTCCTTCTGAAAAGCAGGCAGCAGATGCAGAGATTTATAACAGAATCCATACCGTTCCAAGTACTGAGATTGCTAAGTATACAGAGGAAGAACTTCCTACAGTAAAGGATCCATCAAAGCTTCCTGAATTTAAAGATGATAGAGAAAAGGATGCGGCAGCAATTATTGCAGAAATTGGGGCACTTCCTGATGGACCCGAGCTTACTCCTGCAGATGGAAAGGAAGAATTTTTTATTCAAAAGGAGTATATCAAAGTCAATGTGACAGATGCTTTGACAACCCTCCTTACAGCAGTTAAACTGGAGGATTTCATCAGTGCCAGCGGTCTTTTCTACGGAGCACTTGAAAAGTTGGAAGAAGAACTGGCTGATAAGAGATTTGTGCTGGGAGATTATGTGTCAGAGGCTGATGTTGCACTGTATGTATCATTAGTGAGATTTGATGTTAACTACTCAAGATATCTAGGACCAGTAAAATTTAGAGTGCAGGATTTCAAGAATATCTCAGAGTATTTAAGAGAACTTTATCAGATTCCTGCATTTGCACATCATACTGATTTTGCAGCTTTGATTGCGGCGGGACAGGAAAGTCCTGAGAAAAAAATGTTCAGACCAAGTACACACTATGATCTTGTGCTTCCGAGGGTGGACTTTGATGCTCAATGGAAGGTGTCAACAGAAAGAGCTTATCTGTCAGAGGATCCTACTCATCCTATCTTGCTTACTAATAATAGAAGATTCGATCTGGATCCTACTTGGTATGAGCTTGGGGCTGAAGGCTTGCCAGTGGGTAATGGTGGATGCTGCCAATAAACTTGCAATTGTCTGAGTACGTTATCTAAGGAGAAAAGAAATGTTTGTATATAAGCCAATCGGTGTTTGTTCAAAAGAAATTCATATTGAGCTTGATGGAAATATCGTAAAAGAGGTAAGCTTTGTTGGCGGTTGCAGCGGTAACACCCAAGGTGTAGGTGCGCTGATTGTAGGAATGGATGTGCAGGAAGCTATCGGCAGAATTCGTGGAATCCGATGCGGCATGAGACAAACATCCTGTCCGGATCAGTTGGCAAATGCCCTTGAGGCAGCACTAAAGGAGAGAGAACATTTATGATTGCAGAGGAAGATGTAAAGAAAACATTCGCTGAACTTGTGGCAATCGATTCACCGTCTTTGGGCGAACGTGAGATGGCAGATCATATCAAGAAGCTGTTTGGAGAATTGGGCATAGAATTGATAGAGGATAACAGCAGTCAGATTACTGGCTCAACTGCAGGTAATCTATATGGATATGTGCGAGGAAATGGAAAAGCACCAATTCTTCTGTCAGCCCATATGGATACAGTGATGCCGGCATTTGGGAAGAAAGCAATCTTTCATTCGGATGGTAGTATCACCAGCGATGGAACCACAGTGCTTGGAGCGGATGATCTCTCCGGTATTACTGCCATATATGAAGCGGTACGCTATCTGAAGCTACATCACATAGCCCACCGTGATGTGGAGCTGTTATTTACAACAGGTGAGGAATTATACTGCAAGGGAGCTAAGGCATTTGATTACACAAAGATAAAGGCAAAGAGTGCACTAGTACTTGATTTAAGCGGAAGGATTGGAAATGCAGCATATGCTGCACCAACAATCCTTTCTTTCGAAGTATCTGTGCAGGGAAAGGCTGCCCATGCTGGATTCTGCCCTGAAGATGGCATTCACGCAATTAAGGCGGTATGTGAGGCAATTGCATCCCTGCCACAAGGGCATATTGATGAAGGGACGACGGCTAATATTGGTATGATTTCAGGTGGAGATGGAATCAATATTGTACCTGAAAAGTGCATTGTAAAGGGAGAGATTAGAAGCTTAAGCCATGAGAAAGCCATGGAGGTTGCTGAAAAGTACAGAGCTATGTTTTTGAAAAGTGCTGCATGCTACGGAGCACAGGCAGAATGGATACAGCAGATAGACATCAAGGCTTATGAGATAGACCCAGCCAGCAAGATTATTGATGAATATAAGCGTGCCTTAAGTCAGTTGGATATTGTTCCAAATCTGAGTAAAACGTTTGGTGGAAGTGACAATAATGTATTTGCGCAAAATGGGATTGAGGGCATTGTTATAGCGACATCTATGAATAATGTGCATAGTTGTAAGGAATGGGCAAATGTTTCGGAAATCGTGCAGATTACAAAGATTTTGATTTGTATGACAACTTATAAATAAAAGTACTCTCTGAATAAAAAGGAGGCAGTTTATGAAAATATCGTCAAGAGGAAGATATGCAATTGATTTGATGGTTGATTTAGCGCTTTATGATAAAGGTGAGCCGATTAGTGTAAAGGACATTGCAGAAAGACAACAGATTTCGGGTAAGTATTTGGAACAAATTGTATCAATGTTGCAAAAGGCGGGAATGGTTAGTAGCATTCGAGGTGCACAAGGTGGATATAGATTAAAGAAAAAGCCAAAAGAATATTCGATAGGGGCTATTTTAAGAGTCACCGAAGGAGATTTGGCACCAGTAACCTGTGTAGAAGAAGGGGAAATAGGTTGTACGCATAAAGCGACATGCTCGACTATTAGAATTTGGCAGCAACTAAATTCAGCAATTAATGAGGTGGTCGATAGTATATCTTTGGCAGATTTGGTTGAGTGGAATAATGAACGACATATGTAGCAGCTCTGAAAAGCATTGTTTCAGAGCTGCAAACAATAAGAATGATATCATACTAAAACAATAGGAAAAATATGATAATGAAAGGAAAAAATATGAGCAAAGTAATTTACTTAGATAATGCAGCAACAACTCAGGTGTACCCTGAGGTATTAGAAGCAATGAATCCATATTTTACAGAGTATTTTGGTAATCCGTCTTCCATTTATTCTTTTGCAGGAGAAGCAAATAAGGCAGTAGCAAAGGCGAGAGAAACTCTTGCAGACTTGATTCATGCAAAAGCAGAGGAAATCTATTTTACGGGAGGTGGCTCAGAATCAGATAACTGGGCATTAAAAGCTACAGCGGAAGCTTATAGTGACAAGGGAAAACATATTATCACTACCAAGATTGAACATCATGCCATTCTTCATACCTGTGAATATTTGGAGAAGAAGGGCTATGAAGTGACTTATTTAGGTGTTGACGAGTATGGAACAGTAAAGCTTGATGAGCTGGAAAAAGCAATTCGTCCGGATACTATTTTGATTTCGGTAATGACGGCCAATAATGAGATAGGAACGATTCAGCCAATTGAAGAAATTGGACAAATTGCAAAGAAGCATGGTGTATTGTTCCATACGGATGCAGTGCAGGCATTTGGCCATATTGAAATAGATGTGGATAAGATGAATATTGATATGTTAAGTGCCAGTGGTCATAAGATTAACGGTCCCAAAGGAATTGGACTTATGTATATCAGAAAGGGCGTGAAAATTCGTTCTTTCATTCATGGTGGAGCGCAGGAAAGATCAAGAAGAGCAGGAACACATAACGTACCGGGAATTGTAGGATTTGCAAAGGCAGCAGAGCTTGCAAAAGCTTCCTTAGGTGACAGAATTGCCTATGAAACAGAACTTAGAGATTATTTAATAGATCGGGTGCTTAAGGAAATCCCTTATAGCAGGTTAAACGGAGAGAGACAGAAGAGACTTCCTAATAATACAAATTTCTGCTTCCAATATATTGAGGGAGAATCTTTACTAATACTTTTAGACCAAAAAGGTGTTTGCGCATCAAGTGGTTCGGCATGTACATCGGGCTCTTTAGATCCGTCCCATGTATTGTTGGCGATTGGACTTCCCCATGAAATAGCACATGGCTCACTCCGTCTTACATTGTCAGAAAAAACAACAAAGGAAGAGATTGATTTTACAATAGATGAACTTAAGAAGATAGTGGATAGACTAAGAAGCATGTCTCCCTTATATGAAGATTTCTTGAAAAATGGAGGAAAGTAATATGTACAGTGAAAAGGTAATGGATCACTTTAATAATCCACGCAATATGGGAGAAATAGGGCACGCAAGTGGTGTTGGAACGGTAGGAAATGCAAAGTGTGGAGATATTATGAGAATGTATCTGGATATTGATGAGAATGGCATTATTCAGGATGTTAAATTTAAAACATTCGGATGCGGCGCAGCAGTTGCAACAAGCAGTATGGCAACAGAACTTGTAAAAGGAAAGACGGTACAGGAAGCACTGCAGGTAACTAACAAGGCTGTGATGGAAGCCTTGGACGGACTTCCACCGGTGAAGGTGCATTGTTCCCTTTTAGCAGAAGAAGCAATACATGCAGCACTTTGGGATTATGCGGAAAAGAATAATATTGTCATAGAAGGATTAAAGAAACCGGTAAGCGATATAGCGGAAAAGGAAGAAGATGTCAGTGAGACATATTAGGTAGAGCTTTATGAATGGCAATGACTTCCACGGTGGAACTGCCGGATGATATCATTGTGGAAGCAAGAAAATCATTACAAAGAATGTTGGAACTCCTATAGTAGTATGCAAGTGAAAGAGTTGAAGTTATGGTTTATATTAGTAATAAGAAGAAAAAGGGAAAAGTCGTAGTTGGAATGTCCGGTGGTGTGGATTCGTCGGTTGCAGCATATTTATTGAAGGAGCACGGATATGATGTCATAGGAGTAACCATGCAGATTTGGCAGGATGAAACTCATGAGATACAGGAGACAAATGGTGGTTGTTGCGGCCTGAGTGCCGTAGACGATGCAAGAAGGGTTGCAGAACAAATAGGTATTCCCTATTATGTAATGAATTTTAAAGCTCCTTTTAAGGAGAAAGTAATTGATTATTTTATCTCGGAATATGAAGCAGGAAGAACACCGAATCCTTGTATTGCATGTAACAGATATGTGAAATGGGAATATTTGTTACAGCGTTCGTTGGAAATTGGTGCTGATTATATTGCAACTGGTCATTATGCCCGAATCCAAAAGCTGGATAATGGACGATATACGTTGAGAAAATCAGTGACGGAAGAAAAGGACCAGACTTATGCACTTTATAACCTGACACAGGAACAGCTTTCCAGAACTCTGATGCCTATTGGTGAATATTCTAAAGCTGAAGTCCGCGAAATTGCGCAAAAAGCTGGCTTAAGTATTGCGTCCAAACCGGATAGTCAGGATATATGCTTCGTACCTGATGGTAAGTATGGGGATTTCATTTTAAACAACTCCACAAAGAATATTTTATCGGGCAATTTTGTAGATACAAAAGGAAATATATTAGGACAACACAAGGGAATCGTACACTATACTGTAGGGCAACGAAAAGGACTTGGTATTGCTGCTGGTGAGAGATTATATGTCTTGGAAATTCGCAATGAAACCAATGAGGTTGTTCTGGGGGAAGATAATAGACTTTGGACAAGACATATTATTGTGAAGAACTTCAATTGGATGTCAACCGCAAATTTACAGAAGGAAATATCTGTAATTGCGAAGATAAGGTACAATCATAGAGGAGCAAAAGCAATTCTTAGAAAAATGGATGACAACTATGTGGAATGTATATTTGAAGAGCCACAACGGGCACCAACACCAGGACAGGCGCTGGTTTGTTACCAGGGTGATTATGTAGTCGGCGGAGGTATCATTATAAGTAGAATCGAAGTTTGAAATACTGTATAATCAGAAGGTATAAAAATATTGATCAAAAATGGAGTAGTGCTACATAAAATCACAGTTATGAAGCAGTACTCTTTTTTGTTGATTTTTGCACAATGAACAAAAAGAGTTATAGTCAAAGACTATAACAGGTACAAGGTTATATGTATTATACAAAACATGAAGATAATGATATTCTTAATCCATATTAAACAGATGGGAAAACGAGAGAAAACCGGATGGATGAAAGAAGGTGATTTACATGTATAAGCTTGAAAATTTATGTAAGGAATTTAAGGCAAAAGATAATACTGTGGCTGCGGTCAGAAATGTCAGCCTCAGCATAGAAAAAGGAAAGATATATGGAATTATCGGATTTTCAGGTGCCGGTAAATCAACATTAGTCAGATGTTTGAATTTGTTGGAAGTACCTACTTCGGGTAAGGTGATTTTCAAGGGAAAGAATCTTTTGGAGATAAATGAGAAGGAACTTCGTAAATACAGGCAAAAGATTGGTATGATTTTTCAGTCTTTCAATCTCTTGGCTCAAAGGAACGTGGTAGATAATGTATGCTATCCGCTGGAGATTGCAGGAGTAAAGAGGAAAGATGCACAGAAAAAGGCATTGGAGCTATTAGAAATGGTGGGGATAGAGGATAAGGCGAAAAGTTATCCTTCCCAGTTATCAGGAGGACAAAAACAGCGAGTAGCCATTGCAAGAGCACTGGCTACGGATCCCGATGTGTTATTGTGTGATGAGGCTACCAGTGCATTAGATCCAATCACTACAACTGCTATATTGGATTTGCTAAAAACGATTAATCAAAAGCTTGGAGTTACCATCGTCATTATTACTCATGAGATGAAAGTCGTTCAGCAAATTTGTGATAAAGTTGCCGTGATGAGTGAGGGATGTATTGTTGAGCAAGGCGAGGTAAAGGAAATTTTCGTCAATCCGAAGTCAGAAATTACAAAAAAATTGGTATTAAGTAAAAGCCTATATATATCTGATGTGGGAAGAAAGTTCTTAAGAATTGTTTTTGAAGGACAATCAGCATTTGAACCG
>JAGAQX010000194.1 GCA_017622535.1 Lachnospiraceae bacterium | reverse complement strand
AATATTATTGTATCGAATTTGCAAAATATATATACGATAGCTATAAATACTATTGTGGAGCAGGGATATGATTATGAAGTTCGAGTGTATGTGACAGAGGAAGAATTTCCGGCAAAGACTTATGGTGATTTGACATTTCCGGCAGGAAAGTATCAGGCTCTTCGAATCGACATTGGGGAGGCGAAGGGGCAGAATTGGTGGTGCGTGATGTATCCGCCACTATGCTTTATTGATGAAAGTACTGCAGTCGTATCTGCTGATGGTAAGGAGCGACTTCAGGAGACCCTTACACCAGAGGAATATGCCGAGCTTTTTGCCAATTCAGAATTGAAGGTAGAATCGAAGCTTTGGAATTGGATTACAGGTGAGGAATAAACATAGGTGCATGTAAGGTGATAGAAAATGGTCGTAGGCAGAAATCGGCTGCGACCATTGTTTTTCTCTGTGGAATTTGGTATACTAGAAAGCGTATTTGTGATTTGTAATAACGTAGTTTTTCTATCCTCGAGAGTTTATGATAGAGTGTGGGGGTTAGAATGAATAATGAGATGAATAAAGAGATCAATAATAGAAAGGAAACGCATATATGAGTAAGATGAATATTGCAGTTATATTTGGTGGACAGTCGTCGGAGCATGATATTTCTTGTATATCAGTGCAGACAGTCGCGAAAGCAATTAATCAGGAGAAATATGATATTACATATGTGGGTATTACAAAAGAGGGACATTGGTTGCTTGTACCAACCTTAGAAAGTATTGCAGATGGTAGCTGGAGAGAATCAAAGGTTTCAGCAGTTCTCTCGCCAGATGCCACAAAGAAGGAATTGATTATGATGGGGGATGACGGTGTCAGCACAAAGACAATAGATGTCATTTTCCCAGTTATGCATGGAATGTATGGTGAGGATGGAACAATCCAGGGATTGTTTGAAATGGCACAAATTCCTTATGTAGGATGTGGTGTTTTTGCATCGGCAGCGGGAATGGATAAGGTGTATACTAAGATTATTGTAGATGATTTAGGCATTAACCAGGCGGATTATGTATTAGTTCGCGCAGCGGATGTATTCAAGTCAGAAAGCGATACCAGTGTGATGGATGAACAGGTGAAGCGTGTGGAGGATAAGTTGGATTATCCAGTGTTCATTAAGCCAAGTAAGGCAGGTTCTTCCCAGGGTGTTTCAAAGGCACATGACAGAGCGGAGCTTATTGATGGTTTGAAGGTTGCAGCACAGCATGATACGAAGATTTTAGTAGAACGTAACATTACTGGTAGAGAAGTGGAATGTGCTGTGTTGGGTAGTGCAATCGATGTATCTGCATCTGGCGTGGGAGAGATTTTAGCTGCGGCTGAATTCTATGATTTTGATGCAAAGTATACTAATGCGGAGTCAAAGACAGTGATTTCTCCAGAGCTTCCAGAGGGCAAAGAGGAAGAAATTCGTGAGGCTGCAAAAGCAATTTTTGCTGCATTGGATGGATATGGACTTTCCAGAGTAGATTTCTTCTTAGAGAAGGATACAAACAAGATTGTATTTAATGAGATTAATACCCTGCCAGGATTTACATCCATTAGCATGTATCCAATGTTGTGGAAGGCGCAGGGAATGAGCATTGAAGAACTTGTGGAGACACAAATCCAGTTAGCACTTGAAAGAAAGTATTAAGCATTGGTGCTTTTGGAAAAGTGGTATGGTATAGCGATTTTTAAATTGCATGAAGAATAGTAGGTGATGAGATGAACAATCCAATCGGTGTATTTGATTCGGGTGTTGGTGGACTTACAGTTGCAAGAGAGATTATGCGTCAACTTCCAGGGGAAGATATGGTGTATTTTGGTGATACTGCAAGAGTGCCTTATGGTTCAAAGTCCAAGCAAACAGTATTGAAATATAGTAAGCAGATTGTACGCTTTTTAAAAACAAAAAATGTAAAAGCAATTGTAGTTGCTTGCAATACGGCTAGTGCCCTTGCGTTAGATGAGATTGCAACAGAACTGGATATTCCGATTATCGGTGTGGTGAAACCAGGCGCTAAGATGGCAGTGGAGAATACGAAGTCTGGTAATGTGGGAATTATTGGTACTGAAAGTACAATCAAGTCTGGCATTTATAACGACTACATACGTGAATTGAATCCGGATATTACAGTTGTCAGCAAAGCGTGTCCGTTATTTGTTCCTTTGGTGGAAGAAGGGTTGCTTGAGGACCGTGTGACTGATGATATTGTTGGAAGATATTTGCAGGTTATGAAGGAGTACAAGGTAGATTCTTTAGTGCTCGGATGTACGCATTATCCTCTGATTCGTAATACCATTGAGCGCTTTATGGGTAAGCGTGTTACGTTGGTAAATCCAGCATTTGAAACGGCAAAATGCTTGAGGGAATTGTTGACAGAACAAGGCTTGTTAAATGATAGAAAAAAGAAGCCTGAATATGAATATTATGTCAGTGACGGTGTGGACAAATTTATTTCATTTGCGGACAGTGTATTACCTTGTCACGTGACAGATACAAAAGTGATAGATATTGAAAGTTTTTAATAGTAATTAGGTGTGTGATTTGGGCAAATGCTTTGAGATTTTGTTATGACAGACCAGATGAGAATGATTGATATAAAGGAAGTTGGAATATGACAAAAGAGGTTTTAGTTTGTGTTTCAGGTGTACAGACAGATATTGATGATACGCCAATTGAGTTGGTGACAACAGGAACCTATTATTTGAAAAACGGAAAGCACTATGTTTTGTATGAGGAGCAACCGGAGGATAGTGCATCGGTTACCAAAAATGTTGTCAAATTCTACGAAGGCCATTTTGAGATAACAAAAAAAGGTGAAACAAATTCCATTTTAATATTTGATAGAGATAAGAAGACGTCCATGGTATATAACACGCCGATGGGTTCATTACAAATGGATGTGTTGACAAAGGAGCTTACCATGCACGAAACAGGAGATGAGATACAGGTATTAGTGAAATATTCCCTAGATATTAACTATGAATTTGTATCTGACTGTGAAGTGAGCTTTAAGGTGCAGGCAAGAGCATAGATTAGTATGATAACTGGCAAAGAAAGTTATTGTTGACTGCAGTTAATATTGTGTTTGGCGCCGTTGAAAAGGGCGTAAGAATGCACTAGAGCAATAGACGCAGAGGAGTTATAAGATGAAGAGAAAGAAGGGGGCTACCCCAAGATTTTTTGAAAATCACAAATATGAAGCGTTTCTTGGAATCGAGAGCACAGAAATTGTTTACAATAATCGTTACAATGATGATTATTTTCGATATGAGCCCACAAGCTATAGTGGGCTCATTTGTGCATTTGATGAGTTAGAGGATGTGCTGACAAAGTATGATCGCCTAGTAGATTTTGGATGTGGAAAAGGACGTGTTTTGTTCTATGTCAATCAGCGGTTTCAATGTGATGTGTGTGGTATAGAGGTTGACGAAGAGTTGTACGAAACGGCGTTAGATAACCGGGCTTATTTCAATACACAATTTCGCGACACCATGGAGAAAATTGAGATTATTCATGGTAAGGCAGAAGAGTATCAGATTCGCCAGGAAGATAATGTATTTTATTTTTTTAATCCCTTTGAAATCAATATATTTGAGCAGGTAATAGCACATATTGTAGAAAGTGTAGAGAAACATCCGCGTCGTGTCTTTGTCATGATGTATTATCCAAAGGTGGAGTATACCCGGCACATGAAGAAAATGAGATTTAAAATGTATCGCATTGCGAAGCTTCCAACCTATGAGATGGATTGGGACGAGAAGGTGGTTATTTATGAGTATGGTGCACCACCAGAGTAAGAGTTTAATATATATGATTAAGTGTATGAACTATGAAAATCTACGCTAAATGTGGTAGTGATATGTGTGGTTTAATACTAGATGTTATGTTGTGTGAAGTTAGAAAAAATGGTATAATGCGACTAGCAATTTCACTTGCTTGCAAGGGTGAAATTGCTGAGCGGATTACACACGAAGTGTGTAATATGTCGAGGAGATTTCACTTGCTTGCAAGGGTGAAATCGCATAATGTTATTGTGCTTGCTTTGATGTAAGCAAGGACAGTTTTCGTGAGGTTTTAGGATGAAAAAGAATAGTCTTTTAAGAAAAGAGATAGAGAAATATTTGCAGGTTCCATTCATCATGGTAATTTTGTTGCTCATTATGAATGGTGTTGTGTATGGAGTAGATGTAAAGTGCGGTGTGATTGTCAGCATCTTTGTTTTGCTGTATCTAGGCGCAGTCAGTATTGTTTACTTTAGGAGAAAACCGAATATTATGTCTGACCTGGTGGCATTCAGCTTTGCGCATGGTTCTATTCAGAATGAGTTGATTAAAGAATTAACCATTCCATATGCATTGGTGAATTTGAAAGGGCGTATTTTGTGGTCCAATCAGGCTTTTTGTGATGCAGTAAAAAGTGATATGCAGCATATGCGTAAGCATATCCAGCATATTTTTACAGATATCACCTTGGAATTGCTTCAGATGGAGCCGGAGGATGAGCATTATCGTGAGATTCACATTTATCAAAATGAGAGAAACTATCGTGTGGAGATTCGTGGTGCGGATGTGGAAAGCCTTCTTAAAAATGAGCTTGCAGAGGAAGTTCATAAGGACGATGTTTTGTTTGCTGTATATTTGTATGATGAGACAGATTTGGTAGAGGCTTTAGCGGAAAAAGAGAAGACCAAGATGGTGGTTGGTCATATATATATCGATAATTACGAAGAGGCAATGGAGTCTACTGAGGAAGTGAGACAGTCCCTTCTTGTAGCGTTGATTGACCGTAAAATTACAAAATATATGCAGGCTGCAGATGCAATTATTAAGAAGCTTGAGAAGGACAAATATATTTTTGTTTGTCAGCAGCAGCATTTAGAGCAGCTTCAGCAAGGAAAGTTCTCATTGTTAGATGAGGTGCGAAGTATCAATATTGGTAACGAAACACCTGTGACCTTAAGTATTGCAATTGGTATTTATCCAGAGGATGACAATTATACTGCCTCATATGAGAATTCCCATATGGCGATGGATTTAGCTCTTGGTCGTGGTGGTGACCAGGCAGTAGTTAAGAATGGCGATAAGATCATTTACTACGGAGGTAAGACACAGTCGGCAGAGAAGAATACCAGAGTAAAGGCGCGTGTGAAGGCGCATGCATTGAAGGAATTGCTTGCCACAAGGGATAAGGTGTTGATTATGGGTCACAAGAAGCCGGATATCGACAGTCTAGGTTCTGCTATTGGTATCTATCGATTAGCGACTATGATGGATAAGAAAGCACATATTGTTATCAATGAGGTGACTAGCTCTATTCGACCAGCTATGAATAATTTCCTTGGAAGCAGTATGTATCCAGAGGATATGTTCTATAGTAGTGAGCAGGCGCTGGAGACAGTAGATCCGAATACGGTTGTAGTTGTGGTGGATGTGAATCGTCCAAATTATACCGAATGTGAGGAGCTGTTGGCGCATACAAGAAATATTGTTGTAATCGATCATCACAGACAGACTGGTGAAGTTATAGAGCATGCTACACTTTCTTATATTGAGCCATACGCATCTTCTGCCTGTGAGATGGTGGCAGAGATTTTACAGTATAGTATGGATAAGCCGAAGCTTCGTCCAGCGGAAGCAGATGCTATGTATGCAGGTATTTT
>JAGAQX010000193.1 GCA_017622535.1 Lachnospiraceae bacterium | reverse complement strand
CTTTGGTAATCAAGGCTAATGTAATCGCCACAAGCGATGGAACTAACGCCCAAAATGTGGAGTACATCGCTGGTACATACTCCTGTCCTTCTTCCGCTGCAAATGCCACAAGCGGACACATGATTACAGTTAAGACAATTGTCAAAACTACATTGCTTAATCTTCTTTTGTTCTTTAACATATTCTTCTCCCTTACATTATTTTGTTGTATTCCTGCGTCAAAAAATGTCTAATAACACAAGAAATACACGACTATTGCTACTTTATTCTATTTTAGGTTTGATTACAAGTGTTTTCTTACGCAACAAGCCGGAAGTTTCACTTCCGGCTTGCATTACTATCACTTCTTAATCTTCATGGTCTTCTTGAAACCAGTTCTACTCTTGAAAAGCTTCTTGTACTTAGAAAGCTGTTTGCTTGGCACCTTGATGGTTGCTTTCTTATTAATACCTTTGATTGCATTACTACCTACCGATTTCAGTTTTGTAGACTTAATGGTAATGGTTTTAAGATTCTTACAACCACTAAATGCATTCTTTCCTATCTTGGTAACTCCTTCTGGAATCGTCACACTCGTCATTTTGTTATTACCCTTAAATGCATCGTCCGCAATTTCCGTTACAGTATATGTCTTGCCATCAATCTTAACAGTTTTTGGAACGCTGACTTTCTTTGATTTCTTGGTCGTAGCTTCATAAGTTACCGTTCCCTTTTTGCCCTTTACAGTATCAATGGTATACTTCGCACTACCCTTGCTAAAGCTTGCATCCTTCACATGTCCGGTCTTCGCAATCTCTTCTTTCTCCTGATGGGTACAGGTGGTACAAGTACGGGTCTTTTCACCCTTTTTATCAACAGTAGGTTCCTTTGTCTCTACCCAATCACCAAATACATGTGTTCCCGTTGCAGCAATTTCTTCTGTCTTGGTCTGCTTACAAACAGTACAGGTATATATCCTGCTACCCTTATCCACACAGGTTGGAAGCGTCTGAATCACGCCTGTATCATAGCTATGCTGTCCTGTTGCAGCAATCTCATCCGTCTTGGTCTGCTTACAAGCGGTACAGGTATATGTCCTGCTACCCTTATCCACACAAGTCGGTAACGTCTGAATCACACCTGCATCATAGCTGTGTTGTCCGGTTACAGGAATTACTGTGACATCCATCTTTTCTGTACATCCCATATAGGTACAGTGGTGTGACTTACTACCTGCTTCTATACAGGTTGCCGCTTTATCAATGGTCCACTCAGTGCTGAAGGTATGGCTATGACCTGCAGCTTCAAATGTCAAATCCGGATATTTCTTTTGAATCTCTGTCTTAATATACTCTATAGCTTCCGCAACTGTTTCTAATTCTTTTTCATCGCCACACATTTTGTCAGCAGCTTCGCTCGTAATACTTTTGATGCCGAAATCATATACCGTTGGTTCCACTGCAGGAATATTCTCCGCCATCTCAATCCAGATTGGGTAAGGATTCTGATTATTCAGCTTATCCGTTGTTGTTAGCCCTTCATCCGACATACGCTGACACACGTTCTTATTGTTAACAAAATCACCGGTACCTCTCGCAATTCGATACATTGCATTTTCATCACAGGTCAATGTATACAGAAGCAATTTAATCAAATCGTCATTGTGGCCGGTATTGGTTACCGACATCCAAGAACCACCCCAGAAATAGTTGCCCGGACCTTCACAGATTCTATAATCATCCTTATGCTCCTCTGGGAAAAAGGAAAAATTCAAAAACCACTCACAACCAAAATATCCAAACACGTTACCATCTGCATTTGCCTGCCACTCATCGCTCCATTTTGTGGTACATGCTGTATAATCATTATCTACTACTTGCTTCGTAATATTCAGATAATTCTCCACATCACCATCCAAATTAACTACATTATTACTAACCAATGGTGTACTGGTATTACCAACTGCCGGAAAATACAAATCATCTACACCGGAAACAATGTCATAACCTGCCTCCTGTAGAGTCTTGGCTACCTCCATAAAGGAATCCCAATCTGCAACCAGCTTCTGAACCTCATCTGAGTCAGAGGTTCCAAACACTTCCTCAGCAATATCTGTTCGATACATAAAACAACCCGGGCAAGATTGCCATGCAACTGCCTTTAGCTCATCATTCTGACTACCAATTGCCTTTGTGTATGGATATGCATTTGCATACCATTCCTCTTCGAATCCAATCTGTGACAAATCAACAATATGATTCTCCAACAAGCTTTCTGTTATATAACCTGCTTCACTAAGGATAATATCCGGTTCTTTTCCTTCCTCTTCAAATGCTGCTAGTACTCCTTCCCAATATGCGTTATTCTCATTCGGAATCGTATAGAAATTAATAAGTCCTTCATACTGTGGATACATCTGTAGGAAATATTCGATACGGCTTGCGGCCTCTTCATTCCAGCTATATACGTTAATTGCTTCTCCATCTGTTGATGGAAGCTCGAATGGTACCTCAGAGATTTCCCCTACTTCCACGTCCACAATTGTAATATAGGTATTGGTTCCATCTGTATAGGTAACAGTAATGGTCGTTGTACTACCAACCTCTGCTCCCTCTGCCGCTTGAATAGTTCCGTCTTCGTTGACAACCGCAACGGAGGTGTCATTGCTTTCATAGGACGCAACAAAGGATTCCGGCATATCTACTAATTCCATCGCATAATAATCATAGGTTTCTCCATCATACTCTTCCTCATGCAATACATAATCCCTATATTGACAAGGAATCATCGTTATTGGTGAATCTGTCACAAAACACTGGCCCATCCCTGTCTCTAATCTTGGGAACACATAAACAGAAACTCTCTTCTCCTGCTCCTCACCACCAAACGTTGTGGTAGCCACCAATTCTACAGTGGTTGACTTATCTACATTACTCACTACAATTAAACCATTCGAGTCAATTGTCAAAACGTCGGTATTCTCGCTCTCCCAAGTGACATCCTGCGAATCTATTCTAACATAACCTTGTTCCTCCGTATCCGCACCAAGGGAAGCTGTTGCAGTAGTTCCACCAATCAGTCTCATGGAATTGTACTCACTACTCATAAAATCATACTCATGCTCAATAGACATCACCATGTCTAAAACGGTATATTGCTTTTCCAATTCCCCATAGCTATAACCATATTGTTCACAGTAATCAGAAATGGTTCCCTCTTGTTCTGTGTAATCTTCATCATGATAACACCATATAGCATCCGAATAGGCATAAATAGTCACATCCTCGCTAGGATTGTCTGTAATTGCTTCAGACCAGGAAACATTTGTATTTTTAGTAGTAATGCTTTCCAAGGATGGACAGTTCTTGCAAAGAGGCAATCCAAAATACACATCACCAAGAGATATACTTGTTAAATCCGACAAGTCGGTGAATGCATTCATATGCACATATTCCACATAGACTTCCTCATCATCATAATCAATACTGTTTGGAACTGTAACCTCTGTAGCTGTCCCAGTATAAGAAAGAATTTCTGCACGTTCTCCATTAATACTATAGTTGAATCCATTTATCGTGGTATACACACTCTTATCTGTATATTCATAGCCCTTATTGTCACAATAATCCTTAATATTAATGGTTGCATCTTCCACGTCTGATTCTGCATCCCACAAAGTCAAAGTGCTTGGGGCTGTGATGTTAAAACCCTCTGCAACATTTCCTATAATAAGGTTACTCACATCAATTTCACTATCTCTAGAAATGGTTAATTGTGCCAAATTCTCGCAATTAATAATAATATTATCCGCTAACCCGTTATCCCCTACGTCAATGTCAGTCACATGCTCCAATTCTACAAAAACACCTGATATGACATCATCAATATACCTCTTGTTCTCTCCTTCCTCAATCCACTTTGGAACTGTAACCGACGCTTCATTTCCAGTATATGAAGCCAGATAAACCCATCCGTCCTCATCTACAATATAAGTCCATTCATCTGTCTCATACTGATGATACACCATATAATGAAGGTATGTGTCACTATTTCCCTGATATATCCCCATACCTGTAGCCACAACTTCATATTTCTCTTGCTCTTCGTTATAGGTAACCCCTATGGTGTAATCCTCACCCTCCGTCAGAACTGTTTCACCATCCATCAACAACATCTTAGCGGTAACATTACCCTCCTCATCATAGTAACAATAGCGATTAATACAACTCACATTCTCAAAGGTCTTTGTCCCCTCTGTTCCTGTTGCATGTACCGTTGGCGTAACTCTCACCAACATGCTAAGCACCATAACAAATGCCAACAACATTGAAATCATTCTTCTCTTCATATTTCATCCTCCTTGTAATAGAGCCGAAAGTTGTCTTCCGGCTCATTCTCATATTATTTCTTAATCTTCATTGTTGTCTTATAACCCGTATTTTTCTTTGCAATCATTTTCTTATACTTACTGTATTGCTTCTTCGGTACCTTAATGGTTGCGTCTTTTTTAATATTCTTAATGGCGTTCTTTCCAACACTCTTAAGCTTTGTACTCTTAATGGTAATCTTCTTAAGATTCTTACATCCGCTAAATGCATTCTTTCCAATCTTGGTAACGTTCTTGGA
Source organism: Lachnospiraceae bacterium (assembly GCA_017622535.1). Lineage (GTDB taxonomy): Bacteria > Bacillota > Clostridia > Lachnospirales > Lachnospiraceae > CAG-590. The sequence goes on along the minus strand of JAGAQX010000193.1, from coordinate 12,443 downwards.
AATAACAACTTCCTTAATCTTAGTATTACCCTTAAAGGCATTATCTGCCACTTCGGTAATGGTATACTTCTTGCCCTCTATGGTAACAGTAGTCGGAATAGTAACCTTTTTGGCATTGTCCTTCGTCGTGCCCTCATAGGTTACCGTACCCTTCTTGCCCTTTACAGTATCAATGGTATACTCTGCACTTCCCTTTACGAAGCTTGCCCCCTTCACATGTCCGGTCTCTGCAATCTCCTCTTTTTCCTGATGGTTACAAGTGGTACAGGTACGGGTCTTTTCACCCTTTTCATCAACGGTAGGCGCCTTTGTCTCTACCCAGTCGCCGAATGCATGTGTTCCTGTTGCAGCAATTTCTTCTGTTTTTGACTGCTTACAAACGGTACAAGTATATAGCTTGCTACCCTTATCCACACAGGTTGGAAACTTCTGAATAACACCTGTATCATAGGTATGCGTTCCTGTTGCAGCAATCTCTTCTGTCTTTGTCTGCTTACAAATGGTACAGGTATATAGCTTACTACCCTTATCCACACAGGTTGGTAGCGTCTGAATAACACCTGCATCATAGGTGTGTCGTCCAGTTGCTGGGATTACTGTGACATCTGTCTTTTCTGTACAGCCTTCATCTGTACAATGACGAGATTTGCTACCCTGTTTAGCACAGGTTGCTGGAGTATCGATAGTGTATTCTTCGCTAAAGGTATGTTCATCAGCATCACCGTCAGAAAGTGGTAAAACATTATAACCAGCCTCTTTCGCATTTTGAGAAGTTAATGAGTTAGCTATTGCATATATTGTTAACTTATCATAGTTAGAATCAAATGCTTCTTCACCAATACTAACTTCTTCACCTTCGATTGTAACAGATGATAACTTATCACATGCATAGAAAGCCCATTTTTCTATACCACTTACACCACTTGGGATTATTACCTCAGATATTTTCTCTCTTCCCCAATATGCATATTGTCCAATACTTGTCACACCCTCTGGTACAATTCCTGTACTGTTACCTACAATTACTTTGTTCGTATCTGTCTCTATAATTACGTTCTTTTCGCTGTTAGTACGATACACTTTATTACTGCTGTCTACATCCATGGTATCCAAATTACTACAATTATAAAATGCCGTACCTGCAATATAGCTTACGCTTGCTGGTATTGTTATTGCTGTCATCCCATCACAATTATTAAATGCAGATGCATCTATATTTGTAACAGTATTTGGAATCTTAATATTATTTAATGAATCACAATCATCAAATGTACCCTCATTTATCCTTGTTATTCCTTCACTTAGTGTAATATCTGATAAACTATCACAATTATTAAATGCAGATGCACCTATGCTTGTAACATTGTCTGTCATTGTAACTTTCTGCAAAGCATCACAATTCCCAAACACCCAAGCATCAATTTGGGTTACGCTCGCTGGTATTGTAATCTCCTCCAAATTGTCGCAATTATCAAATGCAGCATATCCAATGCTGGTTACAGCATCCGGAATATCAATATCTAATATCGCAGTATTGGAAAAAGTCCATTCGTTTATTACAGTTACCCCATCCGGTATTGTGATATTAGTCAAACCAGAACAATCACAAAAAGCATACTCACCTATATTTGTCACACTGTCTGGTATCGTAATACTACTCAAGCTAGAGCAATTATAAAATGCATACCCATCTATGCTTGTAACACTTTTTGGTATAACAATATCTGTTATTGCGGTACTTAAAAAAGTACTATCATTTATTACAGTTACACCATTCGGTATTGTGATATTAGTCAAACTAGAACAATGAGAGAAAGCATACCTACCTATGTTTGTCACACTGTCTGGTATTGTAATATTAGTCAAATTATCACAATTATAAAAAGCATACTCACCTATGTTTGTTACACTGTCTGGTATAACTATATCTGTTATTTTCATGGAAATACTATCTGTTGATTCCTCATCCTCCTCATCTTCCTCATCTTTGTAGTTCTGTTGAAAACAACCTTGGCCGATACTAGTAACTGGAATACCATTAATTTCACTTGGGATTTCTATTTTTGTTTCTTCTCCTATATAGCCAGTTATCTCCACCTCGGTTTCGTCATTAATTAAAACATATTCATAACCTTCATAATATTGATTGAGTGTTTTAAAAGTCATCTCATTTTCTTCTGCATAACGGTGTGCTGTAGAATTCGTATATCCATATATTATTGTATTACCGGTAAAAGCATACTCTTCTATTTCTGCTTCTGAATTGTAAATATATACATCTTTTAAATTGTCACAACCTTCAAATGCATACATACTTATAGTTTCTACATTATTCGGAATCGTCACGCTGGCCAAACTATCACAATTATAAAAAGCACTACCATCGATTGTTTCTAAAGAATTTGGAAACTTTATTTCTTTCAGTTTTGTACAATCTGCAAATGTGCTCCAGCCAATATATGTCACTCCTTCAGGAATCACAATACTCTCTAACGATTCACAATACCCAAAACATCCATCTATCGCAGTCAAGCTGCTTGGTAATGTTATATTTTTCAAATTTGAACACTTGAAAAAAGCATCTGAGCGAATGCCTGTAACACCCTCCGGCACTACTACCTCTACTAAATCTGTTGCATTTCCAAAAGAACTGCTCATGATTTCCTTTACCGGATATTCAATTCCCTCATACATAACTGTAGAGGAGATTGTAACTACACCGTCATTGTCAATCAACGCTTCCTCATCATACCCTTTTACATAAGCTATTTTTTCACCGCTAAACAACAAATAGTATACACCATTTTCTTCAACTATAAGTGGTTGCAAATAACTATCATCTGTTGTAAATGCATAGCCTTTTTCAGTTGCAAACGTTTCTGCCGCACTTCCACTTTCTCCACATATAATTAACTCTTCACTACAACCAGCAAATGCATTATCCGGAATAGAAACCACAGATGCTGGTATTTTAATACTTGTCATATCTGTACAATCTTGAAAACCCATACCTGAAATTCTTGAAACGGTATAGCTATTTCCGTCCCAATAAATTTCTTCCGGAATCACAACATTTCCTACTGCATCGCTATCTATGCCCCATACATAACATGTCATATCCAGACTCCAACCAAAATGTATGCTACCACAATTCTCCTCAGTCCATGAAGAGAAAAAGAAATCACTTTCCCTACTAATTGAATCAGCTTTCTCCCATAAATTAGTATTACTTAAATCAACATAAATAACAGGACAAATTGCATTGCTTGTACTATTCGTACTCATACCTGTTGAATCAATATTTCCCTCACTATCTACAAATGCACAAGTACCCTCTTCTTCATCTACTGTGCGCAACCACCAACCGTTGGCCTGAGAGACTTTAGAAACACTTTCACTTCCAACACTTCCTCCTGCGGCAACATAAGCTGTGTTCATTCTTATCCTTGAGTTATTGTCTGAACAAAAGGAAGTATGAATATCCAATCCGTATTTGCCATTGCATGCCTCTTCCTGTGATAACAAGAATACGCTATCTTGATATGCATTGTTCTTAGCAATTGCTTGTTGCTCTTCCTTTGAAAAAGCATTATTCAAAAACGTACTATTCAACCAGCTTCTTACATCACTATTTTCCCATGTTACCCCTTCTGTTTCTTCATCAAATACATATACATCCAAATTCTGTGTTGCCATTAATAAAGCTATACCCTCATCATTTACAAATAGCACCTGCCACTTAATCTTATCCTTTATAGTTCCTGTTGCATCTGTTTGCGGATAATTACCAAAATAGATACAGTCCCACGTTACTATACAATCTTGGTTTACATAACCGTTTTCATCCCAAACTCTAACCGGATTACTTACCGTCTCTTCCGCTTCCACTTGCATTGGCGTAATCCCCACTAACATGCTAAGCATCATAACAAATACCAACACCATTGAAATCATTGGTCTCTTCATACTTCTCCTCCTTTGAATTATCTTATTTTCTATTCTTGCAACTTATCTTTTTTGCAAAACATCCCCTTTTCTCTTTAATATATATGCTAGAAATTATATCAAATCAATATAGACAGAATCTGTCATTCTAGCAAAAATGAGCCATTAAAACCTTTTATATAAAAGTTAAAATGACTCATTCGCTCTATTCCTCCACTTGCGTATTCTTTGCAAATAGTATTTTATATTGTGCACTCCAATGCAGATTTTCTACAATGTTACGCATCTGCTCGCATTTTTGACATTGGTTAGGATACATCGCATAATAGCAATCTTCTTTCTCAATGTTTGTTGATAACATTTCATTAATGCATTGTCTACAATAACGATTTGACATTTGCATCTTAAAATCTGATATTTTCATATATTTTCATTCCCCTTTTTCTTATACTATCTATTTTTATAGTTTTTCATCTTCACTTCGCCCCAAATTATAGTCTTTTTAGTGACTATAGTCAAGTAAGGAACCACATACTATCCTAGAGTTGCTTAAGCATTCTCATTATTATACTTTTGCAATTTTGTATTAGGAGGTATGACCATGATTGAATATAGTCCTTTTTGGGAAACCCTAAAAGAATCTGCTGAAACAACATATACATTAATTAATAACCATCATATCTCAAGTGCAACAATAGACAAATTGCGGAAAAACAAGCCGTTAAACACAACTACACTAAATGATTTGTGCCGCATTTTAAATTGCTCATTAAATGACATTGCAAGATATATTCCCTCTGACGAGGACCAGACACTATAATTACTGATTATTCCTCCAACCATTGGCATTATGCAAGTCAACTCGTTTTCGAAATTCTCCTTCTTCGTATCTTTTCTTATATGGCACATGGAAATGATCCTTTAACAACTGGTAACTTGTAATGTAATCCATCCGATATGTTACAGGATTATCTTTCATTTCTTCCGATAACTCGTTGTCAGAAATATCATATGCTGTTAAATAAAAGCTTCCCTGCGAAAACAACATACCCATTGGGCATATTATCTTATCAACCTTTTCAGCTATATCTTCCTTGTATTGCAGCCTCACCATTTTCTGATAATATACCGCATCTGCAAAATCCCATATCATTGGTTGCATTTCTCTTCCATGTTTTGGTTCGGAATAATTAAATCTCTCATTTGCAATCAGCGTCATTACTTTTTTCTGTTCATCGGCTGGAACACAACATTGAACTAAGTTATCTATAATATTCATCATCTCACTTTTTGCAAGAGATCTACTTTCTAAAAACACTTTACATACAGTTAAAATATCCTGACTTGTAACTATCTTTTCTCTATTCCCCACCAAAACATATCCATTTTTGCTTCGGTCATATATTAATTGTCGATCCAGGGTCATATCATTGGCAAAATACGTTCGAATATCATCTATATCCCTTTGTATTGTTCTCTGATTCACTTCAAATCGCTCTGCCTCTTCCTGCTTCTTAATAACCTTTCCCTCTAATAAGCAACTATACAGCTTAATGATTCGTTCTACCTTCTTGTCCATCTTTTTATGTTACCTTTACATCATATTTTGCATCCTGCAAACTAAATCGCACTTAGTATAGCAAATAGCTATAGACAAAATCTGTCATTTTGGAAATATTGTTATAATTTTTTGACATTTTCCACAATAAGAAGAAAAATTTTGTTTTCTGCGATCTTCTTTTTTCTCTTTTACCTTAGGTGAATATCCCAAATTTGACAATATTTTTACCGCACTAGCTTAAAAAGTGCAGTGTCTTATCACATTTACCAAACCAATCAGCACTTCTTTTATAAAAACTATATCTGTGATATACTTAAAAAACTTACTATAGTTGATGAGGAATTTGATTATGATTCTTAGAGATATCTTTTTAAAATTAGAAATATTATTAGACTTACATTTCGAAAAGAATGCAAATGGAACATATCGTGTAAATACGATTATTAAGGAATTAGTTTATCCTTCTCTATATAACAACAGCAACTTCCAAGACAATGAAATCGGCTATTATCTATCCAACATAGAATATTCCTACCAGGGAGAAGCTAATATTCGAAACGCATTTACAGAATTAATGCGTCCAAAAGAAAACAGCAACCGTTATCCAACTGCTTGCTTTTGCGATAGCATTGATATTGATAAAATGTATGATTATTATAACGAGCGGATTCAGACTGTATGCAAACAACATACCAACAGAATGGCAGAAATCAAAGAGTTCGTCGAAGAATCTCTCTCTACGAACGAAGAATTAAAATCGAAATTACAATTAATTTGCCATAATCCCTATCAATACTTGACTTGGATTGTTATTTTTTCCATGTTTAACTCTCAGCTTGCTTGTGGCAAATTCGAGTCTTATCTTAAAATTAATTCCTCCGAATATTCCAGCTTTCATTTGACGAATACTACAACAAGACACACTATCAGCAAACTTTTGCAAAAGAAACGTCGTCATTTAAGCTTTATTACCACAACATTGGTCGTTGCTAATTCTTTACAATTAGCTTATCTTGTGTTGCCATTTATTTTGCCGGATGATATTATAACTTCTCCTTTGTCATCTGTTCCTTCCTGTGTTGTTCTCTTGGTACTTTCTACCTTATTACTTGTTGCACGTTTTGGTCACATGAACGCAGCGAAGCAGTATAGCTGTCTTCAAACATATTATGATAATTTTGATTTATATCCGGAAATTTCTGAACTTTTAAAGAACACACACGACTACGAAACACTTGAGATGGAACCTTACAAAATCACCACTCATACCCACACAGAACGAGAACGTTTTCGTGTTAAAATCCGTGTTGCTACTGGTTTGGGGCTTATTCTGTGTCTGATTCTATCCATTCTTGCACAAAGCTTTCCAGTTATGATTGCTGGAACCTGTCTGATTTGCTTTCTTGCCCTCTACCTAGATCAATATTTCAATCGTAAACACTATAGCTGTCACTATGACTCCTTGACATTATCCGCCGGAGAAAGGCCAAATCCCTCCAGAGGAATGGCAAAGATATATCATCACGAATATGAAATCACAGGGTTCAATCTTGACCATGAATATTACTACACGTCATCCCATGTCCATTCCACTACATGTTTTAGACATATCTTTTCCATGACATATAACAGAATCTACAATTTTATTATCGTCACTACCGTTATACTGATGTGCTTTAATGTTGTAATTCTGTGTATTGCTATTCTCTATCAGTTAGTTCCAGAAATATATACCTATCTTCGTGTACCTTCTGATACATTTTTTGCATGCTTTGTTGTGCTATTATTAATTGCACTATCCATTATCAATATCATTGCATTGCTTGGAACAAACTCCAATTACATATCTCTTGCCCAGCTTGCATTTGCTAGCTCATACGCCGGACAAGACATTAACAATACCGAGCGTACTTTTCTCCACTTGCAATCTCAAGGTAAGATTAAGGAGCTTGATGTGGCGAGAGGAATTTTCTCCCATAGTATGGAGTATATAGATAGAGGTCTACTGTTAGAAACTATATGGCCGGAGTCCGACCGAATGTTATTTATTCATAGAACATCAACTTTACGTCCCTTAGTGATTCCTTTAACTTGGTTACTTTTTGGTATTTTCTTCAGCATACTTGTATGGCATTGTAAACTATACGTATTAGCACTCCCAATGCTAATTGCCACCATTTTATCCAATCTAATAATTGAACATTTTTGCTTAGATAAAATCGGCAAGAAGAAATTCATTCAATCCATTAAAGAACTTTATTAGGACTCTTTGATATTGATTCTATGCATCAAACATACTACTATCAGCAGTACAGGAATTACCATAATCATTTTAATTGTCTTTAACGGTAGGAATTGAAGAAGAACTGTGAACAAACCAATTCCTACAGCATTACCTATACCATTAATATAGGTAATGACCGCTGAGCTTTGCCCTCTTCGATGTAACACAACGTCCTTGATTAACGACAGTTCTAATAAATGGTATGCACTCCAGTAACCGCCAAGCATAACTCCATAACAAATGCCAATCATAAGCCAACAATCCATATTGCTCTTTAATCCAACAAATCCAAAGCAGCCAACCATTGCTAACACAATCATTCCAATTATGACATTCTTCCAACCATAGTAATCTGCCATACGTCCACCCAGCATTAAAACAATACAACATACGATTGGTTGTACTATCAAAATTTTCTCTAGCGCATCCTCCGAAAACCCCGAAAACGAAAGCATTGGTTCATTATAGAATGTAACTCCCGCTGTAGCTATACCGTATAAAAAAAGTACTAATAGATAGGATATTTTTCCAACCCATATTCCTTTATAATCTTCGATTATCTTCTTAATCCAATCGTTTATGTTTTTATTTGTATTTTTTAAGAAACGTCGTTGTGCCTCTTCTTTTAATTTGTACTCTGTAGTTTCAGACACAAAACAAACTATAACCAGCATTATGATTCCTGCTACCATAATAACACCATACAGATTACGCCAGCCCTGATTATTTTCATCAATAAATACGCTACGCAATAACGGAATACTAATTGCCGCAAGAGCTGCAATTCCTCCAGTGACTCCCCTCATTTTTCCCTGATGCTTGTTTGGCATTTCTTCTATAATATAAAATTTATGAATATCAAGACTATTTGAGAAATTCAAAATCATGTTGCCGATTAGAAATATGTATATAGAAGAAGAAAATGTACAAATGCCCCCACCAATCAATATTCCCAAAACGCTAGCCATAAGGATTTTCTTTCTCCCAAACTTGTCTGCCAAGCTTCTGCAAGCTGGAGCCAGCATAATGAAAAGATAGCAAGGAAGCATCAAGCTACTTAAATGCGCCATAGCTTTATCTGCTGTCATCCCTTTTCCATTTATCAAAAATTCTTCTATATATAAAGATTGTATGCGACTGTATAATTCACTGCTATATGCATCGTAAAACTGTATAGCTATAAGGGCGACAACCAAATATATTCCATATCTTTTTCCACATTCTCTTATATATTTTTCCATCATTATTATCCCATCGTTGCTTAAATATTATTGCTCATATCTATATTTCGTTATCCGTCATAAAACACGATCTTTTTTAACTTTATTCTATTTTTGATTTCTTTACAAGAAGTTAGTAGTTTTGATTTCTTTTTCCCCTCACCAAAACATCCCTCCCCACATCTTGTGTATACAATTTTATCAAACCTCCAAATGCTGATATTTACTAGCTTTGCTTGATTTTTAAATTATAAATTCTTCCATTTTTGTACTCAAAAAAGTACACTTTTTGCTCGAATTTTGCGTTGACGTGTATACAATATAAAACTATAATGAAACCATGAGGATGAATAACTGATTAATCTTACTATCGTAAAGCACTTTCGGAGGGGGTTGAACAGTTATAGTAAAATCATAAAATTATTTATACAAGGAGGAAATTTTATAATGAGATCAGAATGGAATGGTTTCAAGGGTGGTAACTGGGAGAAGTTCGTAGACGTTCGTAACTTTATTCAGAAGAACTACACGCCATATGAAGGTGATGATTCTTTCTTAGCAGGACCAACTCAGAACACAACAGATTTATGGGCACAGGTTATGGAATTAACTAAGAAGGAAAGAGAAGCAGGTGGTGTTCTTGATATGGACACAAAGATTGTTTCTTCTTTGACATCACATGGTCCTGGATACTTAGATAAGGACAAAGAGACTATCGTTGGTTTCCAGACAGATAAGCCTTTCAAGAGAGGTATGAACGTATATGGTGGTCTTCGTATGGCTATGAAGGCTTGTGAAGATAATGGATATACAGTAGATGCTGAGGTTGTTGATTTCTTTGCTAAGCACAGAAAGACACACAACGAAGGTGTATTCGATGTTTATGATGAGGAAATTCGTGTATGTCGTTCTAACCACATCATTACAGGTCTTCCTGATGCTTACGGACGTGGACGTATCATCGGTGACTACAGAAGAGTTGCTCTTTATGGTACAGACTTCCTTATTAAGGATAAGTTAGCACAGAAGGAATCATTTGGTCGTGTTTACACAGATGATGTTATTCGTGGTAAAGAAGAGATTTCTGAGCAGATTAAGGCTCTTAAGGAATTAACAAAGATGGCTGAGTCTTATGGATTCGATATTTCTAAGCCAGCTTCAGACGTTAAGGAAGCTATTCAGTGGACATACTTCGCTTACCTTGGTGCTGTTAAGGAGCAGAACGGTGCTGCTATGTCACTTGGACGTACATCTACTTTCTTGGATGTATATGCTCAGAGAGACTTAGCTGCTGGCAAGTATACAGAGGAGCAGATTCAGGAGTTCATCGACCACTTCGTTATGAAGTTAAGATGTGTTAAGTTCGCTCGTACACCAGAGTACAACCAGATTTTCGCTGGTGACCCAGTATGGATTACAGAGTCATTAGGTGGTATGGGTACAGACGGACGTACATTGGTTTCTAAGATGACATTCCGTTTCCTTAACACATTGAACAACTTAGGTACAGCACCAGAGCCAAACATGACAGTATTGTGGTCAACAAGACTTCCAGAAGGCTTCAAGAAGTTCTGTGCTAAGATGTCAATCAAGTCTTCTTCTATTCAGTACGAGAACGATGACTTAATGAGAAATGACCATGGTGATGATTACGGTATCGCATGTTGCGTATCTTCAATGGTTATCGGTAAGGAAATGCAGTTCTTCGGAGCACGTGCTAACCTTGCTAAGTGTTTACTTTACGCTATCAACGGTGGTGTTGATGAGGTTTCAGGCGTACAGGTAGGTCCTAAGTACCGTCCAGTTGAGGGTGAGTACCTTGACTTCGATGATGTTTGGGCTAAGTACGTTGATATGATGGAGTGGTTAGCAAAAGTTTATGTAAGCTCATTGAACATTATCCACTACATGCATGACAAGTATGCTTACGAGAGAATTCAGATGGCATTACATGATAGAGATGTTAAGAGATACTTCGCAACAGGTATTGCTGGTCTTTCAGTAGTAGCTGACTCATTATCAGCTATTAAGTACGCTAAGGTTAAGGCAATCCGTAACGATGCTGGTATCGTAACAAGCTACGAAGTAGAGGGTGATTTCCCTAAATATGGTAACAACGATGACCGTGTTGATGAGTTAGCAACTAACTTAGTTACAACATTCATGAACATGATTCGTACACACCATGTATATAGAAATGGTCTTCCAACAACTTCAATCCTTACAATTACTTCTAACGTAACATATGGTAAGGCTACTGGTGATACACCATGTGGAAGAAAGAAAGGTGAACCATTTGCTCCAGGTGCTAACCCACTTCACAAGAGAGATACTCACGGTGCTGTAGCTTCACTTGCTTCAGTTGCTAAGATTCCATTTAAGGATGCTCAGGATGGTATTTCTAATACATTTACTATCATCCCAGGTGCTCTTGGTAAGGAAGATCAGGTATTCGCTGGTGATATCGAAATTGACTTAAACAAGTAATTAGAGGTTCTTATGAAAGATATGAATCAAATAGATGACATTGTTGCAATGTTAGATCGTATGATGGGCGACGGACAGGGACATGTAAATGTCTCTGTTGACGAAGCCATTGCAGCTGGTGATAAAACCACTGCAACTATGGGCTGTACCGACTGTGCAAAAGGGGATTTAGCTTGTAGCGTTCCCACTTTAATGGAAGGTATGGACGAAGAATTAAAGAAAAATTAAGGAGGATTTTACAATGGAAAACAATACACAGCAGATCGATAACTTAGTAAACATGTTAGATGGTTATGTAGCTGATGGTGGTTACCACCTTAATGTTAACGTATTAAATCGTGATACATTATTAGATGCTCAGGCTCATCCAGAGAATTATCCACAGTTAACAATCCGTGTTTCTGGATATGCAGTTAACTTTGTTAAGTTAACTCCAGAACAGCAGGCAGATGTTATCTCAAGAACATTCCATCAGGCAATGTAGTTAACTACAAAGCCACGCGTATATTTTATAAAAGCCGCTACGGGAGCTTGCTCACGACTAGCGGCTTTTTATAAAATGTACATTTGGCGCGTAGCGCCTAGCGACATGAAGCGAAGCGTAATGGAGCTAGTGGCTTTGCAATTTGTTGAAGTAGGCCTAGCGACATGAAGCGAAGCGTAATGGAGCTAGTGGCTTTGCAGTTTAAGCTATATCCCTTATAGAACGTATTATTTATATATGCTTCTCAAATAATACATTGTATAAATGATATAGCAACGAAACTCATATTGATATCATTTACACTCATATAATAGAAAGGAAACAAGCTATGATTGGACATATTCATTCGATAGAAACCTGTGGAACCGTAGACGGACCAGGAATGCGTTTTGTCGTATTCTTTAAGGGCTGTCCTATGCGATGCGCATACTGTCACAACCCTGATACCTGGGATATGCGTGG
>JAGAQX010000192.1 GCA_017622535.1 Lachnospiraceae bacterium | reverse complement strand
GGTTCCTTCCTGTTTGAAACGCACAGAGCTTACACTATTGCCCACATACCAACGTTTCTCTTCCAACGAATAGAACATGACATTTGGAAGCTGATATGTCTCAGAATTATTCAATTGATAAATAGACTCTGGTTCCTGCTTGTCATCTCGAAAGAAGCTTAACTGAACATTCTTCTTACACAGGTCCAAACCGATATATATATCTTTCATGTCCTATCCTTTCTATTCTTATATCAAATTGCAAAACTATTCTTTATATACCAACACACAGCATGTTAAAAAATAATTCGAAAAGCGGGTACATGTGAATCCGTCGGTACTTAGTGAGACGCAGTCGAACTTAGTACCGCTACGCATTCAGAGTAGCGCAAGCGTGCCCGCGTCGAATATTTTTAATATGCGTCCGGTACACCAAAAGAGTTTTGCAATTTCTCCTCCTCTACTCCATCAGCTGCAAATTCTCTTCAATTACCGCCGACAGCTTCAAGTATTGATCTATCTTGTTAATGAGTATCTGGTTCTCTCCAATCTCTTGGTTTACCAGCATGGAATTCAGCATTTCAAAACGGTTCTCATACTCCTCCGTTTCACCCTTCGCCTTCATTCCTTCACTCTCAAATACGGTTGTATACTTGCTCATGCCTTCTGGCATCTGATAAAGCAAATTCTCACCATGGAACAACACAAATTCTTTCATGTAATATCCTGGAATCACTTCCATCATTCGTGCTTTCTTATTACATTCCGGTTTCTCCACACCAGACTGAATGCCATAATGGAAGCTAATCTGCTTGCCCGCTTTGTCTCTTGTAACCACATAGGTCATAAGGAACAAATCCTTTGGCAAGTTCATATATTTCTTAAAGCCCCTAAAGAATGGCAACATAATGCCTCGCTTGATAAAGGCTTCTACCTGCATTTTCACCCAGCTAACTTCCTGTTCTTCTAGCTTTGTCTTACGGCTCAAGAACAACAGCAGTGCTGCCAGGCACATATCATCCTTCCACTCCCCAGTCAACATCTGGTTATACAGAGTGATAAAGAAATCCTCTGGAATTTCCTTCTCCTCCACAAGATAAGCAAAGGACGCGCGCTTTAAAAATGCTTTAATCACCATGCCATGACGCTTCTTCTTTGTATAGGATGCAAAGACTTTGAAAATATCATCATGCCACTTTTCGGTATATAAGGTTTCACAAATAATATTCTCTTCAAACTCGTCTAACCGTGTCAAACGATTATTTGCACGCTTCCAAAGCTTTAGCATATCCTGCAAACCACTTTGATAGTAATCCACCAAATGACTTAAGACCTCAGCAGATTCCTGTCCCATGCGGTACAAGTATGCTGAAATGGAAATCAACTCCTCATCCTTCTCAAGCGCAGAAACAATCTTGACCTTTTCCACAAGCTTCACCAACTGCTCTGGTGTAACTCCTTGATATCCAAAACGCTTCACCGCTTCATAAGCCTTATCGTATAGCTTACAGAGAATCAAATAATTAATATATTCCACCCCACGCTTTGCAGATACATAATTCATATCCACACGATCCACATAGCTTCTAAGAATCTCCATATCCTGCTGTTCATAATAATATCGAACAATTCCATAAATTGCCTGTTGCTTAGTCTCAGTACTAATCTCATCAAAAGCAAGAATATCCCTTGCGATATTTACTTCTCGGGCTTTAGTTGCTTCATAAGCACGTGACGCAACATACTGATACAACACATAACGATAATCATCACTGGCATATTGACCCAAAATATCCATATATTCATTCTCATCCACTAGCTTTTGTAGTTTGTAAGGGATGGTACTAACATAACGAGTCTTATTCTTATCTACAAGAGAAATCACAGCAGACTCTGTTATCATATCTACATATGCTACATGGTTAACAACTGGTACTACCACTTCCTGCTCTAATTCCTTGTGCGCAACTACAACTGCAACAATGTTATCATTTAAAACTGTTAGCTTACGTTTAAATATGACATTCACAATACTTGCTGCAAAGTGAGGTGTCACCGTTTGCGGTGTCAAAAATTCGCTATAAATCACGGACAAATCATCACTCATGTTACCCTTAACAATCTGTCCTTCCATAAATGCCGTCATATTTGGAAGATACTCATCATACTGTCCAAGATATTGACGCTTGTTCATCACCACATTGGCATACAAGTATGCATACTCGCTATCTAACAGAGTACTCTTATAATTAAAATATCGAAGAACGGAATCCGGCATCAAGTCATAACGACTCTTATCCATACTCCGCAAATAATTCTCCTGAATCCCTACTATCTTAAAGCCACATTTGATTCCTTCTAAGTAATACGGATGATAGATGCGCTCTAGCTTATTCCCTTTGATTAGCAGGCTACAAATAATCTGGATAATCTCAGGCTTCCGCTGCACATCATAAAGCATAGCAAGCAAAGAAAATACTCGCTTTGAAAACTTCTTCTCTCTAGCTGCCAGCTGCAAAAACTCCGTCTCAGCCTCTTTACAGAGGTAATGGTTTTTCAATCCAAATTTGACTGCAGCTAATTCTATAGACGATAGTTTTTTCATCAACATCGGGTCCTGATTAATTAAATCACAAACCTCAATAGCAAGCACTGGACTCTCATAGCCACCCATATATAATCCTTCAATCTGAGTAAACAACCACTGCTTATCCTTCTGATATCGCTCATCTAAATGAATCAATAACCAGAAGTAGAACACCTTGTCCTTCTCAATTTCAAGAGCTTTCTCAATCACTTCACACGCCTTGACAATCAATCGAACATCCTTCGACAACAAGGCCTTCAAATACATAGAATAGCAGCGTTCCTTACGTCCACGCATTGCCGGATCCATATCCGCTTCCATGCGTCGGATCTCCTGTTTGGCATTGTCCTCCTGTCCAGAAAGAATACTCATATGAATAAGTCCAAGCTTATAAATCCCTGTGCTCTCCTCAAATCCAATCAACTTATGCAAAGAATCCCTCGTATTCTCTACAAATGTCATAAGAGGAAGCAATCCCACTCTATAATCTAAGTAATTGTGTACCAATGCAGCTAATTCCATCTTGCGCAACTTTCTGTCATGGTTGCGATGCACAAGTATTCGGCTCGTTTCCTCCGGTTTGCGAATCGTCACATTAACCACTAATTTCTGATAAGTATTCTCTAATATAATAGTTCCGGTTGTGGTTTCATTTTCATCCAACAATTCAGGGTCTAAGGTATAGAATAAATTACAGGTATCCCCTTCAAAATCCATGCTGCAAATTGTACTCTGTGCTAACGAAATAAACTTAGAATCTGAATATACCTTCATGTTGCTGTATCCCCAAGTATTTTTCTTGAGAACCAGAACATGTTCTTCCTTCATCTTTGGAAAATTATATTGAAAACGATCATGCTCTACCTGCAAATTAAGAGCTCGCTTCTTGTGTGTATATACCAAAAATTCTTCCAAGGCCATATTCTTGTCACCAGAAGCCTGTAGACTTCGATATGCCTGAATATAATCCTCATTTCCATACAACAGGGTACCTACAAATTCATCTGAACAGAAAATCTGTAATGCCTTATCCCAATCTTCTTCCGCCAATGAGGAAAATTTCATCAAATCCTCTAACGCCGCCCCATTTACATCAATAAATGGTGCAACAATCTCTATGTTATAGGGAATCTCTTTCTCCATTCCGTTACCAATTAAATGAATGGTTCCCTCGTAAATACTTCCCTTCTTCTTACTTGTTCCATCAAAGGTAAATTGAATCTCACCTTTTTTCCCAATAATGCTATGATCATTCAAGCGCAACAAATAAGCATCGTCATACACCATCATCTTCATTGCGATATCATTCTCCGATGTCACCATAATGGTTCCTGTGTAAACGCTGCCTGCTTCAATCTTTAGTTGTAAGTAGCCTTTTGAAAGCTTAATCTCGGGATACTCTATATAAAAGTCACCCTTCGCATACTGTTCAACCTTACTCTTCATAGTTACTCCGTACATGCAAACGCACGTAATATTGATTTATCTTGATGTTTCCTACTATTCGGTGTTATAATTGTCGTATATGTGATTGTTTCTTTGTATATAATCTGTATAGATATCGAATTTCATCGCTTTATCCAATATATACAATTAGACTATCATAACTCTTTGATTATAACAAATTTCGTTACATAATGAAAGAACAAATAGAAAGAAGGTTATTTTTATGGGGAATGTAACAGAATCTTTTCACGGAAGTGATATTGAGGTAATTGCAGAACGCTATCAAATTGGCAAGGACACCATTATACCGTATGCTTCCAATGTAAACCCATTGGGCTTCTCACCAATGGCTCGTCAAGCTCTATTAGACAACATTGATGCAATCAACTCATATCCTGACAGAGATTACGCATCCTTGCGCAAGTCTATTTCTAAATATTGTGGTTGTCTTCCAGAACAATTAATATTAGGCAATGGTACTTCTGATTTAATCCGTCTTACTATGGAAACCTTAACCCCAGCTAAGACTTTAATCGTTGGACCAACCTATTCGGAATATGCAAGAACCGCTACCATGTTCAAGAGCGAAGTTGACACATACATGTTAAAAAATTTAGATGATTTTGAAATGGATGTAGATATGTTCTTAAAAGCATTAAACAAATCCATTGAACTATTAGTCATCTGTAACCCGAACAATCCAACTGGTAAAGCATTGACTAGAGAACAAATGGATACAATTCTTGCCCGTTGTATGGAGCTTGAAATATTCGTTATGGTGGACGAAACTTACGTTGAATTCGTCAAGGATGTAGACTTGATTTCTTCCGTAGCACTAACTAGAAAATACGATAACTTAATTGTACTTCGCAGTGTTTCTAAGTTCTTTGCAGCACCTGGAATACGTCTTGGATATGCTATTACGAACAACGAGGATTTCTTAGAAGCCACCTCCAACAACAAGATTCCATGGAATATTAACTCCTATGCTTCTGTTGCTGGTGTAATGTTTGAAGATGAGAAATACATTAACCTTACAAAAAGCTTAATACATACCGAGAGAAATCTCATTTTCTCTGCATTAAGTACACGTAAAACAATCAAAGTGTTCAAGCCAGAAGCAAACTTTGTATTAATCAAGCTTTTGAAAGAAGACCAGACTGCTGGAGAAGTATTCGATTACTGTCTAAAGCGCGGACTTATGATTCGCGACTGTACCGACTACGAAGGTCTCGGTGACAAATATGTTCGTTTCTGCTTTATGAAACCAGAACAGAATGATAATATGGTAAATACCATTTTGGAGATTGTATAGAACAACAAATACAGATTTTACACATAAAACTAACAAAAACCCATCAACAGCGAAACGATTGTTGATGGGTTTGTTATATCCACGATTTTACACAAAAGAGCAGCACACTCCTCTCAAAGTATGCTGCTCATCATTCATGTCCTTATTTATAACATCTTATTAATCATAGCAAGAACATCCTCACCTAATTCCTTAGATAGCTTCTGTGCTTCCTCTAAAGATGTTCCCTTCACACCATAGTAGAACTTCACCTTTGGCTCTGTTCCGGATGGTCGAACACACAACCAAGCCGAATCACTCATGTCGTAGTAAATTACATCTGATTTTGGAAGTCCAGTTGGTGTTACTTCTCCAGTTGCAAGATTCTTAATCGTATCTTTTCTGTAATCTCTTGCAGACAATACGTCATACTTACCAATCTTAGTTGGAGTGTTCTGTCTTAAGCTTTCCATAATCTCCTGAATCTTAGCAAGACCTTCAATTCCCTTCAAAGATACCGACTGAATTGCATCGATACAATAACCATACTTATCATACATATCTACCATTGCATCCCATAAGGTCTTACCCTGACTCTTAAAGTAAGCAGCAGCCTCGCAAAGTGCCATAGTAGCCACAATTGC
>JAGAQX010000191.1 GCA_017622535.1 Lachnospiraceae bacterium | reverse complement strand
ATGGAGAATGTGTTTCAAGGTATTGCGGAAGCGATTCATGAAGCAGACCAGGTAGAGATATACACAAGTGGAACAACGAATATGTTGAAGTATCCGGAGCTTGGTAATATCGAACAGACAACGAAGCTATTAGAAGCGCTAGAAGAGAGACAGGGCTTAGATGAATTGATTGATGAGTCCATTCATGGTGAGAATCCGAATGGAATTCAAGTATATATTGGTGAAGAAGCACCTGTTTCCAATATGAAGGATTGCAGTATTGTAACAGCTACTTATGAGCTGGCAGAAGGTGCAAGAGGAACCATAGGTATTATTGGTCCTAAGCGAATGGATTATCAGAAGGTAGTTAGCACCCTGAAAAATCTTACGGGTGAATTAGATACAATATTTAAGAAGAAAGATTAGAGGTGTTATAGTGGAAGAGAAGAAGAAAGGTAGTTCAAAGGCAAACAAGAATACAAAAACTACTGGAAAAGCTACTACTGAGACAGTAGAAGAGGTTAAGGTAGAGACTGCTGAAGAAACTGAAGTAGAAACTAATGAGGTTGTTGAGGAAGCTGGTACGAAACCAACCAAAGGTAAGAAGGGTGGAAGACGCAGTGGCAGTAACAACAAGGCGTTAGAACTGGAGATAGAGAAACAGAAGGAGCTTGTTGAAGAAGCAAATGATCGTTACAAACGTCTGTTGGCAGAATTTGAGAATGCTCGTAACCGTAACGAGAAGGAATCAAAGAGAATGTACAGTGTTGGTGCGAAGGAAGTGCTAGAACAGTTGCTTCCGGTTGTTGACAATTTTGAGCGTGCATTGCAAGCGATTCCAGAGGAAGATAAGGAACGAGCTTTTGAGCAGGGCGTTGATAAGATTTATAAACAGTTAATGACTAGCTTAGGTGATATTGGTGTAAAGCCAATGGAAGCAGTTGGTGCAGAGTTCAATCCAGATTTCCACAATGCGGTTATGCATGTTGAAGATGAGGAATATGGTGAGAATGTGGTAGTAGAAGAACTACAAAAGGGATACATGTACAAAGACGAAGTGCTGAGATACAGCATGGTTAAGGTGGCAAACTAGTCACAGGATTAATAAGTTATCATTTTAATTAATATTTATAGAGATTTTAGGAGGACAAAATCATGGGAAAAATTATTGGTATTGACTTAGGTACAACAAATTCATGTGTAGCTGTTATGGAAGGTGGTAAGCCGGTTGTTATTAACAATGCAGAAGGTGCAAGAACAACTCCATCTGTTGTAGCATTTACAAAGACAGGTGAGCGTGTAGTTGGTGAGCCAGCAAAGCGTCAGGCTGTTACAAATGCAGATAAGACTATTTCTTCTATCAAGAGACATATGGGTTCTGACTACAAGGTAAGTATTGATGATAAGAAGTACTCTCCACAGGAGATTTCAGCAATGGTACTTCAGAAGTTAAAGGCAGACGCGGAAAGCTATTTGGGTGAGAAGGTAACAGAGGCAGTTATCACTGTTCCTGCTTATTTCTCAGATGCACAGAGACAGGCAACAAAGGATGCTGGTCGTATTGCAGGTTTGGATGTTAAGCGTATTATCAACGAGCCAACAGCTGCGGCATTGTCTTATGGTTTGGATAATGAAAATGAGCAGAAGATTATGGTATACGACTTAGGTGGTGGTACATTCGATGTATCGATCATTGAGATTGGTGATGGTGTCATTGAAGTATTGGCAACAGCTGGTGACAATCAGCTTGGTGGTGATGACTTCGATAACGTAATCACAGATTATATGTTAAAGGAATTCAAGAATCAAGAAGGTGTAGACTTATCTTCAGATAAGATGGCTATGCAGAGATTGAAAGAAGCTGCAGAGAAAGCTAAGAAGGAGCTTTCTGCTTCGACAACAACCAATATCAACCTTCCATTTATTACAGCAACTGCTGAAGGTCCAAAGCACTTTGATATGGATCTTTCAAGAGCAAAATTTGATGAGTTAACTTCTCATTTGGTAGAGAGAACAGCAACACCTGTTCAGACAGCATTGAAGGATGCAGGATTGTCTGCCTCTGAGCTTGATAAGGTATTGTTAGTTGGTGGTTCGACACGTATTATTGCTGTTCAGGATAAGGTTAAGATGTTGACAGGTAAGGAGCCATTCAAGGGTATTAACCCAGATGAGTGTGTGGCCGTAGGTGCTTCTATCCAGGGTGGTAAGTTGGCTGGTGATGCAGGTGCAGGTGAAATCTTACTTCTTGATGTTACTCCGCTTTCACTTTCTATCGAGACAATGGGTGGTGTTGCTACAAGATTGATTGAGAGAAATACAACAATTCCTACAAAGAAGAGCCAGATTTTCTCTACAGCACAGGATAATCAGGATGCCGTAGATATCAACATCTGCCAGGGTGAGAGACAGTTTGCTAGAGATAACAAGTCTTTAGGTCGTTTCCGTTTGGATGGTATTGCTCCAGCACGTCGTGGTGTACCTCAGATTGAAGTTACATTCGATATCGATGCAAATGGTATCGTTAATGTATCTGCTAAGGATTTAGGAACAGGAAGAGAGCAGCATATTACAATCACAGCTGGTTCAAATATGTCTGATGATGATATCGAAAAGGCAATTAAGGAAGCTGCTGAGTACGAAGCTCAGGATAAGAAGAGAAAAGAAGCTGTTGAGGCTAGAAATGATGCTGATGCTATGGTATTCCAGACAGAGAAGGCATTGCAGGATGTTGGTGATAAGTTATCTGGCGAAGACAAGACAAAGGTTGAGGCTGATCTTGCAGCTCTTAAGAGCCTTGTGGAAAGCACAGATCCAGAGAATATGTCAGAGTATGATGTTGAGCAGTTGAAGAATGCAAAAGAGACATTAATGACAAGTGCACAGAACTTATTTGCGAAGTTGTATGAGCAGAATGGTCCTGGCGCAAATGCTGGTACTGGTGCAGAAGGTCCTGCAGATTACTCAGAAGGTGATGTTGTAGACGGAGATTACACAGAATTATAAGATTTGATGTTGCATATTTATGACGATTGTCATAGAAGTAATGATAAGAATAATCTATAAACCTGCAGATGTTTCATTTAGGAAGTATCTGTAGGTTTTGGAATGAACTTACGAGAGTAAGTGTGTAAGGTGAGGATTATGGCAGAGACAAAAAGAGATTATTATGAGGTTCTTGGTGTTGCAAAGAATGCAACAGAAGCAGAATTGAAGAAAGCATATAGACAGGTTGCCAAGAAATACCATCCGGACACCAATCCAGGTGATGCAGAAGCGGAAGCAAAGTTCAAAGAAGCAGCAGAAGCTTATAAAGTATTAGGTGATCCGGAGTCTAGAGCGAAGTACGACCAATTCGGTCATGCAGCATTTGATCCAAACAGCGGCATGGGCGGTGGCTTTGGTGGATTTGACTTTAGTGACATGGGAGATATCTTTGGAGATATTTTTGGAGATATGTTTGGTGGTACTAGAACCCATCAGACCAATGGTCCAATGAAGGGTGCCAATATTAAGACTAGTGTCCGTGTAAAGTTTGATGAAGCGGTATTTGGCTGTCAGAAAGAGATGGAATTACCGTTAAAGGATGAATGTGTGGTTTGTCATGGTACAGGTGCACAGCCTGGACATAATCCAGAGACTTGTCCTAAGTGTAATGGTAAAGGTCAGGTGGTATTCACACAGCAGTCTTTATTTGGTGTTGTACGTAATGTGCAGACTTGTCCAGAGTGTAGTGGAACAGGTAAGGTGATTAAGTTTAAGTGTAATCAGTGTTCTGGTACAGGATATGTTAAGAGTAAGAAGAAGATTCAGGTGGTGGTTCCAGCTGGTATTGATAATGGACAGAGTATTCGTATCCGTGAAAAGGGTGAACCGGGTGTGAACGGTGGTGGAAGAGGAGATTTGTTGGTTACCGTATTAGTTGATCGACATCCACAGTTCCAGCGTCAGGAATATGATTTATTTTCTACGGAGCCGATTACATTTACACAGGCAGCATTGGGTGGAACTATTACTATTAACACCATTGATGGTCCAATGGATTATGAAATTAAAGCTGGTACACAGACAGATACGAAGGTGAAGTTAAAGGGCAAGGGTGTTCCTACACTTCGTAATAAGAGTGTACGTGGTGATCATTATGTAACGTTAGTAGTTCAGGTTCCGGATAAGCTTACAGAGGAGCAGAAGAGTATTTTGAATACCTTTGATGAGGCAACTGGTTCTACTGCAAGACGTTCTACTGATTCTTCTGGCGATTTTAGTTTCGGCGGTCACAAGAAGAAGGGATTTGGAAAGAAGAAGTAATGACGACTTTATACTAGATTAAAAGGGCGATAGATGTAATACAACTATAGTTTAGTTGGGTTATGTTTATTGCCTTTTTTTGATATTATGATATAATTTTATAAATGTGGATAAATAAAGAAAATATGTATATTCATGGGGGGAAATATGATGAATAATAGAAATTGGGGAATAGAAGGGATGAAAGTTTTTTCAATGCTATTGATTGTCATATTACACATTTTTATACATTCTGATTTAATACTGTCCCCAACACCTACTGTGCTTGAAAAAAATGTATATTATCTAGGTCAAAGTATCTGCATGTGTGGTGTAAACTGTTATGCAATAATTACAGGGTATTTGTGCTTGGATTCCAAGTTTCGTATTTCTAGGATTTTGAATTTGTGGTTGATTGTATTGTTCTATTCGGTGGGAATTATGTTGATTGACCTAATTTGTGGTAGTTATGGTTTGGATGCAGAAGATATATTAACTTGCATATTTCCTATGTCCATGATTCACTATTGGTATTTTACGGAATATTTTAGATTGTTTGTAATAATTCCGATTTTGAATTTCGTTGTTAATAAATTATCAAAGAAGCAGTTATTGGTAGTCTTGATTTCGTTACTTTTATTAGGCTTATGTATGGCCTCTTATATACAACATGGATATCATTTTGTATGGTTGGCCATATTATATTTGTTTGGTGCATATATAAAGCGATACCCTATTCAATTGAATAAAGTAAAGAAAATCATTTTGGTGTTTTTGTATGTTGGTGCGATTGTTCTTACTTGGTTACAGGTGTCGGATGTAATACAACTGTTTGGTGTTCGTTTATTGCAGTACACTTCGCCAACTATTTTTACGGTAGCATTGATTTTGTTAATACTTTTTTCTCAGTTGCAAGTTCCTAATAGAATTCGAAATGTGGTTGGGTGGATGGCAAAAAGAAGTTTTGCAGTTTATTTGATTCATACACATATGGTGATATGGGATTTAATAATAGCAAATAGTTTGGTTGCTTTTAATTCACAAACAATGGGAGTGAAAGGGTTAATTGCAAGTAGCATAGTTGTTATGATTTTTATGTGTGGTTGTGTTATTGACGAATGCAGAGAACGTTTATGGAAGAGATTGAGAATACAAGAACGGCTAAATGGATTGGATAATTATTTGTCAGATAATGTAAGTGAAATTCCACTTTTTATTAAACTAAAACAAGTATTAGATGTAAAGGATGGCGAGAGACATGATATGGAATAAGGTTACAGTAGAGACCACAACAGAAGCAACGGATATGTTGAGTTATCTGTTGGATGAGTATGGTGTGGAAGGAATTGAAATTGAAGACAAGATTCCGTTGTCGGAGGAGGACAAGCAGGCAATGTATATCGATATTTTGCCAGAGCTTCCGCCAGATGATGGGGTTGCATATATATCCTGTTATATTGACGATAAGATTGATGTCAAAGATTTGTGCAGGTACATAGAAGAACAATTGAAAGAAATGTCTAGTTATATGAATACCGGTACAGGACATATCACAATTGGTGAGACGGAGGATAAGGATTGGATGAACAAATGGAAGGATTTCTTTCACCCGTTCCGGTTAGAGGATAACATTGTGATTCAGCCTACTTGGACAGAAACAGCGGAGGTTTATCCAGAAGATATTGTAGTATATATTGATCCTGGAACAGCGTTTGGAACTGGTTCTCATGAAACTACCCGATTATGTATTACCAACCTAAAGAAATACATTAATCCAGATGGTACAACAGACGTATTAGATGCTGGATGTGGTAGTGGAATATTATCAATTATAGCAATGAAGCTTGGTGCTAACAAAGTATATGGAATTGATATTGATGAATTAGCGGTACAAGCAAGCTTAGAAAATTTGGAGTTGAATAATATTCCGCGAGAACGTTATGAGATTGTGAAAGGTGATGTTATAGGAGACAAGCAGTTTGCAGAGAGTGTAGCCAATATCGGACAATACGATATTGTGGTTGCCAATATACTGGCAGATGTAATTATTCCGTTATCAGGGGTAATAAGACCATTTATGAAGAAAGATGCGGTGTTTATTACATCGGGAATTATAGATGATAAAGAAGATGCTGTGAAGAGAGCATTGTTAACAAATGGGTTTGAAATTATTGATACCATCTATCTTGGGGAATGGGTATCGATTGTAGCGAAATAATATTTGAACGAGGAGGACGATTATGCAAGTGAAAAGAAGATGTGCTTTTTTATTAACGATAGTTATGATAGTAAGCGTATTAACAGGTGTTCCGATGAAAGGGACTATTGTTAATGCAGCGAGTGCGGAATGTCAAGGATTAACTATAACTTGTGCCAATGCAACTAATATCGATGTAAGAGATGAGAATAGTGTGGTTTCGTATAATGAAACTACAAAAGCATTATCAATAAATACATCAGAACCGGTTACATTAAGTGGAGCGGCAACATATAATGAACTATATATTTATATTGGTGGTGATGATGCACATGATGTTAATTTAACATTGTCTGATTTTAAAATTGTCAATAGCACAGCAGCTTTACCTGGAATTATGATTCAAGATAACTATAAAGGAAATGTGAATATTACATTAGAAGGAGAGAATACAATACAGTGTATAAAAGGCGGTGGAATTCAAAAAAGTGGTGACGATACATCAGGCAAATTAACCATTAAGGGTGATGGCTCATTAGCAATTAAAAACGCAGGTACTGCTGCAGGTATTGGTGGAGCATCTGGCTATGATGCTGCAAATATAGAAATAGAAAGTGGAACAGTGGAGGTATATTCACATTCTACAGCAGCAGCAATAGGCGGCGGAGCAAATGGTGATGGGCGATACATTACTATTAGCGGCGGAACTGTAAATGCTTATATTGCATATAGTGGTGCTACAAATGCTCAGTATGGAGCAGCGATAGGCGGTGGTGTATATGGAGATGGTGAATATATTACTATTAGCGGTGGTAATGTTACTGCTCGTTCAATCGAAGTCGACGACACAGATTATAATTCATACAAGAATAATTTGATTTCCAGCTATCGAGACAAGAATATTGACAGTGGAGCTGGTATTGGTGGAGGATATGGTGCTAATGGTACGAATATTGTTATTTCGGGCGGCAATGTTAATGCAATAGGAGACAAACAATCCGCGGGAATTGGTTCGGGTAATTCGGATGGTTCAAAAACTAATACAGATATAACAATTAGTGGTGGTTATATTGTTGCGACCTCAAAGGGAGGATATGGTCCTGGTATTGGTAGTGGTATGAAGGAATCTACTAATACAAAAACTAGTGTGAATGTTACGATAACGGGTGGAACGATTAAAGCTACGGGTGCATTACAAGCTGTAGGAATAGGAGCATCTCAACGTGCTGATGTGAACGTATATATTTCTGGAGGTAGTATTTTCGCGAAAGCTGGTACTACAGAGGTTGACGGTTATTTATCACAGAATGTTGGTATAGGCGGATTTTCGTTGGCGGAAAATGCATCTTCTAGTACAGAAATTTATTCTACTGTTTTGGTACATAGTAAGGATAATTTAGAAGATGTTGCTGTAAGACCATTATCAGGCTATACACCTAATACGGAAGTTTCACCATCCTTTACGTATAATAACGAGCCATATAATGATTATAATTCAAAGGGTATGGTAGCAGATGAAAATGGATTTATTTATCCATATTTAATAGAAGGGGTTTCTGTTTTGGGACCAAATGATTGTACGGTTGATTTTGATGTTGTATTTAAAAAAGATGGTAGTTTGTCTTCGTCATCTCGTACTGTAAAATTAATAAATGCGAACAATAGTAGCATTAGTGTAGATGCTACAACTACAGATAATGCAACATACAATTTTAGTGGGATTCTTACTAAGGGAACATATAATCTCAATGTAGATGGAACGGTAGTGAAACAAGTTGCGATAGAAGGGCAGACGTATGATGATATTTCAATTGATGTATTTTCTGTATCGGTAGAAGATGTGACGAACGGAACGATTACTGCAGAATCAGAGGCAAAAGGAGGAGAGGATTTTAAATTTAGTGTATCCCCAGATATTAATTATTCTATTAAACAAGTTAGTTATAAAATTGGAACTGGGGAATACAAAACCTTAACTGGTTCGTATGGAATGTACACAATACCAGCAAGCGCAATTAATGACAAGATTAGCATTAAGGCTGAAATTGTTGAATACAAAGGTATTCAGATTGATATGTCAGGTGCAACTTGGAATTATAATGGTCCATATTCCTATAAGAATGCACCGTACACGGTACAAATATCATCGTCGTTACCAACAGGTGTGAAAAGTGTATCTTATACGAATAATGAGAAATCAGATATAGGAACTTATACCGCAACAGCAGAGTTTACATGTGAATCAGGATATTATGCAGATCCAATTAGCTGTACATGGGAAATTGCTGAATATAAGCCAAGTATTACAATTAAGTATAATGGAAGTACAACAGAGAATGAATGGTAT
>JAGAQX010000023.1 GCA_017622535.1 Lachnospiraceae bacterium | reverse complement strand
TGTGGATTCATCCTCAGTAATCATCTCGATGGCTTCTTCGATTTCCTCTTGAACTTCTTCAGAAACCTCTTCCTCATAAATAATTTCCTCAATGACTTCTTCGTATTCTTCATACTGTTCTGTCAAATCAACGTCAGTTACTGAAATAAATGAACCCAAATCCTCATGTTCTTCAACAGCGACATCTGCATCATCATGCATAGCAGAAACAGCTACACTTTCCTTATTATTCTCTACTGCAGAACTATCTTCAACCTTTACTTCCTTCTCCGCCTTCTTCGCAGCTTTTCCGAGCCCCTGTGCTTCATTCACAGCATTAACATAAGGTTTTCCGTATAATACAGACTCCACTGAAATAATAGCGACCTGTATCATTTCTTCTTCTGGTTCCTTTGTGGTTAATCTCTGAATCCACATTCCTGGCTTACTGAGAATATTCATAACTGCATTATCCGTTCTTCCTGCAAGCTTAATAAACTCATAAGAAATACCTGCAACAACTGGAATTAAAAGTAAGCGCAATATAAATCGCAACCACATTTGGTCTGCAGTAATGAACATAAATACCACAATACTCACTACCATAACAATAAACAAAAAGCTTGTTCCACAACGCTTATGATAACGAGAATGTTTTGCCACATTCTCTGGTGTCAGTTCATCACCTGATTCATAACAATTAATTGTCTTGTGCTCAGCACCATGATACATGAACACACGACGAATATCTTCCATCTGTGAAATCAACACAACGTAAACAATAAAGATTACTAAACGAATAATACCTTCAATCAATGACAATAACAAACGGTTATCAAGCCATTTTCCAATAAATTCGCCAATCAAAGCTGGAAGCATCATGAATAAAGCAATTGCAAGAATAACCGAAAGTAATACCGTTAGCCCCATGATTACACTCTCGGCTTTTTCCTTAAACACTTCTTTAATTAGCTTATCTGCTTTGGTTTCTTCTTCCTCTTCCTCATAGAATGATGAAGAATAGCTTAGTGTCTTCATACCAACCACCATGGACTCTGTAAAATTCACCACTCCACGAATAAATGGTATCTTTGCCCATGCATGTTTATCACCAAATGATTGATACTTGTGTAGTTTCACTTCAATTTTTTTATCTGGTTTACGAATCGCTACAGAATAGCTATCCGTACCTTTCATCATGACACCTTCAATTACAGCCTGTCCTCCAAGCGTTCCCTTTGGTAATTTATTTTCCATATTATCTACCTCTTATCTATATATAAACTATGTAATACTAGTAATATTCTTTACAATAAAATAATCCATTAAACTTAAAGAGGGTTGAGACTTATTCAATCTCAACCCCATAATGTTCTTAATCAGCCTGATTAACTCCGTACTTACGATTGAACTTATCAATACGACCACGAGCCTGTGCAGCCTTCTGCTGACCTGTATAGAAAGAATGACACTTAGAACAAATTTCTACGTGAATCTCTTCCTTTGTAGAACCAGTTACAAACTCGTTACCACAGTTACAAACAACCTTTGCCTGATAATAATTTGGATGAATTCCTTCTCTCATCTTTTTACACCTCTCAAAAATATATTGGCAGATTCCAACCCGCCTAAACTATGTAACCATTCATATCGTCATAGTTACACAACTTCTACATAGTAACATAACACTTATGTGTTTGCAAGCTTTTTTCGCATTTTCTTTACAAAAAACACCTATTTTCTAAGCAAAGAACGTTTGATTAAATCTAGGAACTCATTATTATCTTTTGTTTTTACAAATAGCTTAAGTACTTCTGCTATTGACTCTTCTGCTTTACTACTTGCAAATTCCTTTGCCATTGCATCTACTGCTTCCTTTTCTAACGGTGTTAGTAGCAAGTCATCTCTTCTTGTTCCAGATTTAGCCACATCGATTGCTGGGAAAATTCTCTTTTCCTGAAGCTTACGATTTAACACAAGCTCCATATTACCGGTACCTTTGAATTCCTCAAACACCACATCATCCATCTTGGAGCCTGTCTCAACTAATGCAGTTGCAAGCACAGTCAAAGAACCACCCTCTCGCATATTTCTAGCCGCACCAAAAAACTTCTTCGGCATGTGAAGTGCTGCAGGGTCCAAACCACCAGTCAATGTTCTACCACTTGGTGGAACTGTAAGGTTGTATGCCCGTGCTAATCTTGTAATAGAGTCTAGCAAAATCACAACATCTTCCTTGTGTTCAACTAAACGTTTTGCACGTTCTAACACCATCTCCGATACCCGCTTATGATGCTCCGGTAACTCGTCAAAGGTAGAGTAAATAACCTCAACATTTGGTCCTTCAATAGATTCACGAATATCTGTAACCTCTTCAGGACGTTCATCAATTAACAAAACAATCAAATGCATATCTCTATATTTTTTACTGATACTACTCGCAATTTGTTTCAAGAGTGTAGTTTTACCAGCCTTCGGTGGTGCCACAATCATACCACGTTGACCCTTACCAATAGGCGCGAGCAAATCCATAATACGCATAGACACATTCTTTGAAAATTCATTTTCTAACTTAATTCTTTCATCTGGAAAAATCGGTGTTAAATCTTCAAAATTCTTACGCTTTATTGTATCTTCGAGTGAATATCCATTCACTGTCTTGATATATAATAATGCTGCAAACTTCTCTTTTTCTGTTTTAATCTTCTGATTACCAACAATAATATCACCTGTTTTTAAATTAAAACGCTTAATTTGTGCTGGTGAAACATAGATATCATTCTCTCCTGGTAAATAATTTGCGCAGCGAATAAATCCATATCCATCAGACATAACCTCTAAAATTCCATTTGCTTCTTTTCCACTATCTAAGCTATAGTCAACCACATCCACCTTTGATTTATTATCATTTTCTCTTTTGACTTCAGCAGTTCTCACATCATTTTCTCGTTTCACTTCCGCTGTTGTTCCATCACCTTCGCTTTTTGCTTCGGTTATTTTGGTA
>JAGAQX010000190.1 GCA_017622535.1 Lachnospiraceae bacterium | reverse complement strand
TAATTGAACTAAAAGTGTAAATGTGCTAAGGTGTTACTATAGTTTGGTAATGTGGGGAGTATAGGGGTAATATGTTGCAAATTGGTGTCTGTGACGATGAAAAAGTGATTCATGAAATCATGACAAAATTAATAGATGAATATTCGGAAAAAAGTGAACTGGATTGCTTTATCACATGCTACATGTCTGGAGTGGAGCTAATTGATAGCAAGGATATAGAAAAGCTAGACGTCTTGTTTCTAGATATCGAAATGCCTGAACTTGATGGAGTAGAAACGGCATATAAGCTGAACCGGATGAATAATCATTGCAGGATTATTATGCTTACTAGTAAAGTGGAACGATTCAAGGATGCATTTAAAATTGGAGCATTTCGCTTTGTGACGAAGCCAATTGAAGCAAAGGAAGTCTTTGATTCATTAGATGACGTACGAAATAGGATGCTTGGTATGAAAATGTTGGAGCTGCATCGTGATGGACGTGTATATTCCGTGTTGCAGCGGGATATTTCCTATGTTATGTCAGATAGAACATCTAGCTACATCTTTACGAAAAAATATGATTATCGAAGTGAGGAATCTCTCACATGGTGGGAGGAACAACTAGATAGCGGTTTGTTCATCCGATGTCATAAGGGGTATATTGTCAATATCAGTATGATTGCGAATATATGTAAGAATGAGCTTCAATTGACTACAGGCGAACGTGTTCCTGTGGCAAGAAGAAGGTTTGCAGAAGTTGAACAGCAGTTGATGGAATATGATACCAAGTATCGTTAGAGGGGTTTGAGTATGGAAGAAAGGTTATGGTTGTTAGTTTTATATGTGTTGACATATGTGGAATGGATATCCTTTTATTGTGTTGTGCTAAAAGAGAAGCTGACGAAACCAACAAGAAAGAGATTGATTGTTTTTCTGTTATTGCTGACATTGAGAATTGCAGGAATTGTTTTTTGGGGACATAGATATTTTATGTTCGATATAGTGTGGATTGCTTTTTGTTATGCTCATTTTGAAATGCCGATACTCCGTTCTTTGAAGAAATGGTTGTTTTCGTTTGGTGTTATATCAGTTTTGGAAAGTTGTATTGACTGTATTTTGAGAACATTTTCGCTATATATTACTCAAATAGAGATGGTCTGTGTTATTGAATGTTCATTTGTTGTAATTGTAATAATTTGGTCATACTATTTTTGGATAGGAAAAAGGATTGACAAAGATAATTTTATTTTGCCCAAAAAGATATGGCGTCTTTTAATTAGTGTACTATGCGTGATAATGTTAATGATGGTATATTTTGTTTTTGTGTTAAAAGATGTACCTGACCTAAAGATGGTAAAAGTGGGTTCTGTTCTTATATTGGCAGGTGGTCTTGCGATTTGTGGGATAATTATAGCAGTTATATATTATTTTAACGGAACTGAAAAGTATCGTTTGCAGAATGAGATGGCAGAAAAATATAATGAACAACAACGAGAATATTTTACAAGATTACTGGAGAAAGAGCAGGATACAAGAAGATTTCGACACGATATTATTAATCATTTGATTGTTATGCAGGATATCGCAATCAAAGAACAGTCGAAGCAATTAGATGAGTATATTGGAGGATTGTTACAGGATATTGACAGTGAACAACATAAGCAATTTGATGTTGGAAATGAAGTAGTGAATACAATATTGAACTACTATCTGTTGCCTTTAAAAGAGGAATGTAACATTAAGGTGAATGGATATATGGGAGAGATTGCAAATGTTTCTCAAAAGGATCTATGTACCATTATATCAAATGTTATAAAAAATGCCGTAGAAGCGATAATGAACGTTAATAAGGACAATAGACAGATATGTGTTGATGTACATTGTGGTGAAATGTATATGAATATAAAGGTGGAGAATACAAAAATGGAGGATGTTGTTATTGGAGAAAATGGCTTGCCTCAAACATCAAAACTGGATAAGGACAATCATGGAATTGGATTAATCAATACAAAAAGCATAGTAGAAAAGTATAATGGTAAATATGAAATTAAAATAGAAAATCAAAGATTTATTACGAACATTTATTTAAAAATTTAACCGTTCGCAGGGAAATATGACCGCTCGCGAGAACGCATATTGTACTGAACAAATCAAAAAGGTAGATTACGAAAAAAGTAATCTATCTTTTTTTAATTTGCAAAGAAGGGAGTGAAAAATATGTATTGCTCGTCAGGTTTTGATTGGAGTGTTCTTTTGAGTTGGTTATTTGGCAGATAAGAGATGACAAAACATTAAGTTAAAAAGAGTATTATCAGTATTGCTCCTCAAGTAACTATTTTAAAGCTAGTTACTTGAGGAAAAAGGAGGAAAGGTAACATGAGAAGCAAAAGACTAATGGCACTAACAATGGCAGTTGTACTATCTGTAAGTACACTGAGTGTGCCAGCCAAAGCGCAGGAAACAACACAAGAATATGTTGTACAAACGGTAGATGAGAATGCATTAGCAGAAGTGATAGAGGAGAACGAGTCGGAAGTTGTTGAAGAGTCAAGTGTAGAGGAATTAGAAGAACAACAGATGACAGTATTAGAACTGACAGAAAAAGAAGCAGAGAAGTTATCTGAGGAAAAAGATGTTCTTGTGGTTGAAGAAAATATTATTTTAGAGGCATCAACAGAGGCATCAGGAGATGTAATAGATGATGATACAATAGATGATGTAACCACGGAGGTTAGTACTGAGTTTTCAGCAGATGAAGATAAAAACATCGTAAAAGATAAGACAAAAAAAGATAAGAAGAATAACAATAAAAAAACTAAGAACCAGGAGCAAAAGAAAGAAAAAACAAAAACAGAAAAGAAAGGATTGTCTAACGAAGAAAGACGCCGTAAAATAGAGAGCAAGAAATCAGAGGGAAATAATGAGACTGACCTACAGTGGAATTTGAAGGCAATTCATTTACCAGAAGATAATGTTGGAAATGAAAAAATAAAGGTGGCACTCATTGATAGTGGTGCTTCTTATGATGAAGATGTCCCAATTGCAGACCGTATTGCTATGGTAGACGGCGAAGTAGTGGATAATGCATTGTTTGACGATGCTACAGGACATGGAACAGGATTAGCAAGTCTGATTGTGGCACAGGATGATGGAAATGGAATTAAAGGAATTAATCCGAATGCAGAGATTTATTCTATTCAGGTTCTAGATGAAAATAATCAAACAACATTGAGTAATTTGATAGCAGCTATTTATAAGGCTATTGAGCTAGATTGTAAGATTATTAATTTGAGTTTAGGAACAAATGTGGATTCTGAAATGTTACATGCTGCAATTCGAGATGCTTATGATGCGGGAATATTGATTGTTGCAGCAGCTGGTAACAAAAAGGGACAAGAAGTACAGTACCCTGCTGCGTATGAAGAAGTTCTGGCAGTGGGTTCCACAGATGCAACAGGTAACAAAGTGGTAGATAGTTGTGATGGTGAAGAAATAGAAATATTTGCGCCAGGAAGCCAAATTCCTACAACAGGATTATTTGGAGGAATTTCTATAGTAGAGGGGACAAGTGCTGCAACTGCACAGGTGACAGGAGCAGCTTCTTTGATATGGTCCATGGATCTAAGTAAAAGTGCAGGATTTGTAAGAAGTCTTTTGACTAACACGACTCAGTTCGTAGAAGATAGAGGAGGTTCAGAAGCGGGTCTTTTGGATATTAGTAATGCAGTAGAACAGTATGACGTATTAAGCAAGATATATGTAGACAACAAATGTGAGTATACTAGTATTCAACATGATAGTGTAGAAGCAGAAGAATATACAGATATAGATTTAGTGAATGGAATGTGGGGTGGCACTCAACATTCAACAATGGTTTCAAATGCGATAACATATAATGTAAGTAACAACTATATTAGACTGATGCAGACAACGGCTAGATTGGCTGATGCTGAAAAGTATAAGGATGCATCATATTTGCATGGTTCTCACAATTATGTAAAAGGTTTAAAATTCTTATATCAGTGTGCAGAATATTTGAGAGATGGGAAAGGTATAGAGAATGCACTTGATAAAGCAGCTAGTGATGCTAAGTTAAACTTAAATAAAAATAATGATAAGCTATTGGTTGAAAAGACTAGGCTTTTGTTGAAAACAAATGTATTATCTGGAGTGGATGATTTATCTAATAAAAACGCAAGATATTATAAAGTACTGGGTTTTGCTATGCACTTAGTTGGTGATGTTTATGCGCACAGAACAATTGTTCCTAAGTATACAGTCAAAGGAACAAATCCATCATCATATAGAGGATCAACAAATGCGTATTCATTTGATGCAAAATTCGGGTCGAGTGATTTTAAATCGCAGTCACATTCGGTACAATCTGATTCGCAATTAAAAAATTGGGCAAAAAAACCATCGGATTATAGTAACATATGTAAGCAATGGAAGTGTTTCGAAAAAACGGTGAATTTGGGAGTAATGGAATTTAGAGACATTAAGTACTACACTACAAATTCTACATTAAGTAAATATGAAGATAATCCTAATTTTTGTAAGGAAAGATATACAGATGCAGAATTTATGTGCGAAATATTGTTTGATGAATCCTATTGTCATCAAACGTTTGATGGGATATTTATATTATATCCTACAGGAGATAATGTTAAATTAAATTATTTACGAGGATATGCAAAAAATATTGGAGAGGATATTAGCTTTTTTACGGCGGAAGAATGGAAAATGTTTTCCACATTAGAGGAATATTAAGGGGGGGTTGTGTATGTTTAAAATAATACGGTATAAGGTATGGTTGTTGTACATTATAATAGGAGTGGTAGTATTGTTTTCACCCATGTCGACAAACGCTAGTGAAGTAACTACATACGAGGTGCCAGAAGCTCCAATAGCAATATCTGATTTTAAGATGAATATGAATGAAGCGAAATCCGATGATACAATACAATACAGCTTCACTATAGAAGACGTGGAGATTAAGGATTTTCTAGATAAATATGGGGAAATGTATTATGATTGTTATCCGAAATATTATGGCGTGTCTAGTGTAACCCTTTGCTGGAAGTCCTCTAAGAAACAGATTATTTATCATACCTATACATGGAAACAAGTAGATGGTTGGAATACTAAAAACATAAAGATAAAAGGAAAGATACCAGTGAAAAAGGGAATGCAAATGGGCGAGTGGCACTTGGCAAGTATTTTCTTTGATGCAGGTGTTGATGGAGCAGGTTTTTTTGTTGAAGACAATAGGCATTCGACAAATGAAAAGCATGCTTATAGTCCAGACCCATTAATGGATTTATCCATGGCAGATTTCATAGTATTAGGAACAGGAAAAGCAGATCATAAGGCACCAACTATTGATCTGAAATCATTAAAATTATCAAAAAGATATGTGAAGAAGAACCAGAAGACAACATTTTCTGTTAAAGTCAAGGACCAGAGCAAGATTGCGAAAGTGGAGTGTACTTGGGGTTTGTATGCAGATGGTAATAGAGGAAAAGAGTATGATTGGATTAATACTCATAAAATGAAATACAATAAGAAAACAAAAAAATATCAATGTACAATGAAATTAGCCTATAAAAAAGCCCAACTTACAGCTATAACTGTTACAGATATATATGGGAATGAAAAAATATATTCTGTTGACAATTCTTCAAATTATACACCAAAGAAGAAAGATAGGAAATATTATAATGCATATAAGAAAATGCTTGTAATTGCAAAATAAAATTCTGGAATGAGGAGGAAGCGAGATGGGACAGATAATAAAAAGAAGAATGTTGTTTGTAGTATGTTTCATAATGATTATGATGATACCAGTTTTATGTGTAAATGCAGAATCAATTTCTGATAAACCTAAGGATTCACCGATTGCAATATCCGATGTGAAGATAAATAAGCAGTCACTAAAATTGAATGATACTATGAAATATAGTTTAACCATAACCGATATTGGAATTAATGATTTTTTGGCAGATGACTCTGCTTATAGCGAGTACGAATTTGATAATCGATACGGAACACCACCGTATTATTATGGTTCAGATACAGTATATTTATTTTGGAAATCACCTCAGAAGCAATATATTGTACATGCTTTTAATTGGCGAGAGGCAGATAAGGAAAAGGGTAAGATAAGTGTTTCGGGTAATATACCTATTAAAAAGGGAATGAAAGCAGGAACATGGAAGCTAGTAGCTATTTATTTTGAATATGATGAAAAGGAATTTTTTGTTAGAGATAGTAGACAGCCGGTATATGAGGATAATACAATACCAATGACAGATATGTCAGCACTTGACTTTGAGGTAACAAAGACAGGGACTGCAGATTATAAGGCACCAACTATCGATTTGAAGTCTTTGAAATTATCTAAAACAAAAGTTAGCAAGAAACAGAAAAGTACATTTTCGGTTAAGCTAAAGGATAGCAGTAAAATTGAGGAAGTTGTGTGCATTTGGGATGTTTATGATAAGACAAATCAAAACAAGGTAGGGGATTACTATAGCATTTATCGAATGAAATACAATAAAAAAACAAAACGATATCAATGTTCCGTAAAGTTGGATACCACTTGCGAAAGCAAAGCACAACTGGTAGGAATTGAAGTAAGAGATGTTTATGGCAATGAAAAGCAGTATTATGCGTATAAATATAATAAAAAAACAGGCGCTTATACAACGAAGATATCGAAATATTACAATGCGTATAAAAACACGACACTGAAGAAAATACGATGAAGATTGAGAAACAAAGATTTATTACGAACATTTATTTAAAAATTTGACCGTTCGCAGGGAAATATGACCGCTCGCGAGAACGCATATTGTGAAAAGTAAGATAAAAAGGTAGGTTATCTCAAAAGATAATCTACCTTTGTATTTTGCAGCGAAAGGGGTGAAAATAGCAAGGTTTAGTAAATGTTTATTCTATCTTAAAAGTTTCTGAAATATAGGACCGATTAATTGAATAGACATAGTATCTATTCTATAATGTAAAAAATGGGGATTACGAGGAGAGCATCTTATGAGAAAACGAATGATAACACTGATTATAACTTTTTTACTAGTGCTCACTTTGTGCAGTGCTAGTACATTTACAGTGCATGCAGCAAGCAAGGGAACGTATTTTTTGTCGGGCAAATTGTACTATCATACCATTTCGAAAAATAAGGTAGAGGTTTGTGGAACGACAAAAGATATAGGGACACTTACCATACCGGCTTCAGTATATTATAATGGAAAGAAGTATAAAGTAACAAAGATAGCAGACCATGTACTCGATGAATCGGGTAAGGAATATGTTGTCAATGTAGATATGCCGAGGTG
Source organism: Lachnospiraceae bacterium (assembly GCA_017622535.1). Classification (GTDB taxonomy): domain Bacteria; phylum Bacillota; class Clostridia; order Lachnospirales; family Lachnospiraceae; genus CAG-590. The sequence continues at coordinate 11,213 of JAGAQX010000190.1, read as the reverse complement.
GCATTTCTATCATTACGAAAGGATTGATGGTAAGGCTATGCCAGCGGGTGTTAAATCAATATCAAAAACAGATATTACCAAAGTGGTGTTGCCTTCTACGTTAACTTATATTGGTGAAGGCGCATTTGGATATTGTGAAAAACTAGAGCAGGTCAAATTTGCCAAGAAATATAAAAAGCTAACAATTGGAAAAAATGCTTTTTATGGGAAGGCATTGAAAAGCCTTGTTTTTCCAGATGGTACATATGAATTGAAAGAAAATGCTACAGGTATAACACCTGAAATTACAATTCCTGCTTCTGTTAAGAAGATTGCTTCTGGGGTGGTAAATTACAGGACGAAGAAGGTTATCATTGATAAGAAGAACAAGAAGTTCAAAATGAAAGATGGGATTCTTTATAGCAAGGATGAAAAGAGACTGATAAGTGCATCGGCGAAAGTTGCTAAGAATGTAGTGATATCAGATAAAACAGTTACAATAGGAAACAAGGCATTTGCAAGGACAAAGGTGCAGTCCGTTACCTTGAATTCGAATATTCAATCAATACCCAAGGGGGCTTTTTATAGATGTGAAAAACTCGCTTGGGTAAAGGAAACAGATGTTGTTAAAAAAATAGGAAATAGCGCATTTTATGATTGTCGACGATTGAAGTCTGTAGGTTTATTGCCCAACCTTGAAAAAATAGAGAAAATGGCTTTTATTTGGGATTGGCGATTAAAATTAACCTTGAACAGTACTATATCAGATGTTCATTTATCGGCTTTTACAAAAGAATATTATTCGGATGTGGGCACTATTGTGGTTTCTGAAGGAAATAAGCATTTTGCGGTTGAGAATAATCTGTTAATCAAAATAGAGGGAGACAATCGTATTGTTATGGCGTACATGGGAGAGGAAGCCTATGTGGTAGTTCCAGAAGGGGTGACGGAAATTACAGGATATGTTGGTGGATATGATTGTAGTGAGATTATTCTACCTACAACGCTTAAAAAATTAACAGGAGACGTAAGAGCAGATACGATTGTTTTTAAGGGGAAAACCCCGCCGAAATTTGCTGACAAATATTGGTGGAGAGGTCATTATACGATTGTGGTTCCCAAAGGCTCATATAAAGCATATAAGCAAGCGATAACAAAAGCTTATGATGATATGGATGGAGAATATTATATCTGGGATGACGATAATATAGAATTGATTGAAGAATAAATGTTTGATAATTTAGTGCCTTGATATGAAAGAAAGGAGAGCAACCGATGAGAAAATTAACGAAAATACTAATTATGACATTTCTGCTAGTAATAGCTTTATCTTCTGTAAGTAGTCTTACATCGCAAGCAGCAAGTAAGGGGAAATATTTCCTGTCCGGAGAGTTATATTACCACACCATCTCGAACACTAAAGTAGAGGTATGTGGAACAACAAGAAATGAAGGAACACTTACAATACCGGGATATGTGTACTACAAAGGAAAGCAATATACGGTGACACAGATTGCAGATCATGAGATTTATTACCAGAATGAGACAGATACAACCGACGGAAATTATATGGATTTGAATATGCCCGCGTGTAAGAACTATGACTATTATCGTACAGACGGTAAGCAGTATCCGTTAGATCTAAAACATATTTCCTTTTGTATGATTAAGAAGGTGATTTTACCAAGTACATTGACCTATATTGGTGAAGGTGCATTTGGTGGGTGCTATAAGCTGGAAAGTGTTGTTTTTGCAAGTAATTATAAGAAACTAACTATTGGAAAAAATGCTTTTGATGGAACATCTTTAAAGAGCATTCGCTTTCCAAATGGAACTTATGAATTGAAAGACTGTGCAGCAGGTACAGTGGCAGAAATTTATATTCCGGCTTCCGTGAAGAAGATTGGCGCAGGTGTTGTTAACTATAAAACAAAGAAGGTTACAATTGATAAGAAGAACAAAAAGTTCAAGATGAAGGATGGCATTTTGTATTCATATAATGGGAAGACGTTGATCGGCGCTTCTGCAAAAGTGAAGAAAAATGTAAAAGTACCTAAAGCAGTAACAAAAATAGGGAAGATGGCTTTTGCCGGAACGAATGTCAAAACTGTAACTTTGACTAATAAGATCAAAACCATACCGAAAGGTGCTTTTTATAAGTGTAAAAAGTTAACTTCGGTTAAGAATACTGAAAATGTCCGGGAAATTGAGTATGGTGCATTTGCACGTTGTTACAAACTAAAGGATATAGGGGCGTTACCGAATCTTGCCGAGATAGAGAGAGCAGCATTTTGGAATGATAGTAAGCTTACTTTACATCTTTCTAAAAATGTTGCAACGATAGATGACTATGCTTTTTGTGGTTATGCGTATTCTTATGGAGCAAAGGTGACAGTGGAGGAGAACCATCCGATATTCTCGATTCAAGATGCTTTTTTGGTTCGTACCACCACAACCGATAAAACAATTATATTGAGCATGAAAGAAGCAGAGCAGATTATAATACCAGAGGGTATAACGAGTGTGGTTTGCTATGTGGGCGGAGAGAACTGTAAAGAAATCATTCTGCCAAGCACATTGAATAAATTGTATGGAAACCTGGAAACAAAGGAAGGTCGAGTGGTATTTAAAGGTACACAGCCGCCAATCTTTAGAGATAAATATCGTATGAGAGGTGTCAAGAGCATTGTGGTTCCAAAAGGAACATATGATATTTATAAAAAAACGATTGGCGAATCCTATGACGATGATTATGGTGATTACTATATTTGGGATGATGAAGATATAGAATTAATTGAGGAATAAATGGTCAACAATTATTTCCTGACAGATATCATAGAATGATACTATATTGGGTAAGGTGAAGGATAGGTTATCAAACTGATAACTTATCTTTCTATTTAACAATAAAGACTAGAATTATAATTATTAAGTATATATTAAGAAGATTCGTTTACATTGTATCGGGAATATATTGCTTGTATAATAATAGAAAAAATGTAGCAGAGAGGAGAGTTCCCTATGAAAAAAAGTTTAAAAACATTAATTATAACTTTTTTACTAGTGCTCACTTTGTGCAGTGCTAGTACATTTACAGTGCATGCAGCAAGCAAGGGAACGTATTTTTTGTCGGGCAAATTCTATTATCACACCATCTCAAAAAATAAGGTAGAGGTATGTGGAACAACAAGAGATACGGGAACCCTTACAATACCTGCATCCGTGTATTATAAAGGTAAGAAGTATAAAGTGACGCAGATTGCCAATCATGTGCTTTATGATCAGAGCGAAGATATAATATATGGATATGGTGCAGAGATAGATATGCCAGGTGCACACCATTATCATTATGTAAGGCTTGATGGTAAGGCTATGCCAGCGGGTGTTAAATCAATATCAGAGACAGATATTACAAAAGTGGTGTTGCCCTCTACGTTAACTTATATTGGCGAAGGAGCGTTTGGCTGTTGTGAAAAATTAGAGCAGGTCAAATTTGCTAAGAAATATAAAAAGCTGACAATTGGGAAAAATGCTTTTTATGGGGAGTCCTTGAAAAGTCTTGTATTCCCGAGTGGTACATATGAATTGAAAGAAAATGCTACAGGTATAACACCGGATATTACAATTCCTGCTTCCGTTAAGAAGATTGCCCCAGGGGTTGTTAATTACAAGACAAAGAAGGTTACCATTGATAAGAAGAACAAGAAGTTCAAAATGAAAGATGGGATTCTTTACAGCAAGGATGAAAAGAAACTGATAAGTGCATCGTCTAAAGTTGCTAAGAATGTAGTGATATCAGATAAAACAGTTACAATAGGAAACAAGGCATTTGCAAAGACCAAGGTAAAGTCCGTTACCTTGAATTCCAATATTCAAGTGATACCAGAGGGTGCTTTTCACATTTGTGAAAAACTTGTTTCGGTTAAGGAAACAGATTCGATTCGAGAAATACGTTATGGTGCATTTGATTCCTGTAGAAGATTGAAGACAGTAGGTACATTGCCCAATCTTGAGAGAATAGGTAGAGCAACATTTTGGTGTGCATGGAGATTAAAATTAACGCTGAATGATATTATAGAGGATATTGATTTATGGGCCTTTGCTGGAAAAGGGTATTCACAAGTAGGGAATATTAAAGTTTCTGAAGGAAATAAGCATTTTGCGGTTGAGAATAATCTGTTAATCAAAATAGAGGGAGACAATCGTATTGTTATGGCGTACATGGGAGAGGAAGCCTATGTGGTAGTTCCAGAAGGGGTGACGGAAATTACAGGACATGTTGGTGGATATGATTGTAGTGAGATTATTCTACCTACAACGCTTAAAAAATTAACAGGAGACGTAAGAGCAGATACGATTGTTTTTAAGGGGAAAACCCCGCCGAAATTTGCTGACAAATATTGGTGGAGAGGTTATTATACGATTGTGGTTCCCAAAGGCTCATATAAAGCATATAAGCAAGCCATAACAAAAGCTTATGATGATATGGATGGAGAATATTATATCTGGGATGACGATAATATAGAATTGATTGAAGAATAAATGTTTGATAATTTAGTGCCTTGATATGAAAGAAAGGAAAGCAACCGATGAGAAAATTGACGAAAATACTAATTATGACATTTCTGCTAGTAATAGCTTTATCTTCTGTAGGTAGTCTTACATCGCAAGCAGCAAGTAAGGGGAAATATTTCCTGTCTGGGGAGTTATATTACCACACTATCTCAAAAAATAAGATAGAGGTATGTGGAACAACAAGAAATGAAGGAACCCTTACAATACCTAGTTCCGTGTATTATAAAGGAAAGAAATACACGGTGACACAGATTGCAGATCATGAAATCTATTATCAGGATAAGCCTGTTACACAGGAAACTACCAACGGTTATGATGTTGATATCAATATGCCGGGATGGAGATATTATTGCTATAATCGTATTGATGGAAAAGAAATGCCAATGGATGTAAATTGGATTTCTGGTTCTCGCATTAAGAAAGTGATTTTGCCAAGTACGTTAACTTATATCGGTGAGGGCGCATTTTGTGGGTGTGAGAAATTGAAAAGTGTGGTATTTGCTAATAGTTATAAAAAATTGATAGTTGGTAAGAATGTATTTGGTGGAACCGCATTGGAAAGTCTTCGTTTTCCAAACGGAACTTATGAGTTAAAGGATTGTGCGGCAGGTACGGTGGCAGAGATTTATATTCCAGCCAGTGTGAAGAAGATTGGCGCAGGTGTTGTTAACCATAAAACAAAGAAGGTTACAATTGATAAGAAGAATAAGAAGTTTAAGATGAAGAATGGGATTTTGTACTCCTATAATGAAAAGATTTTAATTGGTGCATCCTCGGAGGTTCCTAAAAGGGTAAAGATATCCGAGAAAACTACTAAAATTATAAAACAAGCATTTGCGGGAACTAAGGTGACTAATGTAACCTTGAATAATAAGATAAAGACGATACCGGCGGGGTTGTTTTATGACTGCAAAAAATTAACCAGAGTTAATAATACAAATGGGGTAACAAAAATCGGATATGGTGCATTTGCTTTTTGTAAGAATTTGAAATCAATCGGGAGGCTTCCAAAGGTTAAAAGAATTGGCAGGGCAGCTTTTTGGGATGATATAAGGTTAAATATTCATATTTCTGCAACTGTAACAGACATTGATGAATATGCGTTTGTTGGTAGCGTAGGTAGTGCACCAATGACAGTAACAGTAGATGAGAATAACACCATTTATTCCATTGAGGAAGGTTTCTTGATTAAGGCAACAGAAACAGAAAAAATCGTTATAATGCAATTATCAATTGAAGAAAAGAAACTTATAATCCCAGAGGGAATTACGAGTGTCCCTGTTAAGATAGGTGGTTATCATTGTAAGGAGATCGTTTTCCCGGCAACACTTAAGAAACAGAATGGCGTGGCATGTGTGAATAACGGAAAGATAATATATAACGCAAGTACTGTTCCTGAATTTGGAAAGGATTTTGGGCTTAGTAATTTGGGTAAAGATGTTTTAACTGTTGTTGTTCCAAAGGGAACATTGAAAGCATATAAGAAAGCAATTAATTCTGTTGCGCAGGATGAAGATGGTGTGGATTTCTTTATAGATGGATTTAATGAGATTAAAGAACAGGAATAGTTGGAAAGTGATGAGGTGCCCGAATCCCCAATCACAATCATTAACTTCGAGATGAATAAGAATGAAGTGAAATGTGCAAAATTGACTATAGGCATATTATGATAATAAAGTGTGTAAGTTGCAAGCTTACGCACTTTATTTTTATGTCGAAACACTTTAAAGTAATGTGTTTGTATTATTGTAAAGTTTTTCTTGCAATATATATAGGACGCAAGTATAATGGTATCAAATGATACTACACGCAAGGCGTTTTTATAAAATGGGGGTCATGAATATATCAGATAAATTACATGAAAGAATAGAGACGCGATTAGAAGTACAAGCATATCTACAGGATTTGCGTTATGCGTTGGAGAATGGGGCGAAGTTAAGAGTTCAGTTTACACGGCATGTAGAAGAATTTAGAGATAGAAAGTATTCTAATGAATATGCTTTTGCAGAGCTATTTCCGCAGAAGAATATTGAAAAAGTTTTAATTAAAGAACTTTTGTCGTTAAAAGTGGACAATTATATAAGAACGGTGGCGGATATTAATCGCCCAAACAATTCGGAAATGAGAGAATTTGGAAAGGTATACGATCAAGACAAAGAGGTATATATTAAAATACGTGTAGAAGTAATGAAAAGTGGGGATTTTGGTGTGAATCATGTGGTATTTGTTATGTCTTTTCACTATTCAACAATTTCATTTGGTGAATTGGAGTTTCCATATAAGTAATTATATGTTTTAAAGTGGATTGTTTGTAAGTTTTGGAGATACATATGGATTGGAGTGAGGAAGATGAAGATTGTTAGAAAGCAATATAAGTTTTGTTATAGTTGCATGAAAGAGCATGAAGTAAGCTATGTGCAAATAGAACAACATGTGAAATACTTGAATGATTGGGTTCGGTATGATGCTATTTATGAATATTGTGGAGAAACGGACTGTTTGTCGGAAGACACAAAGATGCTTGGAGAGAACGATACTGCCATGAAAGATGCCTATCGCAAGCAAAAGGGTTTGATGACATCAACCGAGATTAAGGCCTTGCGCAAACAGTATCAGATTTCGCAGGCTGAGTTGGCAAGCATACTAGGTTGGGGTGCCAAGACCATTACCCGCTATGAAACCTATCAGGTGCAGGATGCAGCGCATGACAATATATTAAAGAGATTACAACAAGACCCACAGTGGTTTATGGAGTTGTTGGCAAAGCGACAGGATGTGATGGCGCATCGTCGCTATATGAAGTATTATAATGCAGCTTGTGAGATGTGTTCTAAGCAAAAGAATCGTTATACCGAGAAGATGATGCATACACTTTATCTAGAGAAACAAGTGAATAAGATGGATGCAGGGAACACGAATTTGGACATTGATAAAGTAGAGGAGATGCTTAATTATATTGCCAGTAAAGAAGTTGCAGCACTCTATCTTCTTAAGATGAGCAAGCTTTTGTGGTATGCAGATTGTTTGCATTACAAGAGGAATCAGCAATCAATTACTGGTTTGGCTTATCGGATGCATCAGTTGGGCGTTATGCCAATTGGATATGAATATCTGACTACATTGTCTGGTGTGAATTGTGTGGACCAGGAAGTGGGAGATGGGATTTCTCATTTATTCCTTTCTGTTGAGAAGTTTGTCCCAAAACATCTTACCCAACAGGAGGTGCAATGTATTGATCAAGTAGTAGAACGGTTTCAAAGTATTTCAAATCAAGAATTAAGTGAGAAGATGACAAGGGAATCAGCGGTTCAGAACACACAGCTGAACGAGATAGTATCCTATGAATATGCGGATAGTTTAAGCATTGCGTAGAGGTTATTGGGATTGCTTGTATGTGGGCTTGTATATAGAAGATTCTTACTGTACAAATTCATTGAAACCATATATAATAATGCGAGGGTGTGTTTACCCGCGCATTATTTATGTTCATAGATGTTAGAACATTTAAGAATACAGATATTTGATTAGGAGGCAATTATGGCAGAATCAATGAAGGGTTTGAGGAGAACCCACAGATGTACAGAAGTGAGTAATAAGAATGTGAATGAAACCGTTACCGTTATGGGCTGGGTACAGAAAAGCCGTAACAAGGGCGGTATCATTTTCGTAGATTTAAGAGATAGAAGTGGTGTATTGCAGATTATCTTCGAGGAGGACAAGTGTGGAAGCGAAAGCTTTGCAAAGGCTGAGAAGCTTCGTAGCGAGTTCGTAGTTGCAATCACCGGTGAAGTGGTGCTTCGTGCCGGTGGTATTAACAAAAATCTTGCAACTGGAGATATTGAGATTATTGCAAAGGATATTCGTATCCTTTCTGAGTCAGAGACTCCACCATTCCCAATTGAAGAGAACTCTAAGACAAAGGAAGAATTGCGCCTTAAGTATCGTACGCTAGACCTTAGAAGACCAGACCTTCAGCGTAACTTAATTCTACGAAGTAAGGTGGTTAATTCCATTCGCAACTTCTTAGATGAGGAAGGATTCTTAGAGATTGAGACACCAATCCTTAATAAGTCAACACCAGAAGGAGCAAGAGATTATCTTGTGCCTAGCCGTGTGCATCCAGGTTCCTTCTATGCGTTGCCACAGTCGCCACAGATTTTCAAGCAGCTTCTTATGGCTGCAGGTTATGACCGTTACTATCAAGTGGCGAAGTGTTTCCGTGATGAGGATTTGCGTGCAGACAGACAGCCAGAATTTACACAGATTGATATGGAGTTATCCTTCGTAGATATTGAGGATGTGTTAGATGTAAATGAGAGATTGATTGCAAAGATTTTCAAAGAGGCAATCGATGTAGATGTAGAGCTTCCAATCCAGAGAATGACATGGAGAGAAGCGATGGACCGTTTCGGTTCAGATAAGCCAGATATCCGTTTCGGTATGGAGCTTACCAATGTAACCGAGGTTGTGAAGGATTGTGAGTTTGTAGTATTCAAGGGCGCTATTGATAATGGTGGTTCTGTTCGTGGTATCAATGCCAAGGGACAGGGAGCTATGCCTCGTAAGAAGATTGATGCGTTAGTAGACTTTGCTAAAGGCTATGGCGCAAAGGGTCTTGCCTACATTGCAATTGCAGAAGATGGTTCATTTAAGTCATCCTTTGCAAAGTTCATGAAGGATGAGGAGATGTCAGCCCTTATTGAAAAGATGGATGGTCAACCAGGCGACTTATTATTATTTGCTGCAGATAGAGATAAGATTGTATTTTCCGTTCTCGGTGCACTTCGCTGTGAGTTAGCAGACCAGTTAGGTTTGGTAAGCAAGGATGATTTCAAGTTCCTTTGGGTAACTGAGTTCCCAGTATTCGAGTGGTCTGAGGAGGAAGAGCGTTTCCAGGCAATGCATCATCCATTTACCATGCCAATGGAGGAGGACTTAGAGCTTCTTGATACCGATATGGGTAAGGCGAGAGCCAAGGCTTATGACATCGTATTGAATGGTGTAGAGCTTGGTGGTGGTTCTGTCCGTATCCACCAGGATGATATTCAGGAGAAGATGTTCAAGCTTCTTGGTATTAGCGATGAGGTAGCACAGGATATGTTCGGTTTCTTGTTAACCGCGTTTAAGTATGGTGTACCACCTCACGCAGGATTAGCATTTGGTCTTGACCGTATTATTATGTTAATGACTGGTGCAGATTCCATCCGTGATGTAATCGCATTTCCTAAGATTAAGGATGCAAGCTGTTTGATGAGTGAGGCACCTGGCACCGTAGATGCAAAGCAGTTAGAGGAGCTTTGCTTGAAGGTAGAGATTCCAGAAGAGGAAGAATAATAAATCATGAAAATAGATGCGCCCCTGTCAAGTGTGACAGGGGCGTGTTGCGTTTATTGTGAACTTTTTGTTGAAATGTTTATTGATTTTCCGCTAGTGTTAATATTTCCTCTTCCGATAGTCCAGTTTTTTGTGCAATGGTTGCAGGGTCAAGAATATCTAAGAGATTTTTGGCTACCTCTAGAACGCCAGTTTTGTGACCCTCAGCAAGTCCCGCCTTGTGACCCTCAGCAAGTCCCGCCTTGTGACCTTCGGCAAGCCCGGCTTTGTGCCCCTCCTGACGAGCGTTCTCTTTAATTTCCCAATATTTCATATAGCGAACACCTACCTCTCCATCATTTTTGATTCGGGTTACACCGTGTTGAATGTTTCTTAATGCCGAATTAATCGCATTTTTCTCATCTGTATTTTCTATATATTGTAGCACATTCACTAATGATTGGCTAGGGTTTCCTTTTATACCTTTCGTATATAAAAAGATGGTTGTGATTCCATCATTATAAGGGAGAGAAGGGCTTTCTACACATGAAGTTTTGAAAGTGTAAACCATGCGGTTTTCTCCAAAAGGGTCATAAGGAGTAATCATAATTACTGCCACATTCTTTAAAAGATGATAGTCTGTGCCAGACTTCAATATTTTAGAATCTATTAAGGAATGATAATAACGTGTTCGTTTTGCCTCATTCGTTGCGCGATATTTGTTTGGTTCAATATCGTAAATATTGCTTTGGATTTCAACAGCTACATTCTCGAAGGGATTCTCGCTTGAGGTTTCGATAGCATCAATATAGGCATCTAAACAAATGCCATGTTTATCTGGTTGTGTTCCTGAAACATGCCGTTGCGGGATAATCTGGATGTTTTTAAATTCTTTATCAAAAATAGCAGTTAATAAGACTTTGGCAAGAATAGGTCCTGTTTCAGGGTCATTAAGCATTTCTTCAAACAGGAAATTGTCGATTAGATTTAATTCTGATAATGGTTTTGGTTTGTTTTGTTCCATATTATATGTACTCCTTGATATATTATTTTTAGGAGCAATATGTTTATAAAATGGGTAGATAAGACACCAATGAGAATTGGTGAATAATGAAAGCAACTAATCGTATATATACAGATAAATATAATATTTTGAAATTCAGAGTGTGGTTATTGTAGCATGGTTGTTAATGGGTTTCAAGCGAAAAAAATGTGACATCTGTCATTAGTTTAATGAATAAAAAGGAGTGACATATGTTACAAGACAAAAAGAGTAATTTTGATATAATCAATATAGAATATGCTACAAGTTAAATGGAATTTCCTAATTATTTATCACGGTATAT
>JAGAQX010000189.1 GCA_017622535.1 Lachnospiraceae bacterium | reverse complement strand
GATTCCACAATACCATCTGCCACTGCAGTAATTCCAGCTTCTGCAGTATCCACCTGCTCCTGTGCCTCATTAACATTCATGTCTGACAACTGATTCGAAACACTAATCTGTGTTGCTTCACTTCCAGAAACCTTTACATCCTTATTTGCTTCTACAATCGCTTCCTGCTTTGCAAGTTCTTCCTGCTTAGACAAAAGACTCTTATTCTTCTTTTCCAAATTCGTAACTGCTTTGTTATATTTCTTTAATTCGTCTGCCGACAATCCTGCTGTTGGATCCTGCTCTTCTTCTGGCTTACCAGCATTCGCAGCCTTAATCTTTTCCTCGTAAGTAGAAATGGTCTTCGTAAGCTTCTCAATTTCTTTTTTAAGTTCCTTGATATCACTCTTCAAATCCTTAATCTCTGCCTTTGCATCCTTTACCTTACCAGATGCTTCACTCACGGCTTCGTATGCAGCATTTCCCGCCGCACGCTCTGACTGCGCCTGCAACTGAACCTTTGCTAAATTATCACCTAAATCACTTGTATCATATGTAAGAAGAACATCACCCTTCTTTACAATCTGACCAGCTTCCACAGGAATCTCATCCACCTTCGCTGTCACCGGTGATGTATACGCATGCTTTTCCAATCCAATAACTGTTCCAGATGTGGTAATCTCCTGCTTTACATCCACCTTCTCCACAGTATGAAGGCTATCATTCTCGCCACCCATCATCTCCATCGCTTCTTCCATACCCGCAGTCATCGTACTAATCATTGTACCTAACGCAATTCCTCCAACAATCAATACAGCTAACACGATCACAACAATAATAATGATTTTTTTCTTTGATTTCTTTTTCTTGCCATCGTTACTTACTACATTCATTTCCTGATTCTCCATATTATCTGCCACTTTCCTATCCTCCATTTTCGTGTTTTTAGATAATTACATCCTCATCTAATACATTCACAAGCTCTCCCTCGACAACTGTTTCTATGGTGTCTTCGACCTCCATATCTCTTTCATAGATATCTGCTTCTGACAGCAAATTATTCTTTGTGTCAGACTCAATCTGTCCATCCAGAATACGCACCACACGTTTCGCATTCTCCGCAATTCCATCATCATGGGTAATCAACACAATTGTATTCCCTTGCTCATTGAGTTCATTCAATATTGCCATAATATCCTTCGTGGACTTTGAATCCAGGTTACCTGTTGGCTCATCCGCTAATATCAATGGCGGTGTTGCCGCAATCGCTCTCGCAATAGCAACTCTTTGTTGCTGACCACCTGACATTTCTGACGGCTTGTGCTTCATACGATTTTCCAAACCAACCTTTTTCAATGCTTCCTTTGCCAATTCACGACGTTTACTTTTCTCTACATTACGATAAATAAGCGGAAGCTCTACATTCTCCAATGCATTCAAATTCGGTATCAGGTTAAACCCTTGGAATATGAATCCAATATCTAAGTTTCTAACCTCTGACAACTCATTATCAGAAAGTCTAGAAACATCCCTTCCATTCAATATGTACGTTCCACTGGTAGGCACATCTAAGCACCCTAACATGTTCATCAGCGTAGATTTACCAGAACCTGAATGTCCAACAATCGCCACAAATTCACCCTCGTTGATATCCAGGCTCACACCATCCAGGGCACGAACTTCATTTTCTCCAGGATTATATATCTTATACATATCCCGAACACTTATTAAAGATTCCATCGATTTCTCCTTTCGATATTAAATTATCTATTCCAAACCACCATGCAAACACGTTGGTTATCTTTCTCTATTAATACATCCTAGTTCAATAATAAGACGCACTTCTTTTCATTTCATTACAAAATCATATGCTTATTGCTTACATATCATAAGCTACTATTGCCTAAAAACATTGTAATCAATATATGTATATGCATCCTACGTCACCCTATATGTATCATTGTACTATCGGAATAATACAACAACACATATACACTTGCAACACTAAATGACATATTTTTTCTTAAAAATTTATGAAGTGCGTCTTTTCTATAATATAAATCTCTCTTAATAATAACGAGCCACCATTGTGATTGTCTTCCTATATAAGACATATTATTATTTCAATTTTCGACAAAAACTAATACTTCTATTCGCTCTTTGCATTCTTATCATACTCTAAAATATCTCCAGGCTGACAATCTAATACGTCACAAATCGCCTCTAATGTCGAGAAACGAATAGCACTAATCTTGCCAGTTTTCATCTTCGACAGATTCACGTTAGACACACCAACCTTGTCTGACAACTCATTAAGGCTCATCTTGCGATCAGCCATAACACGGTCTAATCTTAATATTATCTTTCCCATATATACGCTCCTGTTCTTATTGAATAGCCATCTTTGCTATAATCATTTTCACTTTTATCTCTTTCAATCATTGTTTCTTTATATTCATTTATCAAGAAATGTATTTTTATAACGTTTCATCCGACTCCTGTTGCAACATTGCACCGTACTTGAAAATGTGTACCATTAAAAATACAACAAGCACAATCATAATCACACCTAAATCCACTGTAAGATTCAAAGATACTTTGTTCTGTAATAAGCTATTGGCAACAGAATTGGTAATACTAGAAAATACTGCCCAAGGTATCAAAGAATATGCCAAATTACGCATCTTCTTCACTACATTCTCCTCAAACGGAGATTCACAATCACGAAATGCCTTACAAAGTGCTGATATAAAGCAAAGTGTAATCATAATCATCGTTACGTTCAATGCCAACACAAGCATTAACCATGTCAAATCTCTGACTGTAAAAGAGTATGTAGGAACAACTGTGTTTGCTTGTAGCTTATTGTCTGCAACAACAACCTCTTCTATTTGAACTTCTTCTCCTGCCACCTCTGCTTCAAAGGACTCTTCAAAAGCCCTCTTCATCTCCTCTGCATCTTTATCAGTCACCTGTTCTCCCATAGGATCAAAATCCAAAATAAATCCTACTTTTTCATCTACGGTAATCGTCATGAGATCCTCTGGTACAAAAAAACATACAACTGCAGCAATCAATAACAGCACCATTGACATTCCAACTACAATCTTGCCAATCAACGCAAATACACTACTCACTTTACCAATCTTATTAATCTTCTTAATCGCTTCTTCTTTCATATTCATTCCCTCTTCTTTCTTATCCTCTTTCATTCGGCATTATCATAACAGTGCATGTAAACCGAATGAGTATTTCTTCATTGTCTAACAGTTACTAATCACTCTTGCAAGAAAGTAAACGGCAAACATTAATCATTTAACGTTTATCGTTAAATGCACTATAACACCCAGTTTTACACTTGTCAACAACTTTTTATCGAAAAACATTAAATTTTTGTCATTATTTGAAAAATTAGCAAAAATTAGCATAAAAAAGGACACTATCTCGCAGGTGAATTTCTCACTAAAAAGATGCTCCATTACTATATAATAATTAAGTAATGGAGCATCCGTTCATCTCATAATATATCATTTACTACTTCTCGTCATTCGATTTCGTCGTTTTTTCTGCGCCTTTCGCATTACCTGTTGCTTTTTCTTTGGTAGAGTTTTCATTCGGCGTTCCTGTTGTTTTTTCCTTCGTAGAATTCTCATTCGGAGCCTTGGTAGTCTTCTCTTTGGTAGAATTCTCGTTCGGAGTTTTTTTCTTCTTTTCCTTCGTCGAATTCTCATTTACTTTAGTAGACTTACCCTTCTTTCCGTTATTGCCAGAGTTCTTTTTATCGGATTCTTCCTTTGTCAGCCCAGTATTTTCTCTCGTTGTCATTTCCGTAGTTGTTTCGTCAGCATCATCCTCTGACACCATACCCTTGTCAGAATCATCCCGCGTATCCTTCGGACAAATCTCGCCTTTACGTTCCTGTGTAGTTTCATCAGTATCCTCTGTCACACTTGTTTCTACTGAAATCTTTGTTGTTTCCAATTGAGTCGTTCCGCGTTGATTAAAGTACACAACCATCTCTTCCACAGACATTCTTTCACACACATCTTGGGATAATCCACATTCATTCATCAGTCTCTTTATCAAAACGTCTCGGCCATGATTTTTCTCACCACTTTGAGTTTGTTGAAATGCAAGCACAACATCTGCAACACCATTTCTACGCATACTAGCATCCAATCCATCCTCAATGCTCTGTTTCAAGGATTTATATTTTTCGTTATCACTTTGTCCAATGGAAACCAAAATCATATTCCTAGATGTGAAAACATGATCTTGGCAAAGCAGTTCCGTAATACGCTCCATCACATCTTCCAACGTCTGATTTTTTTCCCATTGTAATCTCTTGACCAAACGCTTACCATCTTCATTTAATCCTTCTACAGACTTTATGTCATAAGATCCGTCTAATTCTATACCAACACTTGGATTTATATCCAACGTTACATAGACGTTGTCTTTATCTCTCCATTCCAATCCAAACCAACACAGACAAACCAACAACAAACAGGCATATATCGGCACCATTTTCAATCCACTTTTCTTCCAAAAAGAATCCCTCATTCTCTGACCAAAACCCAACTCATCCTCTAATACAGATTCTGGTATAGGCGCTTCTATAATTCCATCATACACATCTGGTGCGAGTTCAAGAAAACTATCATTTATTCTATTTTTTAATTCTCTCCTATTCATAACCTTTACCTCTCACCAAATTCCTTTTGCAGTTTTTTAATTCCGCGATTATACTTTGCCAATATGGTTCCCACCGGCTTTTCTAGCAACTTTGCTATTTCCCTATGTTTCAACCCAGTCACATCCCGCATAACAATAATAGTTCTCTCTTCCTCTGTAAGAATAGAAAACATCTTTTCCAACAAAAGTCGATTATCCACGTTACTCAAATCCTCAAATCCCAATTCATATTCCACATCTTCGTAACGAATGTACTGACGACTCTGTTCCCGCCTACATTTCATCAAAAACAGATTCTTTCCTATCTTCATCATCCATGCCATAGGGTTTCCTTGTTTTTTGTACAAATGACAGCTACCCCTAATTTGTATGTATGTGTCTTGCAATAAATCCTTCGCATCTTCCGAATTTTGGGTAAGCGAAAGCAGGAATGCATATAAAGGCCGGTATGATACTTCATATAATTCTCTAAATGCATCCTGCTCTCCCTGAAGAATTCTTTCAAACAATCCCTCATCAATATAGACTTTTTTCTTTGAGAACCCTACTTGCATTTCGGTTCCTCCTTCATCTATATGATGCTGTTCAAATTGCAATATTCAAATGAGCACTGAACAGGTTTTCTTTTTATTCTTATTTCACCGTAAATGTTTTGGTAATTGAAGAGTAGTTCTTCTCTTTCTTTGTCTTCACACCTGTAATGGTGATGGTATACTTTTTACCCTTCTCAAGGCCCTTCACCTGCACCTTAATATTACCTTTTGCCTTCTTAACAATCTTAGCCTCGTATGTCTTGCCGTCAGCGTCCTTAACAGCTACTGTTGCATCCTTGTAATAAGCCTTAGACTTCATCTTAATTGTGACAAACTTCTTCTTTGCCACTGTAACCTTCGCAGGCTTACAAGCTGTTTTCATTCCTTTAGCAGTAAATGTATTTGTAATGGTGGCAGGTTCATTTGTATTCTTAGCAATCACACCATCAATTGTCAAGGTATATTTCTGTCCCTTTACCAATCCTGCTACAGCAATCTGCATAGAATCTTTGTTTTTCTTCTTAATCTTGCAGTCAACCTCTTTACCCTCTGCAGATGTAATTGTGGCTTTTACGGTATCCGAATATTTCACCTTACCTTTAAATGAAACATTCAATTTTCCAGATGCTGTACAAGTAACTTTGGAAACCTTCTGACTTACCGGCTTTTCCGCTTCTGCTGTTGTCTCCGTCTTGTTCTCTGTTGTTGCAGTGTCCTTTTACTTTGCAAAAGATACAGTTCCCATACCCAATAACATTGTTAAGGCTAAAACGCCCACCACCATTTTCTTAAAACTTTTTCTCATAATAAAAACCTCCTTTGTTTATCTTGATACTAAGACAATGCAAACAGAGCAAGTTTTATTGCACAAGAAATAAAATTTTTCCAAAAAGTTTTTCCAAAAAATTTTCACACAAATTCGCAAAGGTAAATTCAACCTAGAATGAATTTGCTTCCTTCAATATATCTTCTAACATATTCGGATTAAATACACCTTCTCGAATCATTGCAATCTCATATTGATACGGTTCATAGGATTTCTTTGCATTATCTGGGTCCTTCACAAATGGCGACTCCAAAATCTTAGGTACATGCATGAAATCCGGATGATTCATAATATACATTAATGCATCAAAACCAATATGCCCAAATCCAAAATTCTCGTGGCGATCTTTTCCGGCTCCTGGGACATTTTTGCTGTCATTCATATGAAATACGGCAATCTGTTCCTTACCAATCAGCTTGTCAAAATGATTCATCACACCATCAAAATCATGAATAATATCATACCCCGCATCACTGACATGACAGGTATCAAAACAAACACGCAGCTTATCATTATAGACAACCTTGTCATAAATCATCGCAAGTTCCTCGAAACTTCGACCAATCTCGCTGCCTTTTCCCGCCATAGTTTCCAAGGCAATATGCACCTTGGTATCTTTTGTAAGCACTGAATTAATGCCCTTTGCAATTTGATCCACACCAGCAGTCACACCTTCCCCTACATGGGAACCTGGATGAAGCACCAAGGTTGCGGAACCCATCGCCTCGGTTCTTGCAAGCTCCAACCCTAAAAACTCCACCGCTATGTTATAGGTTTCCGGCTTTACACAATTTGCCAGATTAATAATATATGGTGCATGTACCACAAATTCTTCTATATTGTTCTCTCTCATCAAGGCTCGTGCCTCATCAATTCGCAGTTCTGACAATTCCTTACGTTTTGTATTCTGTGGTGCTCCAGTATAGAGCATAAATGTATTCGCACCAACGCGAATTGCATCCTGCACAGATCCTAACATCATTTCTTTTCCGCTCATTCCAACGTGACAACCTAGTTTTATCATTATATCTCTCCTATCTATAACATTTCCTCATTCATTTCATCCTGTAGCATCCCGCTTGTAAAACCGAAAATATTATCTACACTCCCTCGTATGTTTCATACAACTTCCTTTGTACCAAACAAAAATTTACCTAAACACAAAAAAGATAGCCCTCTGAAATCCTCAAACGGCTATCTTATTATAACATTATTTACGTTCTACTGCATTGACAAAAACTACAATTTTGATGTGCTACATTAGCATTACATGTTGCAATATATTATCACACAGATTCTATTAGTATACGTAAGTATAAGCTGT
>JAGAQX010000188.1 GCA_017622535.1 Lachnospiraceae bacterium | reverse complement strand
GACAGAAATCCAGATTGCTCAGCAATAATTACACATGCTTGTCGACCAAACTTGCAGATGTAAAAAATAACATGTGTATAATCAGACCATTGCAGGTGCGCTTGCATGACTCTGATTATACACACAATAGAAATTTGAATAGATAGAGACACATATAGTGGGTGGGGTTCGTGAAAGGAGAGATAGACATGAAAGATATCTATCAAATGCAACAAGAGGAACTTTTTAAACATATATGTGCAAATGAAAAAGGTTTGACTGCAAAAGAAGTAGCAGTGAGACAGGAGAAGTATGGAGAAAACATATTAGAGGAAGGAAAAAGAAAGACAGCCTTACAAGTATTCCTTGAACAGTTTTGTGATTTGTTAGTTATCATATTGATTGTGGCAGCGGTGATTTCTATGTTGTCTGGTAATGTAGAGAGTACCATTGTCATTTTTGTGGTAATTATTTTAAATGCAATCCTTGGGACGGTTCAGTATCTTAAGGCTGAGAAATCGTTAGATTCCCTGAAGGCGTTATCATCCCCTCACGCAAAGGTAATCCGTGATGGGAATAAAATGGAAATCCTCTCAAGAGAGGTATTGCCAGGAGACCTATTGCTCTTAGAAGCAGGTGATATGATTGTGGCAGACGGAAGAGTACTGCGCAATTACTCATTGCAGGTAAATGAGAGCTCGTTGACTGGTGAATCTACCAATGTGGATAAGACGGATGTAGTGTTAGAGGGAGAACTTCCTTTAGCAGACCGCATTAACATGGTCTACTCCGGTACATTAGTTACCTATGGACGTGCAGAGGTTCTTGTTACAGGAACTGGTATGCAGACGGAAATGGGTAAGATTGCAGGGCTTATGAATGCAACTAAGGAAAAGCGTACACCGTTGCAGGTGAGTTTGGATGGTTTTAGTAGGCGTCTTGCAATCATCATTATGGTGATTTGTCTTGTGGTTTTAGCGTTGCAGCTTTATCAGGGAACACCACTTTTGGATTCTTTGATGTTTGCAGTAGCATTAGCGGTAGCAGCCATTCCAGAGGCGTTAAGCTCAATTGTCACCATCGTACAGGCCATGGGAACACAGAAAATGGCAGCAGACAACGCCATTATGAAGGAGCTTAAGGCAGTTGAAAGTCTTGGCTGTGTATCCGTGATTTGTTCTGACAAGACTGGTACATTAACCCAGAATAAGATGACAGTTACGGATGTATATATCAATGGCTCTTGTATCAAGCCACAAGAGCTTAATATAAAGTCGCAGCTTCATCGGTATTTGCTGTACACAGCAATATTGAATAATGACTCTAGTATCTGTGATGGTAAAGGAATTGGTGACCCAACGGAATCTTGTCTTTTGATTATGGCAGAAAATGCTGGTCTTTCGAAGGCAGGTATTGACGAGGAAATCATCCGTGGAATGATGCCGCGTTTAGAGGAAATTCCCTTTGATTCCGATCGTAAGCTTATGAGTACTAAGTATCGTTTACATGGAATCCCTACGGTGTTAACGAAGGGTGCAGTGGATGTATTACTCAACCGAATTACAGGAATTGCGGTGGAAGATGGTGCACGTATTATTACAGAACAGGATCGTGAGGCGATTATCGCACAAAATCAGCAGTTTTCAGAAAATGGATTGCGTGTTTTGGCATTTGCATATAAGGAAGTGGATGAGGAAGAGACCTTATCCCTTGAAAATGAAGACGGATATACGTTTATTGGTTTAGTAGCAATGATTGATCCTCCAAGAGAGGAGTCGAAGCAGGCGGTTGCCGATGCGAAGTCTGCTGGTATCAGAACAATTATGATTACGGGTGATCATAAGGTGACCGCGTCAGCAATTGCGAAGCAGATTGGCATTTTTAGAGAAGGAGATTTGGCGGTGACAGGTCAGGAGTTAGATTCCATGTCGGATGATATGCTTGATCAAGTACTTCCTCAAATATCCGTATACGCCAGAGTTTCACCGGAGAACAAAATCCGTATTGTGGATGCTTGGCAAAAGAGGGGCAACATTGTTGCCATGACTGGAGATGGAGTAAATGATGCGCCGGCTCTCAAAAAAGCGGATATTGGTGTAGCTATGGGAATTACGGGTACAGAGGTATCCAAGGATGCTTCAGCCATGATTTTGTCAGATGACAATTTTGCAACGATTATCAAGGCTGTGCTGAATGGTAGAAATGTGTATCGTAATATTAAAAATGCAATTCAATTTTTGCTTTCCGGTAATATGGCTGGTATCTTTACTGTTTTGTATTGTTGTTTGATGGCGCTTCCGGCACCATTTAAGCCGGTACATTTATTATTTATTAATCTGTTGACGGATTCCTTGCCAGCCCTTGCGATTGGTATGGAGCCGACAGATAAGAAGCTACTGCAGGATGAGCCGCGAGATCCGAAGGTTGGAATTATGACAAAGGATTTTGTGTTACATCTTTTAGGATATGGTTTTATGATTGCAATTGTAACCATGGTAGCATTTTATGTGGGACTTTCGGAAAGTACAGCAATGGCGAGTACAATGGCATTTGCTACTCTTACTTTAGCAAGATTATTCCACGGATTTAACTGTAGAAGCAATCAATCCATATTCCGTATAGGCTTTATGAGTAACCGTTGGAGTGTTGGAGCATTTGCTTTGGGTGTTATATTCTTAGGTGTGGTGCTTTTAGTACCATTTATGAAAGAATTGTTTTTTGTGTCAAGCTTATCAGGGGTTCAACTTGTATATATTATAGGACTTTCTATTATCCCATCGGTGTTGATACAGATTGCGAGACTTGTAAGAAAATAGAACTATTATCTTATAAACCAAGGAGGAAAATGAAAATGGAACTATTAATTCAATTTGTACTATTAGTACTTGGCTTTACAATGTTAGTTGTGGGTGCTGATAAGTTTGTGGATGGTGCAGCAGGAATTGCAGATAAGTTTGGAATTCCACAGATGGTTATCGGTCTTACCATTGTTGCCATGGGTACATCTGCACCAGAGGCAGCAGTAAGTGTTACGGCTGCATTGAAAGGAAATGCAGATATTACCATTGGTAATGTAGTAGGAAGTAATATTCTGAATGTTTTGGTTATTTTAGGTTTGTGCGCATTATTTACCTCGGTAAAGATTGCAAAATCTACCCTAAAGATTGAACTTCCAATTATGTTGGTAATTACGGTTATGATGGTGGTGCAGGGATGCATTGGGGGATATGTTACCCGGATTGATGGTGTAATTATGTGGATTGCATTTATAGGATATCTAACCTATTTGTTTGTTGTAGCAAAGAATAATCCGCAATCAGTAGAGGAAGATGAAGAAAAAGTACAACCGGTTTGGAAGCTGTTGTTATTCGCAGTAGCTGGTCTTGTGTTGATTGTATGGGGTAGTGATGTAACGGTTGATGCAGCAACAAAGCTTGCTACAGCAGCAGGGCTTAGCACTCACTTTATTGGTCTTACAATTGTAGCCCTTGGAACATCTTTACCAGAGTTGTTTACATCTGTATCTGCTGCTAGAAAGGGTAATGCAGATATCGCAATTGGTAACATTGTAGGTAGTAACATCTTTAACATCTTGTTTGTTGTAGGTACTTCTGCACTTATTACACCAGTAATCTTTGAATCAAAGTTCATTGTAGATTCGATTGTTGCGATTTTAGCTGGTGTATTGTTGTGGGTTTGCACATTTAAGAAGAAATTGTTGGTACATCCACATGGTGTGATTATGCTTGTGTGCTATGCTGTTTATTTTGTATATTTGTTAAAATATGCGGAAACGGTAGCTGTCTATATTGAAAAGTTAGTGAAATAGGATTATTTGAATTTTGTAAATAAAAATAGAAGGTCTAGAACTTGTTCTAGACCTTCTTTTAATGAGGGGGGAGAGGATTTCAGTACAACTAAGTTGTACTTATGAAAAGCTCTTACAACGTATACTATAATAATAAAATGTGAAAAAAATGTGTTTAAAATGTTTTTGTTGTGTGAATTACGATAATGTTATTAGATGAAAGTGAGAAATATATTCCATTTTTTGTCGAAATGTAGTAATATTAAGGGCAGTGAACGCAGGAATGTAAAAAGAAGATAATAGAAATATTGGGAGGATAGATATGGTTCGTCATTTGATTTTATGGAAATTAAAGGAAAGCTTAACTGTTGAAGAGAAGAATACAGTTTTAAATAACATGAAGGAGCATTTAGAAGGTTTAGTTGGTGTAGTTCCAGGACTTGCAAGTCTTAAAATTGTGATTAACGAAATGGAATCTTCCAATGCAGATGTTATGTTGGATAGTGTGTTAGAAAGTGAGGAAGCACTGAAGGGGTATCAAGGTCATCCGGCTCATGTAGAGGTTGCAAATACTTATGTGCGTCCTTTTACCGAGGTTCGTATGTGTATTGATTACAAAGAGTAGTATATATAAAGCGATTAAGAGAGAAAATGCTACTATTGGACAAGGTAATGTATTGAGTATATAGAATGATAAAGGAAGATTAGATATGAGTATAATAACAATGACCCATGTGAAAAAGAGTTTTAGCGATAAGGAAGTATTGAAAGATATTAGTTTTTCTGTCAATGAAGGTGAAGTGGTTTCGATTATCGGGCCATCTGGTTCCGGTAAGTCTACCTTGCTTCGCTGTGCAACTTTTTTGGAGAGAATGGACGGTGGTACCATTTCTTATTTGGATGAAGAAGTTGTAAAGGAACATGATGGGGTATCGATATATCCAACACAGAAAGAATTGCGTCAGGTATGTAATCATTTTGGTCTCGTATTCCAGAATTTTAACTTGTTTCCACATTATTCTGTATTGAAAAACGTGATGGACGCACCAATTAGTATCCAAAAACGCGATGAGAAGGAAGTATATGAGGAAGTAAAGCAATTGTTAGATAAGGTAGGGTTAGCAGATAAGGAAAATGCTTATCCATGTGAGCTTTCTGGTGGACAACAGCAGAGAGTAGCAATTGCAAGAGCCCTTGCTATGAAACCAAAGATGTTATATTTTGATGAGCCAACCTCGGCATTAGATCCAGAGCTTACTGCTGAGATTTTGAAGATTATGAAGGAGCTTGCTTCGGAAAATATGACTATGGTAATTGTTACCCACGAAATCGATTTTGCAAAAGCAGTTTCTGATCGTGTAATCTTTATGGATGAGGGTGTGATTGTAGAAGAGGGGGCACCAGCAGATGTAATTGACAATCCGAAGAATACAAGAACGAAAGAATTTTTAAATAAGTTGAATTATTAGGGATATTAAGTGTATAGCACATGCTTATGGTGAAATAAATGAAAACATCTCCGTGATATTTCTGAAATTGGAATTTCGGATTACACGAAGATGTTTTTTTGTTTTATATTGATTTTGTCGCAAATATTTTTTAATTGAAATATTTTTCTGACTAATATGGGAAGTTTGCTTTTCCATTCACTGCACTCGATGGACTTAAAGCAATATTATTGTCGATTAATACATGACCATATATATCTGTGACACGGAATGTGTAAGGACCGGCTCCAGGGTTATCCATTCTGAAATAGTTGTACTCTTGTCTCTCTAATTCCACAAATTTTCCAGAACTGTTTTTTATTTCTAATTTTTTCACAGGATAGCGGTGGTTTCTCACCTGAACCTCCATCCAATATTGCGTGCTAGTTGGTTTGTACACATATTGAATTGGTTTGTCCGTTGGAAGAGGAATAATCTCCCAGGTAACAGTCATTCGTCCTGTAACAAGGGGTTCAATTTTAGCGAAAGCTTCTTTGTTTAAATCGATATCTCCCTTTTTTCCTTCACCATCGGCTAAAGTGTCGGTAATTAGTACATTAATGCTACCATTTGGTCCAGTTACCTTTAAATAGGCACCGGCTAGATTACCAGCACGGTAGTCTATTTTGTTAATTGCAGCCACATAATAATCGCCAGCAATAGCATCCAAATTACAGCAACCACCTGTGTAACCTCCGTCGTAGTAGGTTCCATCACCAGTATGTTTGTGCCCAATTGAATATTCTCCAGCATCTACCTTTGCAGTTTCTTCGCTAGCAGCACTGTTTGTGCTGGTTGGATTAGCAACGGTAACCTTGCAGGAGTACGTCTTTCCACATGCTAAGGTTGCAGAAATTTTAGCTGTGCCGGAGTCTATAGCAGTAATGATACCTGTAGCATTTACAGTAGCGACATTAGTATTGTTACTCTTGAAACGAATCTTTTGTTTGGTATTTTTGATTTTTAAGGTATAGGTTTTTCCGGCGTTAAGTTTCAGTGATTTTTTGTTGATGGATGGTGCTTCGACTTTAACCTTGCATCGATATGTTTTGTTGTTAATTTTGGCATAAATGTAGGTACTTCCTTTTTTCTTGGCTATGATTTTAGCACCGTATTTGCCCTTGCGTGTTACTTTTGCAATCTTTGAATTCTTGCTGGACCAGACAGGTATTTTTTTGGTCCCATTCACTTTAAGAGTTTTTTTCTGTCCCTTTACCATAGTAATTGTTTTTTTATTAAGCTTAGCTGCTGCATGAACCTGTGGTGTTATTGTTGTGAACAGTAATATGGTTGTAATTAGACAGAACATTAGTGAAATCTTTAGATATTGTTTTTTCATGTTATTCCTCCTTAGTTGTTTTCAATTAATTTTATATCGTAAGAATAATAATTTCTGTTACGATGTGTAATCGGTATATCTTTGTTTCGACACTATCAAATCGATATCTTTCTTTATTTTATCACAAGGTTCCATGGCAATAAAAGTCATATTTGTATAATTTGTGTAAGAGTGTGAAACAATAGTATTAGAAGAATTTACATACAGAAGGAAAACGGGTGTTGTAAAATTGCACAATAAATTGTGGGAGCAGTGTGAAAAATGCAGAAAATGGGAAAAACGCGGAAAACAACTTACAAAATTTTACTAAATTTGCTATTATAAAAATAGTTGCGAAACGTTAACCAAATTTTAGAAAGAGAGGAGTAAAATGTTTAGTATTGGTGAGTATATCGTTTATGGTTTGAATGGTGTATGTAGAGTAGAAGAGATTGGACCGATGAATATGAGTGGTGTCGAAAGTGACAAGATTTATTATACGCTTTTACCACTGTACACAAAAGGAAGCAGAGTGTTTACACCTGTGGATAATCAGAAGGTCGTTATGAGACCAGTTATTTCGAAACAGGAAGCATGTCAGTTGATTGATGATATGCCAAGTATTGATGGAATTGAAGTTGTAGATGATAAGCGTAGAGAATTGGCTTATAAAGAAGCGGTTAAGTCATGTGATTGTAGAGAATTGATTCGTATTATTAATACAGCGCTTAAGAGAAAAGAAGAACGT
Organism: Lachnospiraceae bacterium; assembly: GCA_017622535.1. Classification (GTDB taxonomy): domain Bacteria; phylum Bacillota; class Clostridia; order Lachnospirales; family Lachnospiraceae; genus CAG-590. The sequence continues at coordinate 11,172 of JAGAQX010000188.1, read as the reverse complement.
TTGGCTCAGGGAAAGAAAATGTCCGCATGCGATGAACGTTATTTGAAGCAGGCACAGGATACCTTATATGGTGAATTTGCAATTAGTTTGAAGATTGAGAAGGGTGAGGTTCAGGATTTCATTACTAATCGTATGGAGATGAAAGCGATGGCATCAGCATCCTGATTTCAATAGTATATTAGGAATTACCAATGATTTTGTGAGAAATACGCATTCTGGGATTTGATATTCAGAATGCGTTTTTTTCTTGCAAAATAAGGGGAGATTGTATACAATGAGTTTTGTTTCTTTTTCATGATGAGGGGAAATTGAGATAGGAGTAATTATCATAAAGTGTTTTAAAGGAGCAGTTGCGCAAGTAGTTATAAATAAGTACTTACAAAAATGTTTTAAATAGAACAGAGATTGGAGATAAAAATGGAAAAAACAGATCAGAAAATCAAAGAAAATAAAATGGGCACTATGCCAGTAAACCGTCTGCTGATTACAATGGCGTTACCTATGATGTTATCTATGTTAGTACAGGCTTGCTATAATATTGTTGATAGCTGGTATTTGGCTAAGGTAAGTGAGAATTGTTTGACTGCAGTATCGTTAGCCTTTGCAGTGCAGATGCTAACGGTATCCTTTACTGGGGGACTAGGTGTTGGTGTCAATGCATTATTATCTAAAAGCCTTGGAGAGAAAAATTTTAATGAGGCCAATCGTGCAGCGATGAATGGTTTGTTCATTGCAGGTATTGGTGCGATTGTTTTCTTGATTTTTGGTGTTTTTTTCTGTGAGAAGTATTTTCTTGCGCAAACTCAGGATGCAGCGATTGTAAAAGAGGGAACATCTTATTTGTCGATTTGTATGATTTTTAGCTTTGCCATGATTGCGCAGATGATTTTTGAACGTCTGTTACAGTCCACAGGTAAGACGGTTTTTTCTATGGTTACACAGATGATTGGAGCGATTACCAATATTATTTTAGATCCAATTTTCATTTTTGGTTATTTTGGTTTACCTGCGATGGGGACAGCTGGAGCAGCGGTTGCAACAGTGTGTGGACAGACTGTCGCAGCGATTTTAGCGTTGATTTTCAATTTGAAATGTAATAAAGAAATTCAGTTTAGTTTGGCAGGACTTCGCCCACGCTTATCTACCATTCGAAGAATTCTTGTGGTTGGATTTCCTGCAATGGTAATGCAGTCAGTTGGTTCGGTAATGAATTTTGGTATGAATCAAATTTTGTTAACATTTTCTTCTACTGCAACTGCAGTGTTTGGTGTGTATTTCAAGCTAAATAGCTTCATTTTTATGCCAGTATTCGGTATGAATAATGCAGTGGTGCCAATTCTTGCATATAATTATGGTGCAAGGAATAAGAAACGTATGACCAAAACCATGAAGCTTAGTATTATGTATGCATTTATTATCATGGCAATTGGTTTGATTATTTTCCAAACAGTACCAGATAAGCTTTTAGGAATTTTTGAAGCTTCCGAGCAGATGCTTGCTATTGGTGTGCCTGCATTGCGCACAATTAGTTGGTCCTTTGTGATTGCAGCGGTTTGCATTATTTTAATATCGAGCTTCCAAGCATTAGGCAATGGCCATTATAGTTTGATTATCTCTGTATGTAGACAGTTACTAGTATTATTACCGGTTGCGTATGCATTTTCACGTACAGGTAATATCGATTTGGTATGGTGGGCATTTCCGATTGCTGAGTTAGTTGCATTGGGATTGAGTACAGTGTATTTTATCAGACTATATCGAAAAAAGATAAAACCATTGGAATTAGCAGAGTAGGATTAGACTTTGCGGATGTTGGTTCGTATGTTATAATAAAAAGAGTATGTTTGGTTAAATGGGCCGATAAATAAGAAAGGCAAGCTGGTTATGGGTAGACGGAATAAAAAAGATATATATGGTATATATGATTATCAGGACGACAAGCCAAAGAAAAAACGTAAACCAAGAAAGCCACTTACATTAAAGAGCATAGGAAAGATATTTTTAGTATATGTTTTCCTTGTTATCTTGTTGTATGGGGTTTCTTTTGGTGTGAAATATAGTATGAGAGAAAAGGCAATTTCTCTTTACAAACAGAAGGACTTTGAGGGTGCCATCGACATGTGTTATGAGGCGTTGAAGCCAAGACTTCCATTGATGGAAAATTTCGATAATGATGTGCGGTTTTATCTTGCAGATTGTTATATTAATATTGGTGAATACGAGCTTGCTTGTCAGCAATATGATTTTATAAGATTATGGTCAGATGAGGAAGAGGTTGAAGGCTTAGATTATCTTCAAAACGTTTCCTATGGATTATTGCTTTATAGTTGGGAAGAATACAGAAGTGCGCTGCCGATTTTGTTGGAAGCTTATGAGGATGGCTATCGGGATTTAGTGCTTTATGTAGGTAGCTGCTATGGTCAGATTGGTGATACGGAGAATATGCAGATTTACTACAATGTGTTTTTGCAGAAGAATCCGATGAACAGTTTTATGTATGCGCAGTATGCAGCTATTGCATTAGATGAAGGTCGCTTGGAGGAAGCTCTTTCTTATATTGAGACGGGAAAGAAGCTTCAGGATCAGTCTAATATCAAGGAACTTCTCTTCGATGAGATTATCTATTATGAGAAGATGAAGGATTATAATACTGCTTATCAGAAGGCGGTAGAATTTCTAGAATTATATCCGAGTGACAGCAGCGGAAAGAAGGAATACGATGTCTTATATACAAGACAAACCTTAACTGAGGAATAAATGGAGGTGCGCATGGCACAGTTTTTTGAAAATAAACAAGAGCAGGAACGTGTGATTTTAGTTGCTGTGCATGAAAAGCAAGAACGTGCAGCAGATGCATCCTTGGAGGAACTAGCAGAGCTTGTGAAGACTGCTGGAGCAGTTTGTGTAGGAACATTGACACAAAACCTTGAATATTCCAATGGAGTCACTTACTTAGGAAAAGGTAAATTAGAGGAATTGAAGACAATGCTTGTGGCACTAGATGCTACAGGCATTGTTTGCGATACAGAGTTAACCCCAGCGCAGATGAAGAATTTATCTCAAATTTTAGATACGAAGATTATGGATCGTACCATGATCATATTGGATATTTTTGCTGCAAGAGCTAATACCAGAGAGGGTAAAATTCAGGTAGAGCTGGCGCAGCTTAAGTATAATGCGACAATGCTAGTTGGACTACGTGATTCCCTTTCTAGATTGGGTGGTGGAATTGGAACGAGAGGTCCAGGTGAGAAAAAGCTTGAGATGGATCGTCGACTGATTCGTGAAGAGATATCGAAGTTGAAGAGAGAGTTGGATGCAGTAAAGAAACATAGAGAAACGCAGCGAAAGCTACGTAGTAGCAATAGTAGTCCAGTGATTTGTATTGTAGGATATACCAATGCGGGAAAATCTACATTGTTGAATTATTTAACGGATGCACAGGTGCTGTCGGAGGACAAGCTCTTTGCTACATTGGATCCAACCACAAGAATGTTGCAATTACCAAACGGACAGAATATTATGTTAACTGACACGGTTGGTTTCATTTCAAAATTACCACATCATTTAATTCAAGCATTTCGTTCTACACTAGAAGAAGCAAAGTATAGTGATATTGTGTTGCATGTGGTGGATGCATCTAATCCCGATATGGATCGCCAAATGTATGCAGTGTATGAAACTTTGAGCCAGTTAGATATTAAGGATAAACCAATTATCACGGTATTCAATAAAATGGATTGTTTGACTGATAAACCGATTTTGAAGGATTTACGTGCAGATGCAACGGTAATGATGTCGGCTAAGCAAGGAACTGGTGTTGAGCAACTGTTACAAACGATAGAAAACAAGATTGCAGAGAGTCAAACCTATGTAGAGGCAGTCATTCCGTACAAAGCGACAGGGATTTTGAATGATATTCGTAAGTTTGGTCAATTATTGGAAGAAGAGTATCTTGAAAATGGTATTTCCATCAAGGCCTATGTGAGAAAGCAGGATTTGGCTAGATTAGAGGAGCTGTCTTAGGGGAATATAGTATGAATATATTGAATATAGAAAATATTACAAAAGTATATGGCGATAAAATACTGTTTGATAAGGTCAGTCTTGGAATTAATGAAGGTGATAAGATTGGAATTATCGGAGTAAATGGGTCTGGAAAAAGTACATTTTTAAAGATGATTGCTGGTTTGGAAGAGACAGACGAAGGAAAGATTGTTAAAAATAATCAGGCTGATATTGCATATCTTGCACAGAATACAGATTTTGAAGATGGAGATACGATTCTTTCCTATGTATGTCGTGGAAAGAAGAGTTCGAATCCGAATTGGAGTATAGAGGCAGAGGCGAAGACAATATTAAAAAAACTATACATTGAGGATGCGGAAGCTTTGATTGCACCGTTATCTGGTGGTGAAAAGAAGCGAGTGGCATTGGCAAAAACATTATTGTCGCCTGCTAAGATTCTAATTCTGGATGAGCCAACCAACCATTTAGATAACCGAATGATCTTGTGGCTAGAGGACTATTTACAAAAGTATAATGGAGTTTTGTTGATGGTTACTCATGACCGTTATTTTCTTGACCGAGTAACGAACAAAATTGTTGAAATTGATCGAGGTAGCATTTATTCTTATGATGCAAATTATTCTGGTTTTCTAGAGCTTAGACAACAAAGGATTGATAGTGAAGCGGCAAGCTACCGAAAGGTACAAAGCATACTACGTACAGAGATTGAATGGGTGAGACGTGGAGCGCAAGCACGTTCTACAAAGCAAAAGGCTAGGCTAGAGCGTTTTCAAGAAATGCAGTCTATGAAAGCACCGGAGCAGGACAAGCAGGTTGAGATGGATTCGCTGGCTTCCCGTTTAGGTAAAAAAACAATTGAAATAGAGAATGTGTCAAAAAGCTACGATGGCAGAACACTGATTCAGGATTTTACTTATTATACAATTCGCAACGAAAGAATTGGAATTGTTGGAGAGAATGGATGCGGTAAAACCACTTTGCTTAAGCTTTTGGTAGGAGAAGAGCTTCCAGATAGTGGAACCATTACAATGGGTGAAACGATTCGAGTAGGATACTTTTCTCAGATGGCAGAGCATATGAATCCGGATATGCGAGTGATTGATTATGTCAAAAATGTGGCGGAATACATACGTACTAGTAAAGGGTTGACTTCAGCCTCACAGATGTGTGAACGGTTTTTATTTACTCCTGAGATACAATATAATCCAATTGGAAAATTGTCTGGTGGCGAAAAAAGGAGATTGTATCTGTTAAAAGTGTTGATGACTGCACCAAACGTTTTGATTTTGGATGAGCCCACCAACGATTTAGATATTGCAACTTTGACAATATTAGAGGATTATCTGGATTATTTTGAAGGAATTGTGATTGTGGTATCGCATGATCGTTATTTCTTGGACCGAGTGGTGGATCGTATTTTTGCATTTGAACCAGGTGGAGTGATTGTCCAATATGAAGGTGACTATACCACTTACATGGAAAAGGCTTTGGCAAATGGAACATTTATGACAGGAGCAGTTACCCTGTCTTCTTCTAATGATAAGTCAGAAAAAAAAGCATTGGATAGTAAAGCAACCTGGAAGGGAAATAGAGAAAAGAAGCTAAAGTTTACTTATCAGGAACAGCGTGAATACGAAACCATTGATGATGATATTGTCGCTTTGGAAGAGCGGATTGGTAACTTAGAACAGGAAATGGCAACAGTTGCGACGCAGTATACAAAGCTGGCAGAGCTTACAAAGGAAAAGGAAGGTCTGGAACAGCAGTTGGAGGAGAAGATGGACCGATGGGTTTATCTCAATGATTTGGCAGCACGTATTGCCAACGGAGAATAAATATATAAGTTTTTTGAAAAGTTGTAACGTTGTTTGTGGAGTGAACAAACAATTGTTACAATTTTTTTGCGTTTTCTTCATAATTGTTTCATATTTATTTCATTGTCATTTCACATTGGTGACATAATATATGACAATAAATCTTTGTTTTTCGATAAAATCTTATGGGAAAATCAGGTAAAAAACGTCGAAAATGTCGAGAAATTCAAACTTTTTTGTTGAAATGTACATAAGAGTATAGTATTATGTAACTATGTTATGTCAATTGATTATGTTTATATTTAGAGGAGTACACATGAAATATAATATACAAAATTATTTAAAATGGAGAGTTATGAGAACCTGTGTTTTTATGTTGTTGTTTACTTTCCTTGTTTCGGCAATGGGAATGACGGCACAGGCTGCGACTAGTTGTAAGAGTAAGATTTCTTATCCAGGTACTACAACATCAGCAGTAAATATGCGCAAGAAAGCAGGTACCAACTATAAGAGTTATGGCATGCTGAAAAAGGGACAGTCGGTTACCATTTTGGGCTGGTGCAAGAACAAAGGTGTGAAGTGGTACAAATGTAAGGCCAAAGTGAATGGTAAGAATAAGACGGGATATGTCAGTGCAGCTTATGTAAAACAACAGTCAAAGCAAGTAGGGTATGTGAATGCAAAGGTCACTTCAACCTTGAATGTTAGAAAAAGTGCAAAATCATCGGCAAAGGTATTGGTAAAGATTCCAGTTGGTACAAAGGTAACAATTGTTGGAATTACTCTCAAGTCAAGTAATTATTGGTACAAGGTAAAGGTTACATATAATAAGAAAACTAGAACAGGATATGTATCTAGTAAATATATTACCCTTGGAACACAAACCAATACAGGTAACTCGAATACTCCTGAAGTAACGCCAAAGGAACAGAAGGGATATGTGAATGAAAAGGTTACTTCAACCTTGAATGTTAGAAAAGAAGCATCGACACAGAGTGTCATATTGATGTCAATACCTAAAAAAACAGAAGTTACAATTCTTGGAACAAGTGGAACCTGGTATAAGGTTACGGTTACTTATAATAGTAAAACAGTAACTGGTTATGTTGCAAAAGAATATATTACAATAAAAGAAGAGACCTCAAATGATACATCGGTGATAGATCAATCCTTTGAGGTATTGTTGACAAACTTCCCAGAAAGCTATAAAGCAAGCTTGCGAACTCTTCATAATGATTATCCAAACTGGAAATTTGTTGCTGTGAATACCAATTTGGATTGGGCAACAGTAATTGCAAATGAGAGTGTTGTTGGGCGTAATGTAATTCAAAGTAATTATCCAAGAGGGACGAGCACGTTGGCACCATTTTCTTATCTTTCAACAGAAGCAGGTGCTTACGATTGGTCTACTGACAAATATGTAGTGAAGGATGGTTCTAATTGGTATAGTGCGAATTCCCAGGTGATTTCGTATTACATGGATCCACGTAATTTCTTAAATAGTACGGATATTTTTCAGTTTGAAGGTTGGGTATATGACGATTCGCAGAACGCAACATCTGTGCAAAATATTTTGAAGAACACTTTTATGAGTGGAGATTACAATGTATATGATTCTGCTGATAAGAAGAATGTAAAGGGTTCTTATAAACAGGCATTTATGGATGCTGGAAAGAAGGCAACTACAAATCCGTATGTTCTTATTACTAGAGTAATACAAGAAGTGGGTGACAAAGGTTCCAATGCTACGAGCGGAACCTATAAGGGATATGAAGGTATTTATAATTTCTATAATATTGGTGCTTTTGACGGAACCAATGCAGTAGCCAAAGGATTACAATGGGCAAAGGGTGGAGCATCCAATGAAACCACTTTTGGAAGACCTTGGACAACCCCATACAAATCAATTGTTGGTGGAGCACAGTATATTGAACAGAAGTATATTAATGTTGGACAGAATACATTATATTTCCAAAAATTTAATGTAAAACCTACCGATTCTTCCCAATTGTATATTCATCAGTATATGACAAATGTGCAGGCACCGTATTCTGAGGGTAGAAGGACGAGAAACGCATATAATACAGCAGGTATTTTAAGTGATGCCATGGTGTTCTATATACCGGTGTATAACAATATGCCAGCAGCAGCTTGTCAGTTGCCAGCGGCTACAGGTAATCCAAATCCATATTTATCTAGCATTAAGCTATATAATGGCGAGACGGAGATTACAGGTATGACACCGACCTTTGCATATAATCAGTTTGAGTATTCGGTGGTAGTTCCAGCAAATGTGGCTGCAGTTACGGTGAAAGCTTCTGCTGTTAGTAAATATACAACAGTAACTGGAACTGGAACAATTACCTTAAAGGATGCAGGTCAGACGACAACAATTCAAGTGGTCGGCACGGCACAGAATGGAACGAAACAAATATACACAATCAATGTAACTCGTAACACACAGTAAACACAGGGTGAAAGGAAAACGATACTATGAAGAAGAAAATAGCAATATTATTAGCGATTGTATTGGTTCTTGGAATTTCTGTTGTTGGAATTACATCAAAGAATACATCGTATGCAAAGACTGCGGAAATGCGTTTGGAAGTTCCGGATTCTATTAAAAAAGAAAATGTATTTACAGTCAAAGTAGTATTGGAAAGTGATGTGCAGCTGTATTCCATTGATGCCTATTTGACCTATGATGCATCGATGTTAGAATTTATTCCGGATACGAATTATGTTACTGGTGCTAATGGCTTGTTGGAATTAAAAGATGTGTATCAAGAAGAGACAAAGAAAGCAACCTATGAGCTGACATTTAAAGCGTTAGAGACAGGTGATGCAGAGGTGGCTCTCACAGATGTGTATTTGATTGATTATGCAGACCTGGATTATATTACGGTTGCGCCAACTGCAAAACAGTTTACAATTGGTATTAATAGACAAGTGGCAAAGGATGCTAGATTGTCGGAATTAATTGTTGCACCAGGTGATTTTACGGAAGAATTTGATCCTGATACATTAGAATATGAGATGCATGTTGGTCTAGATGTAACACAGGTTGGAGTTAGTGCGATTCCGATGGATGAAGGTAGTGTAGTAGGATTGGATATGCCAGACACCTTAAAGTTGGGTAAAAATGTTATTAAAGTTACTGTTACTGCTTTATCTGGTAACGTGAATGAATATATTGTCACAGTGATTCGCGAGGAAATACAGAAGTCATCGGAAGAAATTTCCGTTGATGATACAAACGCTTCAGAGGAAGGAACAGAAGAAGCGGAAGAGACTACGAATGAGGAAGCTGTAACAAGCGAAAGTACAACAGAAGGTTCTGCAAATGAGGAAGCTGTAACAAGCGAAAGTACGACAGAAGGTTCTACGAATGAGGAAACTGTAACAAGCGAAAGTACGACAGAAGGTTCTACGAATGAGGAAGCTGTAACAAGCGAAAGTACGACAGAAGGTTTTACGAATGAGGAATCTGTGACTGAGTAAAGCACAACAGTGAGTGTTGAGGTACAGAAGAAAAATCAAGGTACAAGAGAATTATAATGTACAAAAGAATATTGAAATACAGAAGAGATATTAAAATACAAAAGAGTATTGAAATACAGAAGAGATATTAAAATACCAAAGAGTATTGAAGTACAGAAGAGATGTTAAAATACAAAAGAATAATTAAAGTACAAATGATAAAAGGAACTTACTTAGCATATAAGCCAAGTAGGTTCCTTTTCATATAGTGTGTTATTATTTAATCATACTTTGTAACTCTGGTATATCAAAGATATATTTCTTGTTGCAGAAATGACATCCAACCTCAATTGGTTCTCCGTCGGCAATCATATCTTCGATTTCTGTTTTGCCAACACTCATAACAGCCTTGTAGACACGTTCTTTTGAACAATCACAGCTATATGCCGGTGTGATGGAATCATTTAAGACGATATCATAGCCCTCAAAAAGCTTGTTCATCATATCCTCTGGAGACATGCCGTGATCCATCAAGGAAGTGATGGAAGAGAAGTCCTTTAATCGATTTTCTAAATCAGTAATTAATTCTTCTTCAGCAAAAGGCATCAACTGAATAATAAATCCACCAGCGTGCTTTACAGTATTGTCCTTTTCCATTAATACACCCAATGCGACTGAAGTTGGGATTTGTTCGCTGGTTGCAAAGTAATAGGTTAAATCTTCTGCGATTTCGCCTGTGGTTAAATTTGATTGGCCGACATAAGGTTCTTTTAATCCAAGGTCTTTAATTACACTCAAAACACCTAAGTCTAAAGCTTTACCGACATCTAATTTGCCCTGGGGGCTTGGAGGAAGCATAACATTTGGATTATTTGCGTACCCCTTGACTTGTGCCTTAGCATTTGCTGTAACAGTTAATCCATTGATAGGTCCAGAGCATTGAATTTGTAAGGTTAGTATATCAGTATCATTCTTACACATGCTTCCCATCATAGCTCCAGCTGTAAGTAAGCGTCCCAATGCTGCAGTGGCAACAGGGCTTGTATTATGAGTTGCACGGGCAGTTTCAACTAAATCCTTTGAGTATGCTGCAAAAAAACGAACTTGATTATTAGCAGCCATACCTCTAATGATAATATCTTTCATATTGTTTCTCCATTCTTTGCGATTATATAGATACGTTCACTGTCTTCCTTCGGTGGATTGGCAGTAAATGCGTCATATGCTGTTACATATTCTAAACCAGCCTGCGACAATAAGTCAATTATTTCTTCTAAATGATAGCCCCTTTGGTGATGAACTTCATTGAATTTTTCGTATAACTCACTGCCTTCCTGTTTGACAAAAAGAGTTAAGTCATATTGGTTTACATTGTCTTCTTCAAAGAAATTATTTTCCCAGGTGTAGCTGCAATTTTCCTGATGGTCACAAAAAACTTGATCGCCGAGTACGTTTTGATAAAAATGCAATGTCTTTAAATCAAAAATAAAAATACCATCCTTTTTGAGATATGATTTAACTCCAAGGAATGTGTTTCGTATATCTTCTTCATTAAGTAGATAATTAAGGCTGTCGCATACACAATAAAAACCATCATAGCAACTATTTAAAAATAAATCACTCATATCCTGCAGCTGTAATTGTATATTTGAGTTGGGTGATAGCTTTTCAGACGCAATGGCTAACATATCGGTGGAATTATCTACTCCTGTGATATTGTATCCGTGTTCCGCCATTAAAAGAGAGAGAGTAGCAGTGCCATAACCTAATTCTACAAGATTACCACTTGGAATTTGATATTGGTGAAATAGCTGTACAATATATTCACACCATTCCTCATAAGGAATAT
>JAGAQX010000187.1 GCA_017622535.1 Lachnospiraceae bacterium | reverse complement strand
GTTTCAATAAAATCTGGGTTTTTCTCAACCTGTTCGTTTAGGTTCATGAGTCGGTCTTCTAATATACCTAAAATGCCATATACGGAACCATATACCGTTTCGTATGCTTCATTTTTTAGTGAAGCATCCAATACACCTGCAAGACTTGCGTTAATAGCAACAGTTGGTCCACCGGATTGGGCAACAATTACATTCTTTTTTGACATGGATATTCTCCTTTGTAATTACGATATTATGTTAACTGATGGTGCAACAATGAGTGTCAGCCTTTTATCCAACAGTTTCACTTTATGATACTGTATATAATATCAAATTTCAAGGAATATTTTCTTGTGTTTTTTGTGCAGATGATGTATAATTTAAGTACGTTTTACATAAGATAAACAAGTAGAACTTCTGGGGTGCACGACAACTCTTGCTATTTTGAACCTACATTTATTTTCAAGGGAAATTGATATTTATGAGCGGATGTCATGCCTGCTTCGACTGGACGGCAGATTCTCATGTGAAATTACCCACCTAGCTATGCTAGGACTCAAAATGCAGGAAACGGCATTTCCGGTTGTTCTACTATTGATGAAAGAAGAATGAAGCAGCATTGGATGACAAAGCGCGAGCTTAAGTCGAGATGCTGCTTTCTTTACGAGATAGATTATATTTTTCTTTGCTTGAACCTATAAAGGAATTATAAGATGACAGGCAAAGAAGATTCAGGATATAGGAAAGGAGTGTATGAGACATAAGGTTTATGTGTCATACAGAATAGCAATGAAGAGACAACAGACAACAAAGAAGAGAAGTGTCAAATGGATTATCCTTTTGTTTTTAGTAACCCTTGGGATTGTTGGAGGATTACTAATTAAAACAGTGTTCTATGAAAAAATTGGCAATGGTACAATGATGAATGAAGAAGCAAACCGTTTGATTAGTTATCTTGGTATTAGTGAGTATGAATACAGCGACCGATTGGGCTCTGCATTTACAGTAGGAAATGCAAAAGACTTGTTAGATAGTGCCTCACTTTCATATGATAAGGTGGATATACAATTAAAATATGTGCCTAATTTTGTTCCGTTGACAAAGAATCAATTTGAAAGCTTGTATTCTTCCATGATTACAGCGTTGGAATTGGATCGTTTGAGCAGTGAGAGCTTGTACATATATAACATTGACAGTGCCAATGAGCAGGTGATTGATGGAGTTGTTTATGAGGTGGTCAATACAAATAATGGTGACTACTATATGGAAAAGGACTATGGAATGGATAGTTCATACATCGGTAAGGTTGCCAAGGTGTATGTTTCTAACAATGAGATTATTCTGTGTGAAGGTGAAAGTAATTCGGATGTAGTAATTCGCAATGCGTATTTAATAAAGCAGACCAAGAACGAAGAGGAGCAAGATGTATTTCTTGTTTCGGTAAATGGTAATACCTACGAGTTGAGTATTGCAGCTGCATTTAAGCCGGCAGGGGCAATGGAGAATATCCTCTGTGATATTACGATAGGAAATAAAGGTGTAACAGCAGTTCAAAATTTGACTAAGGAGCTGGTGGAATCAAAGGTTACCTCTTATAGAGATGGAATATTGACAGTAGACGGGTACGAGGAAGAATTGTATTTGTCAGAGCATTTTAATGTGTATAAGATTAGTGGTGTGTTTAAGGCGACACAATCTGCTGGTACACTTATTGGATATGAAAAAGTGTCTTTATATATCAAGGATGGAATGGTAGAAGCAGCGTTAATTACAGAGGATATCTATGCAAAGAATATCCGTGTGTTGATTAATGATTCGGATTATAAGAGCTACTATCATGATGATGTTATTGTTACATCGGATACAGATTTTACTGTGACTTATGGTGATACAGTTGCTGAGTATGCAGCTAAGGAAAAGATACAGTTTTCTAATGGTAGTAAGGAATTGAAAAATGGTGCCGCAGTAATTCAATCTAAGGTAGAAGGCGGTAAGATAGAAGTGACATCAATTAATCGACAAAGTGGTAAACCACATTATCGAGGAAAGCTGGAACTTTCCAGAGATGATAAGGGTGTTATGATTATCAATGAATTACCTGTGGAGGAATATTTGTATGGAGTAGTTCCAAGTGAGATGCCAGTTTCATACGAAGTGGAAGCTCTTAAAGCCCAGGCAATTTGTGCAAGAGCGTATGCATATCGACAGATGGAAGGTGAAAAGTATGCGGCGTATGGTGCACATTTAGATGATAGTGTTTCTAGTCAGGTGTACAACAATGTAACCGAAGATCAGAAAGCAATTTTTGCAGTAGATGATACCTATGGAATTGTTCCTTGCTACGATGGTGAAGTGATTGAAGCATTTTTCTTTTCTACATCGGGAGGAACAACAAGTAACAATAGCTCTGTTTGGGGCGGATATCCAATGCCGTATTTGATGGATGCTATGCAGACAGAGTTGAATGACTTAGCGAATCTGAAAGCAGAAGATAGTTTCCGATCCTTTATTAATGGTGAACTTGGAACTGGATTTTTGGAAGAAGAAGAGCCATTCTTCCGTTGGACCGTTGAATTTACAAAAGAGCAGCTCACGGAAGCAATTAATTCAGCTCTCTATGACCGTATACAGGCTATGCCAGAATATATTTTGGTTAAGGATGCCAGTGGTGGTTTTAGCAAGAAGGATATTGCGTCGATTGGTGAGTTGGTTAGTATTGATGTTACGAAGCGTGGCGATAGTGGTATTATTGAAGAGATGATAATTACAGGCACTCAAGAGACAATCCAGGTTCAGGGTCAGACAAATGCCCGAGCCTTGTTGAATCCAGCAAATGTCGTTATTCGTAAGCAGGATGGTTCTACAGTCAGTGGATGGCAGAGTTTGCCGAGCGCATATTATTATGTTGATTTCATACCAGCAGAAGAAGGAACTACGGACAATGAAAATTCTGAAGATGTAACCAATACTACTAGTGACAATACAATGTCAAGTAATGGTATGTTTGTTATTCGTGGTGGTGGTTTTGGTCATGGAGTCGGTATGAGTCAGAATGGTGCGAATAATATGGCAAAGCTAGGTTTTAATGCAAGTGATATTATTGCACATTATTATACAGCAGTCGAATTAAAGGAT
>JAGAQX010000022.1 GCA_017622535.1 Lachnospiraceae bacterium | reverse complement strand
GTGAATATTTGCAGCAATTCTCGACAACGCCGCCATATTCTCACCCTGACTACCCGTGGTAATCAATACAATCTGTTCATCTGGATAACTCTTCATCTGTTCAATACTAATCAAAGTATTGTCAGGAATCTGAATAAATCCCAATTCAGTAGCTGTATTGATGACATTCACCATACTTCTACCTTCTACTACAACCTTACGGCCGTACTTATCTGCACTATTGATAATCTGCTGTACACGATCTACATTCGATGCAAATGTAGCGATAATCAAACGGCTATTCTTATTCTCTGCGAACAATGTATCAAAGGTTCTACCCACTGTCTTCTCGCTCGGAGTAAACCCTGGACGTTCCGCATTGGTAGAATCCGCCATCAGGGCTAACACACCCTTCTTTCCCAATTCCGCATATCTTTGCAAATCGATTGTCTCCCCAAATACAGGAGTGAAATCAACCTTAAAGTCACCTGTGTGTACAAGAATTCCCGCCGGTGTATAAATTGCAAGGCCTGAGGAATCTGCAATTGAATGATTTGAACGAATAAATTCAATTCGAAAGCAACCAAGATTAATGGTCTGTCCGTGTTTTACCACCTTGCGCTTTACATTGTTCAATAGGTTATGTTCTCTAAGTTTATTATCAATCAATCCCATCGTCAGCTTGGTAGCATAGATCGGCATATTCAACTCTTTCTCAATATAAGGAATCGCGCCAATATGATCCTCATGACCATGTGTAACAACCAGTCCCTTAACCTTATCTATATTATCCTTCAAGTAAGAAACATCTGGAATTACCAAATCAATTCCCAACATATCCTCTTCCGGGAACGCCAAGCCACAATCAATCACCACAATTGTATCATCATACTCTATTGCAGTAATGTTCATACCGATTTGTTCCAATCCTCCCAAAGGAATAATCTTCACAGCAGGTGCTTTTTCAACCTTCTGTTTCTTTGCAAGAAGTCCGTTCTTCTGCTTTCTAACAAAAGATTCGCCTGTCTTTATATTCATTTTCAAAACTCTACCTCCGTATCACTCTCATCTAATAATTCTTCAAAGATAGGAAATACAACATTCAACTCTTCTTCATCTTCTACAAACTCATACATTCCATATTCTGGATCCTCTGAATCTACATTCTCACGCAAAATAAAGCATTCGCCCTCTTCATCATCATTTTCCATATCTTCAACCGGAGCCACCAAATAATAATTCTTCCCCATTAACTGTGTCTGCTCCAAAACACAGAATTCTGCTTCTTCTCCATCTTCAAATGTAATTACAATTGTTTCAAATTCTTCCATAATCTAATCCTTTCCCATATCTGTAAAATTTCTTCATCAGCGTATTTTACCAAAACAAGTCCGTCGTAATTTCTCCATCCTTCATTCAAAATCATGTAGTCTATTGTTCTTTCACCGGATTTGCATCCAAATAGCTTTGTAAGATTACAGCTGCTGCCATCTTATCCACATACTCCTTGCGATGTTCTCTACGCACACCAGACTCCATTAGAATTCGTTCTGACTCTACCGTAGACAATCTCTCATCCTGTAAAACAACCTCTAGCCCCGTTCGCCTTTCAATGTGCTCCTTAAATTCCTCTGTCGCCAAAGCACGAGGTCCAACTGTATTATTCATATTCTTCGGATACCCAAGCACAACAAAAGAAACCTTATACTCATCGATTAATTCTTCGATCTTAGCTAAGGTCTTTCGTAACTTATTCTCCGACTTTCTCTCTATGGTCATAATAGGTTGCGCAGTGATTCCCAATTCATCGCTAAGGGCTACGCCAACCGTCTTAGTGCCATAATCCAGTCCCATAATCCGCATCTTCTGTCTCCTGTTACTTCAGTCTTGTCTCAATATAGTTCTCTAACAAAACCTCGATAATCTCATCACGCTCTGCCTTCATAATCAAGCTTCTTGCATTCTTATAGCTTGTAATATATGTTGGATCTCCACTCATTACATATCCAACTATCTGACTCACCGGATTATATCCTTTCTCAGATAAAGCTGTATAAACCTCCGCAAGAATCTCTGTTACAGGCAAATTGTTATCTTTCACTACTTCAATAAATTGTGTGTTAAATGTATTCTGATTATTCATATCATCACGTCCTTATTTCGATATTTATATGATAATATACTTTTCTAAAAGTTGCAAGTTGTATCTACAAACCTTGTCCATAATTTATCAGTTATTTCATCCTATAATGACAAAAAACATCATATACATTACAACTTTACACAAACTACCTGGTTAACAATATCTTCATCGGACGAAACATTCACCTTCACATATCGTTTGGTATGTCCAGTATATAATCCATCCTTTGTCATTTCTTCAATCAGCACTTCCGCCTTCATGCCCTTAAGACTATCTTCATATTGTTGTTTCTGCTTCTTTGTCATTGCAAGCAAAACATCACTTCGCTCATTTTTGATATTTTCAGGTACCTGATTTGGCATCTTCTCTGCCACTGTTCCTGAACGAACAGAGTATTTGAAAACATGAAGCTCATAAAGATTCAATCGCTCCAAATTTTCTACTGTTACACGAAATTCATCTTCTGTTTCCCCGGGAAAACCAACTATCACATCCGTGGTAATTGCCGGTCGATCAAAGAACTCCCTTAGCAACTCGCATTTCTCCATGAATTCTTCAATGGTATATTTCCGGTTCATTCGCTTTAGGGTCTCATTACAAGCACTTTGCAATGATAGATGAAAATGAGGACACAACTTATCACTTCTACCAATCATTTCAAGAAAGTCCTTCGTTATAATTCTTGGTTCCAAGGAACCCAAACGAATTCTTTCCACCTGCGGTAGTTGTTCAATTGCATATATTAATTCACCAAGATTTTTCACGTATCGCGTATCCTGTTCACTATTATCAGATGTAATTTTTTCATCTATCACTTGGTCATATTCTATATCTTTATCAGCGAAATCCACACCATAGGACGAGATATGAATACCAGTCAACACAAATTCTTTAATTCCATCCATTGCTAATTGTTCAATCTCAGCCAATATATTTTCCGGACGTCTACTGCGTACTCTTCCCCTGGTGTAAGGAATAATACAATAGGAACAAAATTGATTACACCCATCTTGAACCTTAATATAGGCTCTTTGATGATTCATAACATCTACATTCAGACAGCCCATTTCTTCATAATCTTTTGTCTTGTTAATATCCAAGTAATAATCTCCATGTTCCTTTTCCAAGAAGGATTTATCATCCAATTGTTCCATGTATTCTGCAACAACTTGAACAATCTCATTTTTTCGATTATTACCAACCAACACATCAATAAAATCCTCCTGCAACAGTTCATCATGCTCTGCATTCACATAACAGCCTGCAGCAATAATTACAGCTTTCAGATTACGTTTCTTCGCGCGTCTGAGCATTTGTCTAGACTTACGCTGTGCCATATTGGTAACCGAACAGGTATTAACAATATACACATCAGCATATTCCTCCGGTTCAACAATCAGCATACCAGCAGACTGCAACTTCTCTATCATCGCATCCGATTCATACTTGTTAACCTTACAGCCAAGATTAATAATCGCAACCTTTTTCGATTGTAAAATAGGATAAACTTTTCCTTTTTCCTGCATACTCTCATTCCTTACAACATATATTCTTTTCTTGGATAAATGTATCATTATTAGTGACACTTTATCATATCACATATTTATTGTTATAGGGTCATTATGTTCTGGTAAAATATACATAAACCAGTTCATTTCATATTGACTTTTATCACCTAAAAAGTTATCATTATAACAGACGTGCTTATAGCACACATTACGATATAGGAGGCATTATAATTATGAAATCAGTGAAGATCTCTTTGAATTCTATCGACAAAGTGAAGAGCTTTGTGAATGACATCGCTAAGTTCGACGCAGAGTTTGATTTGGTATCTGGTAGATACGTAATCGACGCAAAGTCTATTATGGGTATCTTCAGTTTGGATATTTCACAGCCAATCGACCTTAATATCCATGCAGAAGGTGATGATACCGAAATTCTTAAGGCATTAGAGCCATACATCATCTAATCAAACACAACCGTAATCCGATATAATCGATTACAGATAAAAAGGAACAGGATTTCATCTTGTTCCTTTTTCTATATATTATGCTTGCAAATCTTGAACTCTTGCTTCTACCACTTCCACTGTATCTAATGCTGTTTGCATTAAACCATCAATCACATCCACAAGTTTCGTCTCCGAACGCTTAATTATGTCCAAAATCGGCTTTGTCACCGGATGTTTTGCAACAAAAATTGTACAGCAGTCTTCATATGGTAAAATAGATGTCTCATAAGTGTCAATCATTTCAGATATATCCACAATCTCCTGCTTATCCATTCCGATACAAGGACGGAACACCGGCATTGTACAAACCTCATTCGTACATGCAAGACTGTGCATAGTTTGACTTGCTACCTGACCAATGCTTTCACCAGTAATCAACGCCTGACAATTATTCTTCTTTGCAATCTCTTCTGCAATCTTCATCATATAACGACGCATGATAATTGTTAACTCTTCATGGGGACATTTTTCGTAAATCGCTAGCTGAATATCCGTAAAATTCACAATATGCAATCGAATCTTTCCAGAATAACCGGATACAATTCTTGCCAAATCTACAACCTTCTGTTTGGCTCGCTCTGACGTATATGGTGGTGCATTGAAATAAACAGCCTCCAATTCTACACCACGCTTTGAAATCATATAACCAGCAACCGGAGAATCAATACCACCAGAAAGCAATAACATTGCCTTACCATTGGTACCAACCGGAAGTCCGCCTGCACCTTTGATAATATGTGAATATATATATACCTCATTTCTTACTTCCACATTCAACAAAACATCTGGTTTATGCACATCCACCTTCATATTAGGGAATGTCTCTAAAATATGATGTCCTAACTCGCTATTCATCTCCATGGACCCCATCGGAAACTTCTTATTTGTTCTACGTGCATTCACCTTAAAGGTTAGAGTCCGATCACCATAAGCCTCTTTTACATATGCCAACACACTGTTCTTAACCGACTCAAAATTAACATCTTGCTCTACTACAATCGGACAAATACCTACAATGCCGAACACCTTCTGTAATTCTTTAATCAAATCTTCAAAATCATATTCCGATTCCGCATACAAAAAAATTCTTCCATACTCTCTCCGAATCGAAAACTCGCCTAAATGTGCAACATGGTTCTTAATCTGCTGACAAAGGACATCTTCAAATTTATACCGATTCTTCCCCTTTGTTCCAATCTCCGCATACTTAATCAAAAATGTATTATAATTCATCTCTTATCCTTCCTACTACTTTCTAGTAAATCTCCGCAACATCGGAAGAAGCTCGTTTAACACCTGTACCGTATATTCAGCCTCCTCTACTGTATTATACTCACAAAAACTAAAACGTAAAGTAGATTCTAACAAATCTTTATCTAAATCAATCGCTTTCAAAACACCACTGATGGCCGGATGATTCGATGAACACGCAGAACCTGCAGACACATAAATTCCTTTATCCTCTAATGCATGCAACAGCACTTCACTGCGAACACCTCGGAAGCTCAAGCTTACAATATGCGGTGCTTCTCCAGAATTATCTGTCACACCTTCAATCGCAGTAGCACCTTTGATTAATGCCTGTTTCACCTTGCTCATCTGTTCTATATTTTTTTCCAAGCAACCATACATCACCTCTGTTGCTTTTCCGATACCCGCAATTGCAGCAGTATTCTCTGTACCCGAACGAAGACCTTTCTCTTGTCCACCTCCAAACAAAATCGGCTTAATCTTCACTTTGCTATCAACAAATAGCGCTCCACTTCCTTTGGGACCATGAATTTTATGCCCACTGATTGACATTGCATCAACGCCAATACGTTTCGGATAAATAACCTGTTTACCGAAGGCCTGTATCGCATCCACATGATAAACGATCTCTTTATCATTGTCCTTGTTGTATGCTTTAATTATTGTGGCAATATCTTCTATTGGCTCTATTGCACCAATCTCATTATTCACTGCCATAGTGGATACTAGTATTGTTTCATCACATAATTCCTGTCTTAGATGCTCTAAATCGACCTTACCCTCTGCATCCACTTTGAGAAAAGTAACTCTAAACCCTTGTTCTTCTAAATACAATATCGGATTATAAACTGACGGATGTTCAATACTGGTTGTAATAATGTGATTACCAGCCCTTTTATTTGCCTGTGCTATTCCAATTAACGCCAAATTATTTGCTTCGGTTCCACCAGATGTAAATGTAATTTCCTTCGGTTCACATTTCAACTGTTTACTAATTGCATTCTTTGCATAACGAATATACTTCTCTGCTCCAACCCCCTTTAAATGCATAGAGGAAGGATTACCGTATTCCTCGTCCATAGTTTCTAACATAATTTCTCGAACCTCTGGAATAATCTTGGTCGTTGCCGCATTATCAAAATAGATTTC
>JAGAQX010000186.1 GCA_017622535.1 Lachnospiraceae bacterium | reverse complement strand
TTGTTTAGACACTACTTCTTGTTCTTGTTTTTCCGGCTGTGAATCTGCATTATCCGTTGATTGTTCTGTGTCCGTATTAGTCTGTGTTGTTTCATTGGTGATAATTACTTCCGGCTCATCAGTAACAGGCTCTTGGGTAACTTCTGACACACTTTGATTTGTGATTATATCAGCATCTTTATTTGGCATAACCTGCTCTATAACAGACTTTACAGCTTCCTCAGATAACATGACATCTGCATCCACTGTAAATGTATCTAACACCTGCAATTCCTCTGACACTTCTGACATAAAGTCTTGCAACTGCATATTCAAATCTTCATTCACAATCAAATCAGATACAATCGAATCATTCATCTTCAAGAAAAACTCTTTCAAGCCATCCTTCGTGAATAAATCTGTTACGTCCATATCGAACTCTTCCAATTTGCTTGTAAGCTCTTCTACAGTCAAATCAAACTGTTCCATAACATCCTGTAAAAGGTTGCTAACTGTTTCAAGCAGAATAGCCATATCCTCCTCAGATAGTTCCTCCATTCCTTCTAGAACAGTTACTTTTTCTTCAACATCATCTGCCTCATTCACCTTAGTTGTTTCTGATGTTTCATTAACATCTTGAGCATCCTTAGAAGAAGTTTCTTTTGTTGCAGCATCTTTATCCATTTCTGTCTTCTTACTATCCGTATCCTTATCGTTAACAACAGAATTATTTTCGACCTTTACATCATCATCTTTGATTGCATTATCTGATGTAGCACCAGAGTCTTCAGCTTTAGAAACTGGCGAAACATTCTGTTCATTCAAAAATGAATTATTTGATTGATTCGAATAATTATCATTTGTATTCTTCAATACATTCGCAAAATCCATTCCAGCCGATAATTCTTCCTTCGTTGTCATAGGCGAACCAGCTTGACTGCTGACAAGTAAAAAATTTGCTGCATTTACATTTTGATTCACTTGCATATTGCGCCTCCTTTCTATATTGTAGCGGTTAAGGCATGAGTTTTTTCGTTACATTCGCGGCAAAGTCTGGATCTAATTCATTCATAACCTTTGCTCGGCTCTCTGTTTTCATAGCCCCTAAAATCTCTGCAACCGTATCCAAATTACCTATCTTTTCCAAAACCTCTGCTGCATCTGCTGGTTTCATATTCTCATAGGTTTTTGCCAAATCCTTTAAATCTGCATCTGCCGACTGATTTAGAAGCAATTGACGATATATGGATTCTGCGTGAGCTGCATCGATACTTTCATACCACTCAATATATGTATCGGCATCTGGAGCCTTTTCTCCATAGACTATTTCATTATAAAATTCTTCTTTTTGTAATTGAAATTCATTTTGAGCGTTTTCAAACACTTCTAATCTCTCAATCTGTTTCTCTAAATCTGCAATTTGCTCTTTGAGAGTTTTGTTATTACCGGAAAGCTTTTCATTCTCCTCTTCTAACATCGCAATCATCTCTTTTGCCTGTGAAAGCGTTGCTATTTGATTTTCTTCTCCTTCTTCTTCCGCCTCTTTTAATAGTTCTTCTTCAGAGGGTTTAGGTAAAATCATATTTATAACCGGTACATCCTTCAATATTGGGCGAAGAACTGAGCTACCAAATCCACCTACATCAAATTTAATCAATGCAATAAGAATAATTAACCAAATCAATATAATCAAAAAAACAAAAAACGCAGATAAAAGCTTACTTCCAATACCTTCTCCATCTTTTTCAATTCGTTCTTTCTTATCTTTTTTTGCCATGCGTTTAAACCTCCTCCGCATCATCCTTGTTGTTATACTGATAACTAACTAGCTGGTCTATTTCCTTCATTTCTTCTTGATTTAATTCCTGTAAAAATTCTTCAAACTGATTTTCTTTTAGTTTTTCGTGTATTTTACGCTCTTGAATTGCAACATTCATCTTTCGCGCAGCTAACTCTAATTCACGTTCTATTCGACGAACAACTTGCTGTTGATTCAGAATATATTCATCCATCAGAATGATTGCATTTTTACATTCTTCTATCTCCAGCACTTCTAGTTTTTGTGATACAAGCCGAACATACTGCTGCATATAGGAATCCTTACGCCCCTCTAAATGAGAAAGCTGATCCTGGGCTTCATCCAAACGATGTTGTACCGTCATGAACTCCTGCTTTGCTTGTTCCTCAAGCTTATATTTGATATCCAAAATATTCTGCATGCGATAGAAAAATTTAGCCACAATTCATCATTTCCTTTATCCTTGGTTATTCTCTTCAAATATGCTTTTAAGCATTTGTATTTCATCATCAAATGCATATTTGGTATCTACATCCTGACGTAAAAAATCATTTACTTGTCTTATTTTAGAAATCGAATAATCGATATCCGGATTCGAGCCTGGTTTATAAGCACCAATATTAATCAAATCCTCCGCTTCATTATATGTCGCTAGCACTGTTTTCAGCTTACCTGCCACCGCTTTATGTTCACTCGTTGCAACAGAGCTCATACAACGTGATATACTTTGCAAAACATCGATTGCCGGATAATGATTTTTGTGCCCTAGCTTTCTAGATAACATAATGTGTCCATCTAAAATACCACGGGCAGTATCTGAAATCGGTTCATTGAAATCATCACCATCAACCAATACCGCATACAATCCAGTAATAGAGCCCTTCTGTGAATTACCAGCTCTTTCTAATACCTTCGGCAACTCTGAATAAACAGAAGGGGGATACCCTCTCGTTACCGGTGGTTCGCCAGAAGCTAATCCAATCTCTCTCTGTGCCATACAAAAACGTGTCATGTTATCCATCATTAACAAAACATCTTTACCCTGATCACGAAAATATTCCGCGATAGCAGTGGCTGTCTTAGCCGCCTTGTTACGAGTAAGCGCTGGTCTATCCGAAGTTGCAATTACAACTACAGATCTTTTTAATCCTTCTTCACCTAAGTCTTTTTCTATAAACTCACGAACCTCTCTCCCACGTTCTCCAATCAATGCAATAACATTCACATCCGCTTTCGTGTTACGGGCAAACATACCCATCAAAGTAGATTTACCAACACCAGAGCCCGCAAAAATACCAATTCTTTGTCCCTTTCCAACTGTAAGCATACCATCTACAGCTTTCACTCCAAGACACAATGGTTCTGAAATCATTTTACGTTTTAACGGATCAGGCGGAGGTGCTTCAATGGGATAACTTTCGTTCAAATGTAACTCTTTCCCATCTAAAGGTCTTCCAAGTCCATCTAGTGAACGCCCAAGAAGCTCTTCACCAACCGGAACCTTCAACGGTTCCTTTGTATTCTCTACAGTCGCACCCAATCCAATTCCATCCACATTATCAAAAGGCATTAATAAAACACGGCTATCGCGAAAACCTACCACTTCCGCCATAACCGATTGCGAACCATCCTTTGAAGTTATGATACATAAATCATTTAATTTACAGGTAGGACCCACCGATTCAACAGTAAGTCCTACTATTTTTGCTACTTTTCCAAG
>JAGAQX010000185.1 GCA_017622535.1 Lachnospiraceae bacterium | reverse complement strand
GTGAAGAATTCAAGAAGCAAACAATGTTTTACACGACCATCTAAGATATGAACTCTAGAAACGCCCTGCTCAATTGCCTCAATACAATTTGTAAGTTTTGGAAGCATTCCACCACCTACAATTCCTTTATTGATGAATTCTTTTGCCTCAGAAATATGCATCTCTGAAATCAAAGTTGACTTATCCATCGGATCCATAAATACACCTTCAATATCTGTAAGGAATACTAACTTCTCAGCTGAAATTGCCTTTGCAACAGCACAAGCTGCATCATCTGCATTAATATTATAACTCTCAAATTCTTCTGATGAACCAATTGGTGCAATAACAGGAATAAAATCATTCTCTAGTAATGTATCTAAAAGCTTTGCATTAACAGACTGTACTTCACCAACAAAACCAATATCCTTACCACCTGCTAATTTCTTCGTTACAGTCATCAGACCAGCATCCTTACCACTGATACCCACGGCATTGAGTCCCAACTTTTGCATCATCTGCACAAGACTTTTATTTACCTTGGAAAGTACCATTTCTGCAATCTCCATGGTCTCAGCATCTGTCACACGCAAACCGTTGATAAACTCTGGCTCCTTACCAATCATCTCCACCCATTTGCTAATTTCTTTACCACCGCCGTGAACGATAATTGGCTGCATACCGATAAGTTTAAGCAATGCAACATCTTTGATAACATTAAGTTTCAAATCTTCATCTAACATTGCACTTCCACCGTATTTTACAACTACTTTCTTACCATTAAATTTCTGAATATATGGCAACGCCTCAATCAGGGTTTGTGCCTTTTCAATTACTTTATCCATATCCTGTGTATTGTTTGTCATAATGTATTCCTTCTTTCTATTTCTCTGATTTTTTTGAAGCCTATGGGAACATCGGAGCAAGCTCTAAGCCCATAGTCTCTGGCAAACCAAAGATTAGGTTCATATTCTGCACTGCCTGACCAGCTGCACCTTTTACAAGATTATCAAGTGCACCCATCACAACAATACGACCTGTACGCTCATCAATCTTAAAGTTCACATCTACATAATTACTGCCCTCTACCCAACGAGTCTCTGGACATACATCCTTGTCAAGTACTCGAACAAAATATTCATCCTTATAGTACTTGTCATAGATTGTTTTGATTTCATCATATGTATACTGCTTTGTAAGGTTACCGTAAGCTGTAACCAAAATACCTCTGTTCATAGGCACTAAATGTGGAGTAAAGTTCAAAAGAATTTCCTCACCACAAGCATAGCCTAACTGTTCTTCAATCTCCGGTGTATGTCTATGACTTGTCACACCGTATGCCTTAATGTTCTCATTTACTTCACAATAAAGGTTATTAATCTTAGCGCCTCTACCTGCACCAGATGTTCCAGACTTTGCATCGATAATAATGCTATTTGGCTCAATGACACCTTCCTTTACTAATGGATAAAGGGAAAGTATGGAACAAGTAGTATAACAACCTGGGTTTGCAACCAAACGCTTACCCTTTATATCTTCTCTATTAATTTCACAGAGTCCATAAACTGCTTCTTCTATATACTCTGGCGACTTGTGCTCGATACCATACCATTTTTCATAAACGGAGACATCCTTAATACGGAAATCTGCACTTAAGTCTACTATTTTAACCTTCGATAAAATCTCATCATTTACTAAAGAAGCACAAAGCCCCTGTGGCGTTGCAGTGAAAATCACATCAGCCTTCTCAGCTAATTCATCCATGTTGTCATCTAGACACTTCGCATCTACGATTTCAAACATGTTACCAAAGACTTCATAATATTTTTTGTCGATGTAGCTTCTTGAGCCATACCAAACAATCTCCGCTTCTTTATGTCCTAATAATAATCTCACTAATTCTTGTCCTGCATATCCAGTAGAACCAATAATACCTACTTTAATCATACACTCATCCTCTTTTCCTCTAAATATATCAATACAGCTTTGGTTTATACACACATATGCCTCCATGCACCCGTCTGGACAGCACGTGAATAATCATCACAGCTGTATATATTTCCTCAAAACCCAAGCTAGTATTATAGCACTCTTTTCCTTTTATGTATAGTAAAATAAAGGATTTCCTTCTACATTGTTTCTTTCTTGCACTTATCCTCTCGCAAGATTTTATAATTATACATATTTTACGTATATTATGCAATATGTATTTGCATATTTTTATCATTTTACTCTATTTCAGCTTTTAATCATTCTTATAAAACCTCTAGTAATTGTCTACAAAAACACCATAGAAATATTATTTATATTATTTGAAAAAGTATCTTGCATATTATTCCTATTAGTTGTATATTAGTCAGTAGGATTTCAGACATTCCGATTTGAAATCATTTTTACATAATTATTAAGGAGGATTTCTTCAATGAAAGAAAAAGTTATCTTAGCTTACTCCGGCGGTCTTGATACTACTGCTATCATTCCTTGGTTAAAGGAAAACTACGACTACGAAGTAATTTGCGTATGTATCGACGTTGGACAGGAAAGTGAATTAGAAGGATTAGAGGAAAGAGCAAAAGCATCTGGCGCTTCTAAGTGCTATATCTTAGATGTTGTAGATGAGTTCTGCGATGACTATATTGTTCCATGTGTACAGGCTGGTTCTGTATATGAGAACAAGTACTTATTAGGTACTTCAATGGCTAGACCATTAATCGGTAAGGTATTAGTTGATATCGCTCACAAAGAAGGTGCTACTGCTATTTGCCACGGTGCTACTGGTAAGGGTAATGATCAGGTTCGTTTCGAGCTTGCAATCAAGGCATTTGGTCCAGAGCTTAAGATTATCGCTGCTTGGAGACAGGATACATGGACAATGAACTCTCGTGAAGAAGAGATTGAATACTGTAGAGCACATGGTATTGATTTACCATTCTCTGCTGATTCTTCTTATAGCCGTGACCGTAATCTTTGGCATATCAGCCACGAAGGTCTTGAATTAGAGGATCCTGCATGTGAGCCAAATTACGATCATTTATTGGTACTTGGTACATATCCAGAAAAGGCTCCAGATGAGGCTGAATATGTAACACTTACATTCGAGAAGGGTGTTCCTACTTCTGTTAACGGTAAGGAAATGAAAGTTTCTGATATTATTCGTGAATTAAATCGCTTAGGTGGTAAGCATGGTGTTGGTATCGTAGATATCGTTGAGAACCGTGTAGTAGGTATGAAGTCCCGTGGTGTTTATGAAACTCCAGGTGGAACCATCCTTATGGAAGCACATGAGCAGTTAGAGGAGTTAATCCTTGACCGCGAGACATTAGCATTTAAGAAGACAATCGGTGACAAGTTCGCTGATGTTGTATACGAGGGTAAATGGTGGTCACCACTCCGTGAAGCTTTACAGTCATTTGTAGAGTCTACACAAGAGCGTGTAACTGGTGAAGTGAAGTTAAAGCTTTACAAGGGTAACATCATCAAGGCTGGTACTACTTCTCCATACTCATTATACTCTGAGTCTTTGGCAAGCTTCACAACTGGTGATTTATATGATCACAGAGATGCAGAAGGATTTATCAACTTGTTTGGTCTTTCTACAAAGGTTCGTGCAATGCTTGATTCTGAGAGAAAGTAATATATGAGCATAAAAGGGTCTGTGAAATTCACAGACCCTTTATTATTTTCTTCATTTATTCAGCCACAGAAAACTCCAACGGTAATGTCACCGTTATCGTTGTACCAACTCCCAAAATACTGTCCATTTGAATCTCGCCCTGATGAAACATTACCACATGCTTCACAATAGAAAGACCAAGCCCTGTTCCACCAATCGCTCTAGAATGACTTTTGTCCACACGATAAAAACGCTCAAATACACGTTCCTGGTCTTCCTGTGGAATACCGATTCCAGTATCCTCCACTTTAATAGACACCTTAGGCACATTCATATCCTCAAAGGCTTGAATTGTCACTGTCACTCTTCCGTCTTGCTTATTATACTTAATTCCATTGTCGCAGAGATTATAGAGTACCTCTTCCATCATAGAAGGAATTCCCTTCATAATCACATCCTCACCAATAATATGAATGGATATATTCTTCTCTTTACAAGGAATCTGCAATCGTTCCTTTACCTGCTTTGCCATTGCAAGCAAATTCATATCCTCCACAACATAAGAAGCTGTCTCTTCGTCTAGTCTCGACAAAAAAATGATATCATTTACCAAACCAATCAATCTGCCAGCCTCTTCGTATATGTTCTTAGCAAAACCCGATACATCCTCCGGTTTTACGATTCCATTCATAATAATTTCTGCAATACCAGAAATGGAGGTTAACGGCGTTTTCAACTCATGTGAGACATTCGAAGTAAATTCTCTTCTTAGTTGATCTCTCTTTTCCTTCTCCGTCTCATCCAAAATGATTACAATAACACCATCCACCTGTTCCTCTGGCACAAATTCACCCATTGGCGCATAACGGACAGCCGTCTCATCTCTTATTACATCCTCTGTCACAATTGGATTAGCCACAATTCGGTAAATTCGCTCCCCATTTTCTAACATGCTCTGGCTACGCTTACCAGCAATTGCTTCCTTTACCGCTTCCCGAAGCTCTCGATGTCTATCAAAGGAAATGATATTCTCACCGGTATAATCCATATCCTTGGATGCACCAAGAAGTTCCACAGCAGCTACATTATAGGACAATATTGTCTCTTTTTTATCTAATACGAGAAATCCCTCTCGCATATGCTCCGTTAATGCTTGAAACTTTGTCTGCTGGGTTTGTAAATCATCCATTTGTCGTTCAATTAGTACATTCTGTTTACGAACACGCTTAAGCAACGGAACAAGCTCTTCATACTCTTCTTCCATTTCACCATTTACCAAATCCAAGTTATTGATTGGTGCCACAATTTTTCTAGCCATTCGTTTTGATAATAAATAAGATAACACTACAATGACAACCACTAAAATCACTGTCGGCTGTAACATGGAAATCAAAATAGAAAACACAGTATTATACGCGCTAGACAAACGTAAGATAGAAC
This sequence comes from Lachnospiraceae bacterium, assembly GCA_017622535.1. Classification (GTDB taxonomy): domain Bacteria; phylum Bacillota; class Clostridia; order Lachnospirales; family Lachnospiraceae; genus CAG-590. Next base: position 7,201 of record JAGAQX010000185.1, on the reverse strand, counting down.
CATCCTTCAATTTCACAGCATAATATACCGTCTGTTCCTGCAGGGTATCGGAATATCGGATTTCATATCCTTCTCCCTTTTCCTTTGCCTCCTGTACCTCCTGTCGATTGCTATGGTCCTTCATAGTTGTCTCATTTACATTGGAATCATACAATACTACACCATCTTCAGAAATCCAAGTAATACGATTCTTGTGTGTTTCCACACTATTACCATTGACATGTCCATTCACACGAAAACCTTCCAGATAGTCTTTTCCCACAACCTCCATACCACAAGCAATGTACGCGGCTTCTGCTTTCATTTCTCTCTCTATCTGATCACCAAAATAATCATATAAAATACCTACAATAATACCATACGATATCAGTAGTATAATAATCGATAATCCAAATGTATTTTTAAATATTCTCTTAACCATTGTATCTCCTAATACTCTTTATCTATTCTACGTCCGGAATACCAAGCTTATATCCAAAGCCCCTAACTGTCTCAATAAGAGTACCTGCATCTCCGAGTTTTTGTCTGAGCGTTCTTACATGCACATCGACGGTTCTGCTCTCCCCATCGAAATCATATCCCCAAATGGACTGTAAAATCTGGTCTCTTGAAAAAACCTTTTCTTGATTTTGCAACAAGAGGGAAAGTAGTTCAAATTCCTTATATGTAAGAGTTGTCACCTCTTCTCCATTCACCTTTACCACATGTTTGGATAGACTAACATATAGCGGTCCTATTTTGAAGCTATCCTCTTTCTCCTCCGTCATCTCGCTTCTTCTAAGAAGAGCCTTGATTCTAGACATCAATTCCATCATGCTAAAGGGCTTTGCCACATAATCATCTGCACCTGAATCTAAACCAATTACCTTGTCATACTCCGTACTCTTCGCTGTTAACAAAATAATTGGTAGTTTTTTCGTTCTTTTGTCTGCACGTAGCTTCTTTAATATCTCAATTCCATCCTCTTCCGGAAGCATAATATCTAATAATAACAAATCCGGAACTCTTTCTTCTATCTTCCGCCAAAAATCACTCGGGCGTTCAAACCCTTCTGCTTCATAACCAGTATTCTGTAATGTATATAGCACAAAGTTCTGAATCGTCGAATCATCCTCTAGTAAATATATCATGTGTATCCTCCATTAAATCTATTATCTCGTTATTTCATATTCTGTAACTATATAGAAAAGAAGCAAACATATACACCTAACCATTTGCTCCTCTTTATTTTACAATATGCATTTTCATTTTACAAACAAAGCATTGTTAAATGTTCGTTAAAACTCTTCAAGAATCCTTATTATTCGACACCTTCATTCCTGTAATGGAGTACAACACCCATTCGGCAATATTAGTTGCATGGTCAGCAATTCGTTCGTAATACTTTGCGATCATCAGCATATCGATATACATCTCACCATCTGCATGCTCCTCAGAGAGAATCTGTATTAATCTTTTTTTCATAGTATCAAACAAGTCATCCACAAAGTCATCTGCATCCATTACAGCTTTCGCAAGGGTCTGGTCTCGTCTCACAAAAGCATCCACACTATCTGACACCATTTTACCTGCTGCATTTGCCATTTCTTCAATGCATTGCTTACTTTCTTCGTCACAGTTTTTTACATATTCTGCAATCTCAACAATGTCTAAGGATTGATCACCTATGCGTTCCATATCCGATATCATTTTAAGGGCTGCAGATATCACTCGCAAATCCTTAGCCACCGGTTGTTGCTTTAGCAAAAGCTTCATACATAGGCTCTCCACATCACTCTCCATTCGGTCAACTTCTAGTTCTTTTGCCCTAGCAAACTCTACATAATCCGTCCCCTCGATTAGTGACTTTTGTGTCAATGCAATCAGTTCTTCACATAGTGCGCCCATTTCAATTAATTCCTTATTCAGTAATTCCAGCTGTGTATCAAAACGATTTCTCATATCAACCAAACCTTCCTGTAATATAATCCTCTGTTCTCTTGTCTCTTGGGGTCGAAAATAGCTTCTCTGTATTGTCATACTCAATCACTTCTCCAAGCAGAAAAAATGCTGTCTTATCCGAAATACGCGCCGCCTGTTGCATATTATGAGTTACCATGACAATTGTATACTCCTTCTTAAGCTCCAACACCAAATCCTCTATTTTTGATGTGGATATCGGATCCAATGCAGAGGTTGGTTCATCCATCAATAAAACCTCTGGTTGCACTGCCAATGCTCTAGCAATACAAAGACGCTGTTGCTGTCCTCCAGAAAGACCCAAAGCACTCTTTTTCAACCGATCTTTCAATTCATCCCAAATTGCTGCATCCCGCAATGACTTTTCCACAATCTCATCCAACAAAACCTTAGAACGTATTCCATGGGTGCGGGGTCCAAACGCAATATTATCATACACACTCATAGGAAATGGATTCGGTTTTTGAAACACCATGCCAACTCTCTTCCGAAGCAAATTTACATCCATATCCCCATAGATATCCTCTCCGTCTAATAATGCGTTTCCGGTAATCTTACAGCCTTCAACCAAATCATTCATGCGATTTAAGCTTTTCAAGAATGTAGACTTTCCACATCCAGAGGGACCAATAAATGCTGAGATTTCATTTTCTGTGATATTCATGTTAATCCCTTTCAGTGCATGAAAATCTCCGTAATACAGCTCCAAATTATCGATTTCAAATTTATTCATGAATTCTATCTCCTCTACCACATGTTTCTTATATTTCTTCACAGAAAAATTAACATATCAATATTTCATCAATTCTTTGTAAATTTCTTCGCCACATAACTTGACAATGCATTAATACCTAAAACCAATACTAATAGCACCACTGCAGTAGCATATGCCTGTTCCATATATAAACCTTCACTTAACAAACAATACATATGAACCGCCAAGGTTCTTGTGGAATCGAATAAACCGGTTGCTGCTGTGGCTACTGTTCCTGCCGTAAATATGAGTGCAGCAGTTTCACCTACAATACGTCCAATAGCCAAAATCACCCCTGCAATAATACCTGGCATTGCTGATGGAAGTACAATCCGAAATACAGTTCGAAGTCGCCCTGCCCCTAAGCCAAAGCTTCCTTCTCGATAAGAATCTGGTACAGCAAGCAATGCTTCCTCTGTTGTTCGCATAATCACTGGCAACACCATAATTGCCAAAGTGATTGCACCAGCAAATAAGGTATATCCTAAATTCATGCCAATACAAAACATCAGATATCCAAACAATCCATATACAATGGATGGAATTCCTTGTAATGTTTCCGTTGTTACACGAATAATATTCACAAGCCAATTTCCACGCTTCGCATACTCCACTAAATAGATTGCAGAAAAAATACCAACCGGCACTGCTAATAGCAAAGTCAGACCTGTCATATATAAGGTATTAAGTAGAGCTGGTAACATGGATACATTTTCCGTCGTATATTCCCATGCAAATAAATCCGTCGAGAGATTGCTTACTCCATTTAATACAATATAACCAATTACAAAAGCCAAAATGCCAATAGTTACAACTGCAGAAATCACAACCAATCCTAATAGAAAAAGAGATAATGGTTGTTTCTTATATGCTTTCATTTTCTGTGCAAAGGTTTGCTTATTTATTCCTTGAACATTCTGTTTATCAAAACTAGTTTTGTTAAGACTTTGTACCATTTCCATCTCTAATTCCTTCCTCTATTCTTAATTGCTGAAAAACTCAAATTAATGACTAAAATAAATACAAATAACACAACTGCCGTAGCAATCAATGCATCTTTATGTAGTCCGGAAGCATATCCCATCTCTAACACTATATTAGAAGTTAATGTTCGAACCCCACCAAATATGGAATTTGGCAATACTGGTTGATTACCTGCAACCATTACCACAGCCATCGTCTCACCAATCACACGGCCAATGCCAAGTATTACTCCTGCCAAAACACCAGACTTTGCCGCTGGTAGCACTGCAAAAAATACTGCTCTTTCGTGTGTAGCACCAAGTCCTAATGCTCCCTCGTAATAGCTTTCTGGAACTGCACGAATTGCGGACTCTGCCACACCAATGATAGTCGGCAAAATCATAATTCCAAGCATCACAGAAGCAGTTAGTATTCCTTTTCCGCTTCCACCAAACAGATTTCTCATCATAGGAACCAATACAACCAATCCAAAGAAACCATATACAATAGATGGCACACCGGCCAATAACTCAATGGCTGGTTTTAATATCTTGTATAGCTTTTCAGGACAAAATCTTGCCATAAAAATAGCACAAAGAATCCCAATTGGAACACCTACAATCACGCCACCCGTAGTTACGTAGATACTTCCCATAATCATCGGTAATATACCAAAAAATCCTTCTAATGGTTTCCAAAGAGTCCCTCCAAGAAAAGCTTTGGGTGTGATCTCTAAAATTGCTGGTACACCGCTTACAAATATAAAGTAGCAAATTAAAACAACCGCCAAAATGGATACGCAAGCACTGATAAAAAAAATGATATGCATCATTTGTTCTGATAATTTTATTTTCACACTCATACCGGTATAATGAAATTAGCAATTCATTATACATTTTCCTTTCAGATATTCTTATCAAATATATGGCATTTACTGCACTTGCGACCAATCTGTAACATTTCCTACAAAAATTTCTTTAATCTGATCCACCGTCAAATTTTCCACTGTCGCATTCACATTTACAATCACACAGATTCCGTCCATAGCAATATGAATTGCATCTAAATTTTTTAATTCTTCTTCCTTTAAAGAACGAGATGACATTCCAATATCGCATGCTCCCTGTGTTACAGACTCAATCCCTGCTGACGAACCAGTCTGCTGAATCTCGATGACAACATTGGTATTCAACTCTTTGTACTGTTCTGCCAGTTTTTCCATTACCGGTGCTACTGATGTAGAACCAGCAATAGTAATCTTTCCCTCCTTATCAGAAGGTTCATAGGTATTGCCAGTAGCTACTGTAATATAACCTTCTTTCTCAATTATCGCCTGACCAGCATCACTCAAGATGTAATCAATAAAGTCCTGTGCTAGCTCTGTGGTTCCATTCTTAGGAACACAAATTTCAAACGGACGAGACACCTTATAATCACCTGACTTCACATTCTCTGCTGTCGCTGCAACTCCATCCACTTTGACAGCTTTCACACTATCATTCATTGAACCAAGAGAAACATAGCCAATTGCATTTTCGTTACCTGCTATTGTGGTCATCATAACGGAAGTTGAATTAGTAATCTCCGCCGTTTGCACTGTATTATCTACATCGTCCTTCGCTACACCTATAATTTCTGTAAAGGCACTTCTTGTACCTGAACCATCTTCTCTAGAAACTACTGTAATTGCGCTGTTTGCCCCGGCGCCACAGCCTGTAAGAATACCTCCAATCATGATTAAGCTAAATATGTACTTCATCCATTTCATTTCAATTATCTTCTTTCTGATTGTTTTCTTTCCAATAGCTTTCTTTCCATTCTGTTCCCAATTTGTTCTTCTCATTTCTACCTCTTTCATTTCATTCCTTTTCATCTTATTGTCCACCTTTCTCTTTTTGGAAATTCTTATTTCTTCTCTTTTGTCGACACCTATATCCTACAAAATCGTTGTAAAATACAAAAGCAGCACAAGGTAAAAAATAGGTTAATCCCGAAACTGATAATCACAGAAATATTAAATTCTCATTATAAAATCATCGAAATATGTCAAACACAATGTTGAAAATATTGGATTTGCAATGTTACCTAAAAAGCAATCCAACTAAACTTACCATGAACGCAAAGAAAAAGACGCTTATTCGAATGTAATCCATACGAATGCGTCTTTTCCTTATATACGATATTCTATTGTTTGTTATTATTCTAAATACGATGCAAATTCTTCAATGACAAATCCATAATTGGTGCCGAATGTGTTAATGCACCAGAAGAAATGTAATCAACACCGATATCAATCAGATTCGCAACATTTTCCTTTGTGACATTACCAGAGCACTCTGTCTTTGCTCTTCCATCAATAATACGAATCGCTTCCTTCATAGTTTCTTTATCCATATTATCTAACATAATAATATCTGCTCCAGCTTCAACTGCTTCCTTTACCATATCAAGAGTCTCACACTCTACTTCAATCTTACGTACAAATGGTGCATACTCCTGCGCCATTTGTACCGCTTCTTTCACACCACCAGCAGCACCGATATGATTGTCCTTTAATAGGATACCATCTGACAGATTGAATCGGTGATTGTATCCACCACCAACCTTCACCGCATATTTCTCAAATACACGCATGTTTGGTGTTGTCTTTCTTGTATCAAGAAGCTTTGTTTTGCTGCCTTCAAATAACACTGCAATCGAGTTCGTATATGTAGCAATACCACTCATTCTCTGTAAGTAATTAAGTGCTGTACGCTCACCCTCCAACAATACGCGGATATCTCCACGAATTATTCCAATTAACTGGCCATTTGTAACCTTGTCTCCGTCCTTTGCCTGCATTTCAAATTCTGTCTTATCATCCAACAATTCAAAAACACGCTTGAAAATCTCCAAACCAGCTAAGACACCTTCCTGCTTACAAATCAATTCAACCTCACCAAGCTGATAATCAGGCATAACAGAATTAGTTGTGATATCCTCACTTGTAATATCTTCTCTCAATGCTTGTAAAATTAAATTATCTACATTTAAATTCATTAACTCTCTCATCTGTTCTCTCCTATATACATTTCATTTTTATTCGGAAGTCTCAGTCTTGTCCTTCGACATCATACTTCTTCGAATTCGATCTGCTTCAATACGCTGTCTAGTTAATTCATGATAATTCTCGGCAAATTCATTATAAGAAACAGGATAATCGCTCATACGAACTGTAATCTTATCAGCGATGTGTTCTCCATCACAAAAGGACTTTTTCTTATTATCCTTTTGTAAATGTACTGCAATATCCTGAGCAGCTCTCTTCGCCCAAACCAAACTCTCTAACAAAGAATTACTTGCCAAACGATTCGCTCCATGTACACCATTGCAAGCAGTTTCTCCAGCCGCATACAGATGCTTCATAGACGTTTTGCCATCTAGGTCCACCTTAACACCACCCATAAAATAGTGCTGAGCTGGTACTACCGGAATTGGCTCCTTAGTAATATCGTATCCCTCTTCTAAGCATTTCTTATATATATT
>JAGAQX010000184.1 GCA_017622535.1 Lachnospiraceae bacterium | reverse complement strand
AGCACTACATTTTCTTGTGTCGTTTCTTATCAATAAAATATACCTTCTTCGAATATCTCAAATGAATTGACACAATTGGACTTTCTTATTTTGCTACTCTTTTTTCATTCTGTCAAGAAAAAGGAACAACTTATACATGACTATCCTGAAATTTTATTTTCTTTCAATATGTGTTACAACCCAGTCATCATCCCCTATTTCATACAAGGTTCCACGCTAATTTCTTGTCTTTTGCCATGTAAACACTTCTCCTTCTCTAGCCAAATTTCCTTTTGAGCACAAAAAGCTCCGCTTCAAAATTCAATGAATGCGGAGCTTACGTTCAGATTTTTTATATCAAAAGAGGGCAATAGAAGTCGCTCTCTATTGCCCCTAAAAGTTTATCCATCTATTGGTAAAACAGCCTGTACATTTCATCATTTGATAGTAGCCTTTTTACCAACACCTCTTGATGTAAATATTTTCTTATACTCCTTAGCCTTACTATTCGGAACATCAATCTTTGCTTTACTATATATTCCTTTAAATGCATTTTTCTTTACATTCTTTTTGGTAAGCTTTGTCGTCTTAATATTGATATTTTTTAAATTCTTACAGTTTTGGAACGCGCTCTTTCCTATTGATTTCACATTCTTTGGGATTGTAATTTTCTTAAGAGCCTTACAATTGTAGAATGCCTTCTCCCCAATCGTTGTGAGCTTAGAACCCATTGCAACACTGCTTAACTTCTTACAATTTGCAAATGCATTCTTACCAATACTGGTAACATTCTTCGCGCTCTTTACTTTCTTAAGGTTAGTACATCCGCTAAATGCTTCCTTACCAATTGTTTTAACATTTTTGCCAATCGTTATCTCTTGAAGCTTTGTATTCTTTTTAAACGCACCTTCTGCAACATCTGTAACCTTTGCTGTTGTTCCATCTTTCAAAGTAATAGTTGCTGGGATTGTCACCTTTTTAGTCTTACTACTCGGTGCAACATAACTCACTTCTACCTTACCTTCTGCCGACTTGGTAACCTGATAGGTTGCTTTGTTATCCTTATCTGTTATGTTGTCGCCAACTGTAATTATCGGCTGCGGATCAGGGTTTGGTGTTGGATCTGGAGTTGGCTGTGGGTCCGGAGTTGGCTGTGGATCTGGAGTTGGCTGTGGGTCCGGAGTCTGCTCCTTCTGATTCACTGTAACAACAACTGTTGTTTCTATCTCTTTGTAATTTGCATCAGTTGGTGTAAATACCACTGTATACTTTGTCGCGCCACTGTCTGTAGAAGTCGGAACTACATTTCCATCCTTCCATGTAAATGTACCCTCCATCGTCTTACTCTGTGCGTTGGTAACCTCACCACCTGATAAAGCAGATTCCGAAAGTTTCTGACCTTCCGTAATTGCACTCGCACTCGGAGCCAATTTTACTTTCAGTGTTCCTTTATCAATTGCAAATGTCTTTTCTGTTGTTCCCTTGTAGATGCCATTCTTTGCTTGTATGGTTACTGTAGGTACACTTGCAGAAGCTTTATCTGCCACCTTCACATTATTGGTATACGTAACCGTATAATCTGTGCCCTCCACAAGCACCTTATCTCCATCCTTCACAACCACAGTTGGTTTTACTTCTGTTCCTGTGTACTCATAGGAATCACCATCTTTTAATGTAATATCACACAAAGTAATATCCTTCTTTTCTATCCAATTAGCTGTATAGCTGCAATCTCCTGTAGCATCTTTCCCAATCACAACATTCTTTGTAGGTCCCGTCAATCCAGTTCCCGTCCAACCAGCAAAATAATATCCTTCTTTTGTTGGAGTAGGAAGCGTATACTCTGTACCCGCTGTATATACTTCTTCAGCTTCTGCAATCATACCTTCTTCTAAATTGTAGGTAATTGCATATTGTTTTGCGAATCTCACATAAATAGCCGTTGGAGATTCTCCATCCACAATACCATAACGTGGTTGGAATTTTACATCATAATAGCCTACTGTTTCATCCAGTTTCACACCACCATGCTTTACTATACGATATCCTGATTCCTCGTATTCATCCTTCACTTGTGTTTCATAGTATATATTGTTGTCATATTCATTTTGCCGGTAACCATTAATCCATTCTGCCCATGCACCAGACTCTCCCTCCTTGATCTGAACATCAAGGTCTCGATCTATCACTTCTTCACCAGTATAATTCGGCAAATAAATATAAGCCGACACATGATCATGTTCCGTCCATTTATCTTCATCATCGCCAAAATAAGTTTTTGCAGTACAAGCAGCACTCTCCTGATGTTTGACATCACTTATTGTACGAATACAAAAATAATCGGTCCAATTAACATCTTTTCCAACAATTACCGGTTCCAGTCCCCCAGTATAAGTAGATGTCACAGCTGTTTCTCCTTCTCCAGCTGTAATTGTAACCGACGTAAGTGCACACTTCTCCACCTTACTTGCGATTGTCCCATCTGCATTAGATAAATTGCCGCTGTTAAACACAAATCCTGTCATCAACATTGCCACACTACAAAAGATAAATGTTCTTTGTAGCACATTACTAATTCTTCCTTTTTTCATAAGCATTTACCCCTTTCATTCTTTGTCACATTAGACCCTTCTGAAGCGCCCATTTGTTATCCATTGCACATATCTGTACCTCTATATGTAAACAGGTTATTTCTTCCCTGACATATGTAAAATTCCAATTTGCGGATATAAGATATCGCTAATATTAAATGCACTATAATCTCTCTTATCACTTGTATTCGCACAATAATATGCATTCATATCACCAATACCGGTAATCAAACCAATATGGTCAACCTCTCCCTGTACATTGTAGAGAATATACACGTCTCCACAAGATACCTGCTGATAATACTCCAATTTTCCATCATAGGTATTATCATATATAGATAATTCATATCCTTTTACTTCCGTGAAGTATTTTATAAATTCATTGGTATTTACAAAGTTAAGAGACGTATTATAATGCCTGTGTCCATGCTCTTTAATATGCTGTGAAACACTATACCACTGAGCATCTGTATTGACTGATTTCCAGCGGTTCGACTTAGATATCTCTCCGTCTCCTTGCATTTGAATTCCTCCTGCCACAAGACATTGTGATACAAAATTGGTGCAATTCTCTTCAAACTCAGGATACTCCCTATTTCTTTCAAAAGCATATTGTCTTGCGTATTGAACAGCTTTTTCCACATCGTAATTGTCACTCAGATTAGGATCCGTAGTGCGGGAATCCTCCGGAATCGGCATCTCGCTTGCCGTAGTATGCTTTTGATTTTCTTCCTGCTCTGGCACCTCGGCAAATGTCTTCTCACTCACAGAATTACGAGGTGTTCCATCCCGAAACAAACCTTCTAAAACCGCTTTCGTTGTGGCAAAATACTCTCTCCACCAGCTTTTGGTTGGATTGATATATTGCATCGTATCTACACATATGGTTCTTCCTTCAACTCCAACCTGATCCATTAAATATTTTGCTCTATTCACATACAGCTTCTGGGTACAAAAGTAATAGATTCCACCTTGATACATCTCCTTTATTCGTGCCAAAGATTCATAGGTGTCTGTGGCATAATCATCACACGCCAAATCCTTTGAAGGAATCCCCTTCAACACCAAATAAGCTGTCATGATATCTACTTCACTCACATCACCAGATACAATAATTCGTTCTACTAACCCCTTTTCATATAAGGTAATTGCTGCATCCAATCGGTCTTTTGCTTTCGCCTCTGGCGCATTTGCTAATACTGAGGCACCTGGTACAATTGCTGCATTCACCGGTTCCAAATCACCGATACTCTCTATGTACACCTTTTCTTTCTCACCTTGAAAACAAACAATACTGTAACAAAAAATCGAAATAACCAAAGTAAATACTGCAACAATCACACAAACTATAAAGAAATATAAAATGAATGGTTTGCGGACGGACGTTGACATTTCTGTATTCTGTTCATTCACTTGTGTTTTTTCGACTCTCTTTTGTTTCACAGTTCTCAACTCCTTACCACAACGGCAACTTGCCGACACCTTACTATCATTCAGCCGAATGATTCTTCTGCCCAATCGCTTCTTCTAATTCCTTTTCGTTCAACATTTCTACATAATTACGAAATTCCTCTAAAATGCGCTGCCCAATCTTGCAATAATCCATTGCAAGTACTTTCTTTAATGATTCATCTCGTACATCCTTCGGTACATTATATATTTTCATAATTGCATCTAAGGTTGCTGCTATCTTTTCATCAAGAGTGATATCCTCATCATGCACTGCTAAAAACATCGCATATTCGATACCAGATACAATATTTTCTGCCAGTGCAAAATCCTTCTCTTTCCAATCCGGACAATATTCATTAAAAATTTTTTGAGCCTTTTCCGTATCATTTTCTCGAATCATTCGTAACGACATGGGATGTGTATATGCAGAAATATATAAATCCTTCGCAACAGGATTGTTATAACAGCTTCCTGCCATAGTTGTCAGCTCGAACAAATATGCTATTAGCGCGTTGTTTTTTTCTACCTCTTCTTCCATAACCAGCCACTGGAATGCACACAGATCACGGATTAATTCGGTAAGCAAATGCTCCTTTGTTGCGTAATGAAAAGTAAAATTTCCTTTACTAATGCCTATTTCTTTTGATATTTCCGAAACTGGTACATTTGTAAAACCCTTTTCCAAAAACAAATGAATACCCACCTGCTTAATCTCTAATTTAGTATTAATTTTGTTTTTTCTCGCCATAGTTTCCATCATCCCCTTTTAACTAGTACACGTACTATTATACAATATGGTTTTTACTACGTCAATAGTACGCGTACTGAAAAAGGCACATTTTTTCCAAGGAAGCATTCAGAAAACCTATCCACTTGACAGATTTTATAACACAAAGAAGGCGAGAATCCTTTCGGAATTCCCGCCTTAATCACGTTCTTATTCTGTTATAGAATTAAACCTGCTATTAGATAAACTTAGCTGTGTTAATCTTCACGCCAGGACCCATTGTAGATGAAAGTGTAACACTCTTCATATACTGACCCTTAGCAGCAGCTGGCTTAACCTTGATAATTTCATCTATTAACGCTT
>JAGAQX010000183.1 GCA_017622535.1 Lachnospiraceae bacterium | reverse complement strand
GGTAACCTGATAGGTTGCTTTGTTATCCTTATCTGTTATGTTGTCGCCAACTGTAATTATCGGCTGCGGATCAGGGTTTGGTGTTGGATCTGGAGTTGGCTGTGGGTCCGGAGTTGGCTGTGGGTTCGGAGTTGGCTGTGGGTCCGGAGTTGGCTGTGGGTCCGGAGTTGGCTGTGGGTCCGGAGTCTGCTCCTTCTGATTCACTGTAACAACAACAGTTGTTTCTATCTCTTTGTAATTTGTATCACTTGGTGTAAATACCACTGTATACTTTGTCGCGCCACTGTCCGTAAGAGCCGGAACCACATTTCCATCCTTCCAGCTAAATTCACCTGCCAATACTTTACCAGTAATATCAAAAACCTTTCCGCCAGACAATGTAGAATCAGATAATTTCTTACCTTCTTCAATCGCACTGGCACTTGGAGCTGTTTCTACGCTCGGAGAAGCCTTCTCTATTGTGAAAGCAATCCTCTTTGTTCCTACATAGTTACCAATTCCCTCAACAATTACTGTTGGTGCCTTTTCATGGGACTTGTCACCGGCATCCACATTATTCACATAGGAAATCTCATAATCTTCTCCCTCAACCATCTGAACCTCTCCGTTCATAATGGTAACCTTCGGTTTGTGAGCCTCACCGGTATATGTAAGTACACCCTTATCCGCAAGAGAGATATTCCAATTTTCAATGGATGCTCCTACTCTTACATAAATATATGTAACTAACACTTGATAGTGGTCTACATCTGTTGGTGTAAATGTAGCCTGATAACTAGGGTACTCATCATCGTCTGTCTGTGCAACCTTTTTATCTGGTACATTCCATTCCCATGTTCCAGCAACAGTTTCATCATTTATACTAGACTTTGCCTCCGCAACATCATTCAAATCTATCTCCGACAATGCAGAACCCTCAACAAGAGAAAGATTATTATAATCTTCATACAATTCTGCCTTTATAATGGAGAACTTACACGTAATCTCTCCCTTATATGCCCCCACACCTTTTACTATGATTGTAGGTGGATTGTCGTCCTCTTTCGATGCAACCTCTACATTGTTCTTGTATAGTAAAATGTAATCCTCATTTTCCCATAAATATGTTATCTCATCCATTTCCGAATCTTCGTAATACACTTCTTCAACACCAGGCGTTATTTCTTCCCCAGAATACATTTGTTCTTGATTAAAAGACACCTCAAAAGTACCATCACTAATATCTATACGAGGCTCCTCCGTCCACTGGGCAGTTAGGGTTGCATCCCCGCCACGAAGCCAGCTGGTTTTAAATTCGATTGAACCTTCTGTATCAGAAGCCGTCTCCGTTTTCCATGTCCATCCATCAAATGTAAATCCTTCCCTTTCAAGAATAGGCATTTTCCCAACATTCATTCCATAAACATATGTTGTAGGCAAGCTTGGAGCTTCTCCTGTAATTACGTCCATTGCTCCTTCTAAGCTCTTCTCGTCATAAGCAATGTTATACTCTTTAGCAAAGTGCACCTTTATTTGGCCCGCCTCTCCATCATCGAGATACATAGTTAAATCAACACAATGTATAAACATATCCTCCCATTGCTCATCTGTAATATTGTTATAGCTTGTAGTATCGGAAACATACTCTAACAACTGTAAACCATCCAACTCTATTACAAGATTATCATGTCCACTCTCATGAGTACACTCATCATTTGCCAGCACCTTATAATCTACCACCTTGATGCTATCCTTGCTGAACATTTCCTCCCACTTTGTGGACTGATCTACCACAAAAGTGCCCATTTCTCCATCAAAGGTATATTCCTCTCCCTCGATTTCCAATGTTACGGATTGAAGGGAACACATTGGTGTTTTTTTGTCATCTGCCTGTGCCACATTGCCCTTGGTAACAAATATACCAGTCATTACCGACATAATACAGACAACAATCAGTAACCTCTGCAATCCGTTGAGCCAATTCATTTTCTTCATAGTAAATTCCTCCTTCTTCATAGATTCCTAGACATCTTTCCACTATTGGATAATAATTCGCTCCAAATGTATCTTCTATGTAAACACTCATCTGAGTATTAAACGAATGCAAGCATCGATTGCATCTATCATTTATCCGACATGTGTAATATCCCAAACTGGGCATATTTCTTTTCACTAATCTTAAACATTCCATAATCCAAGTAATCCGTGGTATTAGCACAGAAGAAAACATTGTTCTCGCTAATACCACTGATAACTCCCACATGGGCTACCGTTTCATCTGGATTATAAAGAATCAATATGTCACCGGAAGCCACCTCCGACAGACACTGCATCCGCCCCTCATAATCATTATTATACACAGTGTATGCATATCCGCGCTCCTTCGTAAAATATTGAATAAATGCATCCGTGTTAATAAAATTTGAGGATGTACTATAGTGTTGCAAACCATCTTCATCTGAAACTTCTGATATACTATACCAATCTGTTTTTCCGCCTGAAATATTCCACCTGCGAGAATCAGAAATCTCCCCTTCTCCAAATTGCTCAATGCCCCCCGCTGACAGACACTGGGATACAAAATTCGTACAGTTCTCTTCAAATTCTGGATATTCTGGATTCACTTCCAACGCATAGGTTCTCGCATATTCCACTGCTGCTGTCACATCGTATTCATCACCAGGATTGACATCAACAATCCGATAATCCTCTGGCACTTCTAATTCATCTGCATATACTAAATGCGGATTTTCCTCTAGCTTCTCTACTACAATGAAATCCAAGTCTGTGATGGACTTCTTTGATTTTCCCGAATAAAAGACTATCTCTGCTACCGCCTTTGTGGCAGCAAAATATTCACGTATCCTATTCTTACCTGCATCATTATAATACATCAAATCCACACATATCACCGTACCATCCACATGCATTTGTTCCATCAGATATTGTGAACGTTTTGCGTATAATTCCTGCGTGCAAAAATAATACGATTTCTCGCCTAATTTCTCCTTTACCCTAGCAATCGTTTCGTATGTATCAATACCGTGCTCATCTGTCAAAATCGCATCCGCAGGAACTTCTTTCTGCATCAAATACCGAGTCATAGCTGTCGCCTCTTTCACATCACCAGACACAACAATTTGATGCACCAATCCTTCTTCATATAGTTGTATCGCCGCTAATAACCGATCTTTTGCCTTCGCTGTAAGAGAACCTTCATATACCGCAGTTCCTGGAACAATTGCCACATCCTTCTTCGACAAATCTTCCATTCGGTTTATATGGATATGCTCCGCCTCACCCTGTATCACAACAACGCCGTAGCAAATTGCAGATACAATCAACGCAATAGCTACAATTACCATGCAAACAATTAAAAAATATAAAATTAATGGTTTGTGAACGCTTCTCTCTTTTCCAATATTCTTTTGTTCCGTATATTGCTTTTTACTTTTCTTCTGTTTCATGATTCTTAGTTACTTTCTACTGTTCTGTAATACCGCTTCTTCTAATTCTTTTTCATTCAACTGTTCTACATAATCACGAAATTCTCCCAAAATACGTTGCCCAATCTTGCAATAATCCATTGCGAGTATCTTCTTTAATGATTCTTCTCGGATATCCTTTGGTACATTATATATTTTCATAATTGCATCTAACGTTGCTGATATTTTTTCATCCAGAGTGATATCCTCCTCATGTACTGCTAAAAACATAGCATATTCGATACCAGATACAATATTTTCTGCCAGTGCAAAATCCTTCTCTTTCCAATCCGGACAATATTCATTAAAAATTTTTTGAGCCTTTTCCGTATCATTTTCTCGAATCATCCGTAACGACATGGGATGTGTATATGCAGAAATATATAAATCCTTTGCTACAGAATTGTTATAACAGCTTCCTGCCATAGTTGTAAGCTCGAATAAATATGCCAACAAAGGATTATTTTCCTCTTCCAATTCCCTTTCCATAACCAACCATTGAAATTCACATAAGTCCTTAATCAATTCTGTAAGTAGATGCTCTTTCGTTGCATAATGAAATGTAAAATTCCCTTTACTAATACCGATTTCTTTTGATATTTCTGAAACTGCAACATTAGTAAAACCCTTCTCCAAAAATAAATGAAGGGCAACCTTCTTAATTTGTAACTTTGTATTGATTCTACTTTTTCGTGCCATAATGTTTATTAACCTCTTCTTCGTTAGTACGTGTACTATTATAATCCAAATTTTTCCAAACGTCAATAGTACGCGTACTGAAATGTGAATTTATGTGCTTGACAGATTTTATAACACAAAGAAGGCGAGAATCCTTTCGGAATTCCCGCCTTAATCACGTTCTTATTCTGTTAAAGAATTAAACCTGCTATTAGATAAACTTAGCTGTGTTAATCTTCACGCCAGGACCCATTGTAGATGAAAGTGTAACACTCTTCATATACTGACCCTTAGCAGCAGCTGGCTTAACCTTGATAATTTCATCTATTAACGCTT
>JAGAQX010000182.1 GCA_017622535.1 Lachnospiraceae bacterium | reverse complement strand
GTGCGCCTAAAATGAACAAAGTTGGCATTTCTATTAATAATTAGATAGCAAAAAGAAGGAAGTGTCGCTCTATAAGATGATTTCAATTAGAAATCACTTATTTTGCGACACTCCCTTCTCATCCACCTCTTAATTCATACCATATTTCTAATTTCCTGTACTCTTATAAAACCTTATGCTAAACCGCCAAAACACATATGCTAGCAAATAGAGAACAATACCAACCGGTAGTGTAATATACAAAAACATATGCGGATACAATGCCATATCCTCTTTCCGTAGTAAAAACTGCGCCGGAAAGTAATTCACAAAAGCAAAAGGAACAACATATATCATGCCTATTTGAATTACTCTATGAAAGATACTAATCGGATATCCTGCGAATTTGCGCATATTCCAATACATCAATTCTTTTAAGCTATCTGTTTTCAACAGATAAATATTCAACGTGCCAAAAAACAGAAAAATTGCACCTTGAATTAACACTCCACCTATTATAGATGTCAGATAATATAACACATTTGCAACATTCCACCGAATACCCACATTCCCAGCAGATATTAAAAACAGGGCTATACCCAACCCACCATGACCTATCGCTGCAAACCAGTCAGCATTTACAAATATAATCTGAAACAGCACACCTCTTGGTCTCAACAAGAATCTATCAAAGCTACCATCTCTCACTGAATATCCCAAATCTCGCAATCCTGTAAAAAATAATATCATAATTCCATATGTCAAAAACAGAAGACTGAATAAAAACAGCATTTCTTTCAAGTTCCAACCATTTAATGTATCAAACTTCAATAATGTAAAGTAAATAACAATTATACCTGTCGCCTCTCGCAAAAAAACAGCCAATGAACGCAATACTGCGTCCACCCTATATTGAAACCATGCTTTCATAATGGTTTTAGTATATGCCCCAATCAAACGTATTGTATCACCCATATTCATCCCCCTTGTACAACCAATTTTCTTTGTCCACGAATCCACAAACTATACCCTAAGGAATAAATGATACCAATCCATAGCAATTGCAACACACATCTGCATGCAATTTCATCATAAGACAATTGTCCAAGATATATCTGAACTGGCGCAAAATAGATGCTAGAAAATGGTGTGAAATCTATAATCTTTTTCATCCAATCGGGCATAAACCATAGCGGAATCATTGCACCAGAAAGCACATTTACAAATACATTTTTAATGGTAATCAAGCTCCATATATTCATCAACCAAAAGGATGTCATCTGAACTAAAAAACTAATAGACCATAGCACTCCGTACCCTAGTACTGAACTTAACATGAATAGAAACAACATAGGCAAACTCGCTGGCATTTCAATGCCAATAAAGAAAATAGAAATCACGAACGCAGGACAAAAATGAAAGCCTAGACGAAAGAGCGCTGTTCCCAAATTCTCCGCCAGCATTCTTCCCTGTACACTTACCGGTCGCAACAATTCATTGGCAATACTTCCATCACGAATCTTATCAGGAAGATAATTGTCATCCACAAAAAATATCGCCTCTAAACAAATAGATAAAACAAAGCTTGTTGCTACCATCTTAAGTGTAATTCCATCTACTTCCACTCTTGTACCGTACAACGTTTGATAGATTTCCCAAAATATGAATATTTTCAGCAAGGTATCCAATATTCCAATAAAATGGTCAAACCGATACGCACTACGATTTAAGAAACTCTTTTTTGCAAATGCAAGATATGGTGATAATCGCATCTAGACCACCTCCCCATTATATATAGCACGAATCAATTCATCGATTTCCGGTTCAGCAACCTTAATATCCCGAACACTATATCGAGATAAAAGATGATTCATCAAGTAGTGCATTTCCACTATATCTTGCTGAAAAATAAAACGCTTTTTATAACGTCCCTCTGTCTCCAAATTTTCAACCGCTACATTCGGTATACTTTCCACCGAAGTATCATAATTAAATTCCACATCTAAACGTCTTGCTTTTCCATATTTCCCCCGTATATCTTGTATTGAGCCGTCATACATCTTGGTTCCCTTATCAATTATAATAAGCCGCTCACAAGTTTTCTCGATATCCTGCATATCATGAGTGGTAAATAACATGGTGATATTTTTCTCCCGATTCAACTTCTTAATAAAATTACGAATTATCTCCTTTCCGACCACATCTACACCAATCGTAGGTTCATCAAAAAATACAATCTGCGGAGAATGCAACAAAGCAGCCACAATATCGGCACGCATTCGCTGTCCTAATGATAATTGTCTCACAGGTTGATTTATAAAGTCCTTCATTTCCAGTAATTCTACAAATTGTTCTAGATTATCTTTATACACATCATCAGGAATGGCATAAATTGCCTTTAATAGTTCGAAGCTGTCGCAAACCGGCAAATCCCATTGCAATTGAGATTTCTGTCCAAACACCACACCAATATTTTTAACATAATCCTTTCGTTGTTTATATGGTATATACCCCTCTACAACAATCGAACCCGCATCCGGACATAAAATGCCTGATAACATTTTAATCATGGTTGATTTTCCTGCTCCGTTAGGTCCAATAAAACCCACCATTTCTCCTTGGTCAATTTGAAAAGAAATGTTATCTACTGCCTTTTTCTTCTCCACCTTAGGAGCAACAAGATTTGCTAACATGCCAGGAATTCCTGCTGCACGTTTACTTACCTTAAATGTTTTTGTAACTTCATTTACTTCAATAAAGTGTTCCATTTTTTTTGTCCCTTTCTACTCAAAATCACATCCGATAATTCCGGTGTATGCACACACATCTCCACCACCTTTGTTTCTCCTACGATATGTCTTGTAATTTCCGCCGCAGATACAATTGCTGAATTATATTGAAGTTTTATCCTGTGATTATCCAAATCATATTTCATGACAGGTACATCTTCCATATCTGGCAGATTCCCTTCATAAATAATTTCCATTGTATTAATCGGTGCATATTTCTTTAGCAAATATTCCTGGTCTCCATAGTAAATGATATTGCCTTTCTCCAGCAGAATAATACGGTCACACAAACCATCTATTTCACTCATATTATGAGACGAAACAAGAATCGTTGCCCCGTGCCTTTTTCTGCTCAGCAATTCGGACCTCAATGCCTCTTTTGCTTTTTCATCCAATCCAATTGTTGCTTCGTCCAAAATATAAACTTCTGCTTTACCAAGAAGCAAAGACACCAACTCGACTCTTCTTCTTTGCCCTAATGATAATTCACTTATTCTCTTAGATGTAAGATATTCAACCTCAAACAACTTCAACAGTCTTAATAATTCTTCCTCAAATTCGGTAATATTAATACTATAAAAATGCCTGATATCATTTAATGCATCGGTAACAATCAAATCATTCGAAAAACATGGCATATCTGCAAATTGTATTCGCATATTTTTACATAAACGCTTCCTATCCTTCACCGGATGCATTCCATTTGTATATACTTTGCCACTATACGCATCTAATAATCCACACGCCAACTTTAACAATGTTGTTTTACCTGCACCAGACTTACCAATCACACCTACCACCTTTCCTTTCGGAATATGGATTGTGACATTGGTTAATATAAATTTAGATACATTATCAAAACTTATCATAAGACCTCCTAAATTGAAAATATCCCTTGCAAACTCAAATTGCAAGGGATTGGGATAAACGACTATTCCTCTGGGATAAACACACTAAAACAAAAATAATTGTCTTCTTCATATATATCATATATTCCATTATAAGATTCTACAATCTCTTTCACTCTTGATACCCCTATACCATGTGACTCTCTATTAGTTGTTTTAGAGGACTGTAATGTAGGATTCGTATCTAAGACTGAATGATCTGTTCGATTTTTCACACAGATTACTTCATATCCTTGTCGCTTTGAAACCAAAAGCTGTATCTCTTTCTCTACATGCTTAACTTCCATACTTGCTTCAATTGCATTATCTAAGAGATTGGTTAGTACCGATGAAAAATCCATGCTATTCACCTTTGCAAATGCCAAGTTTTCTATCTCTGCTTTCACTGAAATTCCGTGATTTCTTGCAACAGAAAACTTTTCATTCAGGATATGATTCAACAAAACATTTCCTGTCTCCACATAGGTATTCATAGCATTTAACTGATCGATTACCTCTGACGAATATTCTCTTGCTTTATCATAATCCTCTGTCGCTAGAAATGACGACAACACCATAAAATGGTTTTTCATATCATGCTTTAACTTACGTGTTGCTTGGTGTAAATTTCTAATCTCTAAATCTTGCTTTTCTCTTTCTTCAACCTGAGACTGTAAATGTACATACGAATATTCCAGTTCTTGATTCTTGGCAAACAATTGCATATATTGTTCATTCAACTTGTCGTATTCTTGTTTTAATTGTTCGTATCTGCCCATTCTCACATCCTCATACTTTCAAGCAACTTCTTCTTTGTCACATCTGCATAACTTTTCCCAATCGGAACATGCGCACCAGATAGTAATTCCAATTCATCCTTCTTTAAAACTTTAACCATATCTACATTTACTAAAAACCCTTTGTGAACTCGCAAAAATCCATCCTGTTGCAACGTATTTTCCACTGCCGTCAGGGTGCTCCGAAAACGATACATCATTTCTTTTGTATAAACCTTCAAATAATTACTATCAGCCTCAAAATATAAGATATCTGAAAGCAACAGTTTCACATCCTGCCCTGTCATCTTTATACAAAAATGTCTATTTTTTGCATGTAGTTCTTCTTTGCAATCAAGTAACATATGTTCCATCTCGTCTAGCAAGTGTGTCTTTCGTATAAACCCAAAAGGATGATACTGTAAACTCTCATATACCAGTTCATCATGACTGGTAACAAATACAAGTAGTGGTTTCACATCCAATATATGTAATTGCTTTGCAATATCCATTCCTCCAAGAACAGGCATATCAATATCTAGAAAAAGTATATCGCAAGAATTCATCTGTAGCCGTTCCACCAATTCAATTCCAGATGTAAATGTCCAAACAGATGCATCTGGTACATAACTGCTAATAGTTTCATTGATTAAATTCAAAATTGCTGGTTCATCATCACAAATATAAATATTCAAAATATGCTCCTTTTACCAATAAATCCTTTTTCATCCTTCTGACAATTCCATCTTTACAAAAGGAAAATTTACCATAAGATTCGCATCCATTTCCATCATATTTAAGATACGACTAGCTGCCCCTGAAGGGTGATTCAATCCTGCTTCCCATGCTTCTACAGTCTTAACCGAAATCCCCATATAACCTGCAAAAAGTCTTTGAGATAGACCCATTTTATTACGAATTGCTTTAATTTCTCCCGCACTATAGCTCTTAACCGGAACAACCTCAACCACATGTCTTTTTAATTTTTTGTCTTTGCTTTGTGCATCTTCAACAGCTTCACTGAGACCCCTCATAATACTTTCATATACTTTACTCATATTAAAACCCCCTATCAACCACCTCTATCTAATCAAATTCTACCCTATCAAATAGGGTATTGTCAACTAAAAGTATTATGCAAAAATTCAATTACTTTTTCGTTACAAAAAAAGGATTCTGTAATACACAGAATCCCTTCAAAATATAGACTACGTCTTCCCAATACTTTTCATTCATCTCGATAATTATTTTCGTATTCATTCACCTCAATCTTTTGCAACACATTGGATGTCTTAATCTTCGCAGCCATATCCATATGTCCGATATCAAAATCATCCGATGCATCTTGAATATAATTATTACCTATTCCCTCACCACAGCCATAATAGTGATCATCTGTTCCAAATACAACCAAATTATCCTGCTCAGGAATAACATTTCCACCACTAAATGAAACCCTTCCCATCCATGCGCACAACACATGTTCCATTACCTTTTGAGGTTCTTCCACCATATCTGAAAATGTTCCATTACCGCATTGGCCAAAACGATTATTCCCCCATGTCCACAGACAATTATTGTTATCAACAACCGCATAGCTTTGATAATATGTGGTTACATACCTTGCGTTTTCCATTACCTTTTGAGGCATTACATATTCTTCATAAACCAAAGGTTCATAGCGATTATTTCCCATGACATAAACATCACCATTTTCCAACATCGCAATAATCGTTGTATATCCACATTTTGCAAATGCAACATTTTCCATTAACAGTACCGGCTCCAAAACCACATTCATAAATATACTGTTAAATTCCTGTCTACGTTCCTCGTTCAATATTCCTGCCGGATTACCACCCAAACCATACAGCCGGTTATCCTCCGTCAAAAAAATCAAAAAATATTCACCCGAAAAATCAACATGTTTTACATTATAGGCAATCGGTACAGCCTCAATAGTCACACTCGAATCTTCTTGCAGTTCTCCCAGTTGTCCATAATCACTCACTCCGCTACCCCATAATGTTCGATTTTCATCTATCCAAAAATGATTTCTTCCTCGGTAGAGATTGGTAGTATAGCAATCGGCATATGTATAATCCTTGCCTAGTTGTATCTCCTTTTTATTTTCAACTTGAATATTAGATATTACTTCTTCATTTTCCCTTTCCGTTGTTGCTACAATAGAAGTTACTGGAGATTCTACAACAATGCTTGCCTTATCATTACGGAAACCAACTAAGAAGACAGACATTCCAATCAAAAAATACAACACCACAAGCGTGACCCACGCATTCTTTTTGACCGGTCTACCCATAATACGGTTCAATCTATGTCGTATTGCTGACTTACCATCAGCCAAACTTGTTACACCAATCATCCTACGCGACTTCCTATGTACGTTTCTCTCTAGCACATTTAAAATATTATAACAATATGCCTTACGATATTCTTCATTCTTATTTCTAACCACATAGTAATCACAACATTCCTCTAAAAAATCATTTACAAGACGGCAAAATCGTAGCACAAATGGATTCCACCAGTGTATACACCTAGCAATATACAACATCATCTTTAAAATGGTATCTTTGTGTTTTATGTGCTTACATTCGTGTTGAAATATAAAACTCAACTCTTCCCTTGTATAGTTCTGTGCCGGAATGACAATAAATGAATCCTCTAAGCCCAAAACCAATGGTGTTGCGATATCCTCTGAGTAATATACATTTACTTCCTGTGCAATCCCATTTTCATGTAATATTGCTTTCAGAATATCCTTTACCTCCGTTTCATCAACAGTCTGATCATAACGCTCCAACTTGTGATACAAAAACGCATAGGATAAACCTGCATAAATCAATCGTAGAATGGCAACGACAAGCCAAGCAATGAATAACACTTGCATGATATTTTCGCTTGTAACGTTTACGTTCCAGTTCCTTTGGCGGTTGTAATCTCTTTTGCTCGCATCTAAAGCATTCTTTTCTTCTATTGCGTCACTTTCTATCGTTTTTTTCTGCTCTATTTCCTCGTTACTAATTTGCTGATTTTTCGAATAATCCGTATCTTGAATCAACTGTGCTACACTTTCCTTGGGACTGATATCCAAATGAAATACTGTCATCTGCTCAATCCCCGGAATCGCAATCAGCAAACGGATTAGCATAACAATACACACGCATTTCCACGCTCGAATTGTAAATGCGCGTTCTGCCTTTTTCCAAAACAAAAGAACAACAATGATAGCAACCGTTACTGTTATTTCATTTAAACATAATCTAAAAAACAACTGACGAATCATAGTCAATCCTCCGATTTATCTGAAAATGAATCAATAAAACTCCTCAATTCATCTACATCCTCCCGCGTAATCTGGTCACTGTTATACAAGGTCGCAACAAATGTTTTTAATGAACCGTTGTACAATTGCTTAAGTATGGTTCGACTTTCCATTTCCTGATACTCTGTCTGTGTAATCAACGCTTCATACACATTCTGCTTCCCTCTTTTGCGAGTTATCAAAAAACCTTTATTTACAAGTCTTTTCAAATAACTGTGTAAAGCACCCAAGGTCAAATCTTTATCTTTTGTCATCTGTTCTAAAATCCGATTCACACTTACTGCTTCACTTGAGTTCCAAACAATCATCATAATTTCTAATTCCGACTCTGGTAATCGTCTCATATACTTTCTCCTTCCAACTTATGCAAATGCATAAGTTGGTTTTATTATATATCATATACTCTATTTCATGTCAATATAAATATTCTATATCAACACTAAAAAAGACTCTGAATTTCTCCAGAGCCCTCACCTTATTCAAACAGCATTCGAAATAATTATATTCACTATATCATTACAACAAACCCTCTAGTTTTGAAAGAAAAGTAGTAAAAAACTCCCTTTCTCTTTCCGTAAAATCCTTATCCTTTTGATACCTTTTATCATCTTGTGGAATAACTCCCAATGGATTATCAATGCGATCTATAATCTTCTTCACTGATTCAATACTATTTTCCACTGATTCCCCAAACAATTGATTATTACCACCCGTTGCAAAATCCTGTTCCATTGCGATTTGTGCAATCGTACTACCATACGTCGTAGCAAATGGATTCAGATTCGTCTCTTCTAAGGTCTCTTCCCATGCTTTTTTTACGTTATCTGGTGCAGTACGAAAATAATAATCTGTTCGATAGGTTATCGTTTGTATTGTCCGCTCATCCCCATTCTTATAAGTCAAGTTGCGAACCACTTGTTGTTCAAATGCTATCTGTGCATCAATCATTTTCTGCGAAACAATATTTCCATCCTCATCACGCGTGAATTTCAT
The DNA here is from genome assembly GCA_017622535.1 of Lachnospiraceae bacterium. Classification (GTDB taxonomy): domain Bacteria; phylum Bacillota; class Clostridia; order Lachnospirales; family Lachnospiraceae; genus CAG-590. Next base: position 17,948 of record JAGAQX010000182.1, on the reverse strand, counting down.
TCCATTCAAAGTAAAATCTTTTGATGCGTCAATTCCAATCAAATCTAGTGCATCAGGAATCAACTCCAACCATTTATCATAGCATTCTGTATGAAATAAACTCGACCTAGTTCCACTTGTATGATTCAACAGAAAGTTAAAACAATCGCGAATATCAGAATTTTCCAAAAAATAACGTTCCTCTACTTTATGACCGGACAAATCAAATCCATCTTCTGCTAATGTAATATACTCTCCACCTTTTAAATGAATTTTGGTACCTGCAGCCAAATTAGCGGAATTATTCTTCGAATCAATATATGTTCGGCTTGGCAAATTCAACTTGCTTCGACCTAGCGGATCAGGAGGTGTCAACTTTTTAAATCCTGCATTCACCGCTTCCCTCTCCCATTCCTCAACTCGAGTATTTTCTCTATTAGAAGTCAGTTGGCAAGTATGAGGGTTAATATACGCAGGTTTTCCACTGATAAAATCTAACATATTCATACACTCCTTTCAAAAATAAAAGCGTTTATCTCAATGCAATTGTTATTAATCCAATCCATTGAAATAAACGCCATCCTCAGCTGATAATAGTATCGGCATTCTCTCAGCTAAAATTAAGCATCTTTTTGATACTGTATATTAAATTATGATAAATTCCTTTGCAACAATTCCTGCCAACGCTCATCCCCCATCAAAAAGCCAAAACTTTCCGCATCTTGAAAAGTACGCATCAAATCTTGTTTCATTTGCAAAATCGACTCTGTCGGCATCTTCTTAAATGTCATATGTTCATAAAGCTCAGACTCGCTAAAATCACTAATTCCTTCAATACTATCAAGCATGGTTTTCACAACTTCAATCACTTTATCTGCATCCTGTTCTAATACTGCAAGTTCTAATTGGCAAGAAACCTCATAGTAATTACCCATTTCAAAAAGCTTTGCCAGTTCTTGTTGCTTTGTAACATACTTGTGCGCTTTGGCTAAATTATTACTTTCTATTGCCAACGCGCATATGCTATTAAACACCATACTAATCATCTGATAGCCAGAAAACAACAATTCTTCGTAAGCTTTATATGCTTCATCCAATCGACCTGTTTTGCTACAGATAAACGCTTGCTTTCTCTTGCGCTCCGGATTTTGTTCTGACAAGTACGTCAAATATTGCCCAGCTATTTCATACTCTTCTTTTCGCACATAGTAACCGTACAATGAATCTGCTGCACAATTTCGAAGCGTTTCTTCTTCGCTCTCTAGAACTTGTTCGTAACAACGCAGTATATAAGTATCATACTTAGCAACATCCGCTACACCCTTAAATAATCTTTGTGCATCAAGAATAACCGCCATCTGCCAAATTAAAGCTTTACAATTCGGATATTGTTCCATGATATGCTTTGCCCATTGAAACACTTCCTCGTAAGTTTCACTTTTCATACGTATATCTAATTCTTGTACATAATTCTTTATCTTCTCTTCTGAAAGATGTTCTTGAAAGGACAACAACTCCTCTAGTGTGATATTCAGCAATCTCGCTATTGGTGCTAACATTGTAATATCAGGATATGCATTCCCTTTTTCCCATTTATTCACTGCAGGGGCTGTAACTCCTAATCGATTTGCCATCTCTTCCTGTGTCATGTTTTGTTCTTTTCTATGCTTTCGTATTACATCTCCTATCTGCATACACCAGGCCTCCTTTATGACTACATCTACTATCTGAAGTCTGCCCTCATCTTATCAAACATGATATATATCCACAACTGAATTCATGTTAATAATATTGCAATAAATTTAACTAGTACTCAATTTCTGTATTAACTTCTATAACACTCTCATTTTTATACTCCCAATTCATTGCAAAAATACAGCAATGGTGAACAAATATATCTACGCTTAATTTTCGGAAACGTCCCCCCTTACATTCTAATCTCTTTCCCTAGTGCAAAAGAATAAATATAACTTTCTGCTACCTCTAGTCCAGTTAGCTGTTCTAACGTTTCCTTGTAATAGCGAAGCTGTGTCTCGTATCTCTTTACCAGTACATCCTCCTGACCTTCCTTCACTTTGTCTGTCTTATAATCCAACAAAATAAGCTTATCACCTTCTCGGAAATAGGCATCGATAATACCTTGTACAACAATCGGTGTGTTATTATCCGTCAAATGTTGTAATTCATTCATAGACATTTCTGTTATTGAGGAGTGATCATTCTCTATCAATGCATCGTTTTGTAAATCATTCCGCATCAACCGCTCCGCCGGAACACCCACTACAAATTGTTTCTCTTTGAACAAATCACCCTGTTTTGCAGCCTCATGCATTCTCTTCCCAAGATTGGATGTGGCAAATGTGTATACCTTATCCACAGTAATAAAACTTCTAGTTTCCTCTGGTAAACGACCATTATCCCACAGCTCTTCTAACGCAAGCTTTACCTGCTCTTTCGTCGTTACCTCAGCATTAGGAAACAACTCCATCAGCTTATGCATCCATGTACCCTTCGCCGCAGCATCCATTGGCTGTTCTCCTGCAACAAATTGCGGCACTGGAGCAACATATTCTTCCTTGGAAATTGTTGGATGCTCTACTACATCCGATGGTTCATAGTCCATCTCGTACATTCGCTTAATTTCCGTCACCGACAACTTAGATTTTTGCAACGTATATGGCTCATTTACATATCTCCATAACATATGCTCTTCTATCTGCGCTTGCATAGTTCTTGGTGCTTGTGTTAACTCCTCTAGCTTTTGTTCTCTATCCATCTGCTTTTCCAAACTGGTTTGTACATGCTGTACTGCCAAATCATAGAAATCATATACAGCTACATCAAGACGAATCGTTGGTGTATCTATTGCTACAGTCAATTCATATTCAGCAGACAATATCTCTCCGGTCTTTGGGTCAAGCCGGCTACGAACATTCCCCATTGTCTCATGAAAAGAAGCATTTCTCATACATGCCATAACAATCATGTCCAAATAATTACGAGCTGTGTGCACCACTGCGTACGATAACTTCTGTTCCTTACGTGTAGCAACATCTTCATACTTCTTAACTAACGCAGTGATATCCGGTGTTACACCTGTCATAATCAACTTTTCCTTTGCACGTGTCAGGGCAACATACAAAATACGAAGCTCCTCTGCAATACTTTCTGTTACCATAAGAGAAGCTAACGCTTTCCTTACAAAGGTATCATTACCACATCTTCGATCTGTGTCAATATACTTCGCACCAATATAATAATCTGAATGAATAATCAGTGGTGTCTTGGTATCCATCAAGTTAAAATTCTTGCCAATTCCCGACACAAATACAACAGGGAACTCCAAACCCTTACTCTTATGAATACTCATAATGCGTACCACCTCATCGGTACTTTCTGGTGCCGGCTCGCCACCTAAAGAGATCGACTTTTTCTGAATCTTTGTTATAAACATTAAAAATTCAAAAAGAGTTCTTGTTCCACCATTATCAAACTGTCTACACTCCTCATAAAGTAAATCCAGATTACGCACACGTTGGTACCCTTCCGGCATTACCTCCACATAATAGTAATAACCAGTCCCATAATATATATCAGATAATAAATTACTTACCGTGACATAAGTTTTCTTATTCTGTAACGTTTGGACCAAAGATATAATGTCACTGCATTTCTTACAAATATCTTCCTCAATCTGTGTGCGATGATCGGAAAGTTTCGTGTTAATAATTGTAGTAAGCTTCATTTTCTCGTCCGATTCACTTATTCCATCACTTAGATTTACATTAGATGTATTATTTCCATGATTCATATTATCTGATTCTTCAGATAGTACTTTTCCATAATTAGATAAAGCCCTAACCACTTGATATAAACATAGCGGAACCTCTATCTGTTTATTCATATAACGCTTAATCAATGCAAGTAACGCCAATTCATCATTATTAAACTTACCAAAACAACTCCGAAGTACTGCCGCAAACTCCACATCATTATGTGGATTATCGAGCACCCTCAACAAACTCAGCACAAGCTGAATTTCTGTAGTATCTAAATATCCACTTTCATTCTGAACCTTTACTGGAATTCCATGACTCAACAACACCTCAGAAAATATCTGTTGAAAGCTACTCGGTGCACGAAATAGGATTACCATGTCACTTAGTTGTACATCACGAAGTATCTCTGTTTCCTCACCAGTATTCTCGTCCACAATTACATCTGTTACCTGATACGGCTTACTTCCATCTCTGCCTAACATGGCAAGAATCTTTCTCGCAACAATAGAAGCCTCTAGTTCCTTCTTACCGATATCCTCCAGATTCTCGTCTAATGTTTCTTCCTTCTCCGCTGTCATTGCATCGTCAGAAGCCTTCAAAAATTCGAAGTCCTTGCTTTCGCCAATCAGCAATTCTACGCTGTCATTCACACCCTTTGGAAACTCTCTTCCTGGTACTAAGGCTTCTTCATCAGTGTAATGAATCCCACCTAGATCTTCTCCCATAATCTGATAGAATAAATAGTTAATGGTTTCTAATACATTGCCACGACTACGGAAGTTATTCTTAAGTAACAACTTGCGGCAATCTGCACCAGCCTCCGTATCATAGTTGTGATACTTTTCCATAAACAAATCTGGTCGCGCCATACGAAAACTATAGATACTCTGTTTTACATCCCCTACCATGAAAATGTTATATTCCCCCTTGTACAAGGTAGATACACATTTTAAAATTGCTTCCTGCAAAAAGTTACTATCCTGATACTCATCGATGAGAATCTCCCGAAATTCCTCTGACATTTCTTTACCGATATCACTTGGTATTGGTTCACCGTTCTCATCATATTCTTTACATAGAATCTGCAATGCAAAATGTTCTACATCACTAAACTCCAAAATCCCACGCTTAAGTTTTGCTTCTAAAAAGGAATTACGAAAGCTCTCTGTAACATCCAATAATGCCGTTAACATATTCTCTTGCTTTGAAAACTGTTCTAGCACCATTTCAAAAGGTATTTTAAATGCGTCTAAAAGGGTATTAATTTGCTTTTTGTAAGTTTCCCTAGACCTCTTTACCTGTTCTGCAATATCCTCATCAAATTCGCCCTTTTTCCCCCTTCCTAAACCGGCAAACTTACTTGTGGCCACAGTATGGAACTGCGTATAAGTCTTAGCACTAATCAAATCATCAACCATCATCACATCAGATAACAATGCTTTTTCCATATAGAGCGGTCCATCAATATCCCGTACCTTTTCTAATGCTTTCAAGATAGTTTCCCGAATACCTTGCGCCGTACTACGCACCTCTTCAAAATACTGCTGAACAAAAGAAAGTGTAACAAATGCTTCCTCCGATTCTATATGCAAACTATTCTTTGCTTCTCGAATCCATTCTAAAGGTCTTGGATAACTCGAACAGATATCATATACCTTCATAATATATTCCTCTACTTTATCATCATTCTTATCTGCAGAGAACGCATCTGAAAATCGGACAAAATATGAATTTTTCTCATAGAATTCTTCCATCACCTGTTCTAAGACTTCTTCACGCAAAAGTCCTAGTTCTCCCGACTCTCCCACACGAATTCCAGGATCGATTCCGAGAACGTGAAAATGCTCCTTAACCACCTGATAACAAAAACTATCTATGGTTAAAATGTTCGCCTTATGAATATAATTCAGTTGTCGGATATAGTGCTCATTGGAAGGTTCTTTTTCCAACATCTTCTCTATAGCTACAGCAATCTTATCCCGCATCTGCGCTGCTGCTGCCTTCGTAAAAGTAACCACTAACAACTCATCAATATCCATAGGATTGTTCTTATCTGATATCATCTGAATAATACGTTCCACCAATACCGCCGTCTTACCAGAACCAGCTGCCGCAGATACTAACAGATTGCAATTTCTTGAATCTATAATCTTTTGTTGATCCTTCGTCCATTTCATGCATTCTCACCTCCTTCGCTCGATATATCTTCTTCCTCATTACTAACAAGAATCCGATGCTTTGCTTCATCTTTATCAAGCTGTGAACCAATTCGATAGGCATTACCACCAATACCCGCTTCAAACCGACAAATGCTCTTATAATCACAGAAATTACACGGCGAATTATGCTCACCCTTCTCTGGATTCATAGCAATATTGCCCTGTATCATCTCCTCACCAATGTCAATCATCTTCTCACGAACAAATTCAGATATCCGCAACAATTCTTCGGTGGTTACAAGAGAAGAATTCCGAGCACCAAGACTTCCATCTGCCTTGTAATTAACAGGTGTCACTTCACCTGTACTAGCATCCATCAAATCACGGCTTATCTGACTATCGTTGACCAATCCAGAAAGTCTGCTATCTTTCATTCTCTGAGTTTTAATTGCCTGTTCATCTACCTCCTCTACAATTGGATCATAAATGTGATAATAATACATGCCCGTAGGAATAATCTGCTTGCCCGGATACTCACGTTTCAATAATTCCAGCATTACACTCATATACACGGTAAGCTGCAGTTGCTTTCCTTCATATATCTTCACATAATCAATATCCTTAGCACCTGACTTATAGTCAATCACCTTCACATACACTGCATCAGCTGTTTCTTTGATATCCACACGATCTACAATACCATTCAATTCCATCTTCACGCCATCAGATAAAGCCATATCAATATAAGACAGCTTGCTTTCTGGAGAAAAATATTCTTCAAAATATGCTGGCTCCATCTCTCCCTTTGCTAAATGTCTGCAAAGATTGTCAATGCTTCGTTTAGCAATTCGCACCATAACATCCAACTGATGCCGATTCCTAGCACTACTTTCAAAGATAGTCTCATTCTCTTCTTTGGCGGCATCAAATGTTAATTGCTCCACTACCTGGTCTAATTGTTCCTTAGATGCAGAAGACAGTTCAATCTCACCAGCCTTCACTTTCTTAAAAAACGTCTCCATAACTGCATGTAAAATAGTTCCAATATTACTAGATTCCACAGCATACTCTTCACGCTTAATTAATTTCAAACCATATTGCAAGAAAAACTTATAAGCACATCCTACATAAGTTTCTAAACGCGACACGCTATGTAACATCTGATTACCATATAACTTTCTTGCAATTGCCTGATTAAGCACTCCAGCCTGGTTATTGTATAAGTACCCATCTAGTATCTTGACAGTATCCGTAGCATTCTCCTTCTGCATCAAAGAATAGACAGAGCCATCCTTCATATCCTCTTCTGCTAGCTGTCTGGCAAATTCTGCAATCAATTCTTCTTTTGTATTTGGTAATGAATCCTGCAGGCTAGCTTTAGCCTCTACAACTTGAATCGCTGGAAAAATATATTGCATACGGCTCACTAAATACGATGGTCTAAGCTCTGCACCTTTTCCGTCTGACTGTCGAAAACTCACAATCAATTGTTGCTTTGCCTGTGCCATTTGTAAATAAATATAAAATTGTTGAACGAACAACTCTGTCTTGCTATCCGGTGCGAGTACAATATTCATATCCTTTAACCGTCTGCGGTCTTTATCAGCAAGTATTCCTTTGTTAGAAGTATTCTTTGGCAAAATCCCCTCATTTACTCCAGCCAAAAATACCACCTTCACATGATGCAAACGAGTTCTTTCTATATCTCCAATCACAACCTGATCTAACGTAGACGGAATAACACCTAGCTTCACATCTGACATCCCTGTTAGCAATACATCCACAAAATCATCTCGAGCAATCTCTTCCTCACCAAGAATATCCATAGTCTTATCCAATACAGCGACAAATTTATCATAGGCTTGTCTATATGCTTTGGCCTCCCGAAGATTTCCCTCTTCTTCCAACACTAAGCTCCTCTCATATAATCTCTCTGCAAGCTTATTGGTTGACATAAAATCATAGAGTGCCTGCAAATATTCCTTTGTCTGCGCCTGTGTTTTTTGAAAAACTTGTACCATTGGCTCTATGCAGAACATAAATTGCTTACGTGTTTCATTGATTGCATGTAAACCTTTCACTCTTCCACGAAATGCCTTGCTCCACCATGTATATCCTTTCACACCATACTTTAAAGCATAATTCTCAAGATTATAGATACCCTCAAAATTCACATCAAAAAAACCTGTTTTCAACAAAGAAAACACACTATCATAGGAAAAGTCCTTACGAAACACTTCCATTACTAACTCTACAAATTCCACTACTGGATTATGTGCCAATACTTCCGTATAATCAAGGAAATATGGTATATGCAAAAGTTCCATTGTTCGACGCCAATTATCCGCCTGTTCTCTGATATCACTTGTAACAATCGCAAAATCATTATAATGGAATCCCTTCTGCATAACATATTCCCGAATCGTCTTTGCAATGTACATACATTCCTGCTTGCTATCCAAGCAATTTACTAACATAATATCCTCTATCGACTTATTATAAGACTTCATTGGAAAACGAAAGATTTGTCGTTCTAAGTGTAACAACTCTTTACTATCTTCCAAGCGATGATTCTTATTCATTCCCACATGTGGTAAAATAGGGATCTGATTCCTCTGTGCTAGTTGACATAATCTATCAATAGATTGTTTAGCAATTGCAAACAACCCCTGCTCACTATATCCATTATCACCAAAGAGATTCTCATCCATTGTAAAAGAAAAATAGAGATTGGAACCCACCTTCATCAACTCTTCAATAACATCATATTGTATTGGTGTAAATCCAGTGAAACCATCAAAGTAAATCTCTGCATTCTGTAACATCTTTGACTGATGTGCCACCTCCTTCAACATTGAAAGAAGCTGTTCTGTCACCATATAAGAGCCTTCCATTGCTTCATTGAATGCATGTAATATGAGCTTCAAATCTGTAAGCTTATGGTACAAGCTCTTATCCGGACTCAAATCAGCAATGGTTCTTGTCAATACATCTTCTGTAATCTGATATTGATAAAACTCCGAAAGTACTGACTTCACCTCATCTACAAATCCAGACTTTCCAAGCATATTCTTATAATAGGTAAGTTCATTCTCCTTTTCCTTTAGAATCTTCATCAATAACATACTCTTGCCATAATCATCGAGCACATCATTGGTATGCACATTCAATTCATCAAAGACCTTAAATGCAAGTCTTGTAAAACTGAGAATCGAAATATCCATAGTCCCTCCCTGTGGATGCATCGATACCATATCCTGCTCTGCTACCATGTTAGACTGTTCTGGTAACACAAACAAAATAGAACCAGATGTTTCTTTCATAGATTCCTGAATGATTCTGTCATATATATAATTGGTCTTGCCAGTTCCACTGGCTCCTAATATAAATTGTATTGCCATATACTGTATCTCCCTATCCGATTAACTATAATGTGAACTACTGCTCATACTATTTCACTTCTCTGAACATTATAACACATGCCACTACCCAAATATCCTTTTTTATAATATAACAAATATTACTGACAAGTCACGGCAAATTCCTAAAAAGAGTTCTAAATTTTTTTAATCTCTCATATCTTTATAGTAACAATCACTAGGAGGAATTTTATGGGCACACAGACAAAAATCGTTGTAATTAAAGCAAAGGAAATCATTTATACGGGCATTTTTCTAGTCCTTGGAATTTTATTAATCATTCTACTCATGAACATGTTTGGAAAGGGCACAAATAAAAAAGCAGAAACTACAAGTAAATACATTCCTGGCGTATATTCCTCAACCATAACTCTTGGAGATAACACGTTAAATGTTTCCGTCAGCGTAGACGAAGACACCATAAGTGGCGTAGACATCGAAAATATGAATGAGGCTGTGACAACAATGTATCCACTTCTTGAACCTGCCTTAAATGAAATCAACGAACAAATTTCATCAGTAGAAAGTGTGGATGACATTACATATTCAAAGGATAATCAATACACCTATATCATATTAAACCAAGCCATTAAAAATGCTCTAGACCAGGCAACCGTAACCGAAAAGTAAAATAGAATAAGCCAAATTAGGAATCATAATATCAGATTACCTAATCTGGCTTATTTTACATTTCTGTATAGAATTCTTAACTACGCCTTCTTTGGTGTTACATTCCCCTTGTCTTTATAAATAGAATGTGGTGGAACCACACCTCTCACCATACTCACTGGATATACATTGGAATTCTGGCAGATAACAGAACCTGGATTTAATACAGAGTTGCATCCGATCTCCACATGGTCACCAAGCATAGCCCCAAATTTCTTAAGACCTGTGTCAATATCAAAATCCTCACCTTTTACATGCACCAAGGTTTTATCTGCTTTCACATTAGAAGTAATAGAACCTGCTCCCATATGGGAATAAAATCCCAGCACAGAATCACCCACATAATTATAGTGCGGCACCTGAACATGATTAAACAGGATAACGTTCTTAAGCTCTGTCGAATTACCAACCACACAATCATCACCAACCAACGCATTACCTCGAATAAATGCGCCTGGACGCACCTCTGTGCGCTCACCAATAATACAAGGACCTGCAATGTAATTGTTTGGATAAATCTTTGCGGACTTTGCAATCCATACATTCTCTTCTACTTCTTCATAAATATCCGTTGGAAGTGTCTTTCCTAACTCCTTAATGAAATCCCCAATCTTTGGAAGTGCTTCCCAAGGATAAGTAAGTCCCTCTAACAATGGCTTTGCCAATGTCTCATCTAGAGTATATAATTCTTTGATTGTAACCTGTTGTTCCACGATTCTATTCGCTCCTTTTTCTTCATAATTTTTGAATGCTCATCAAGCATTCTATTAAATATGTTTATTCTATTTTAAGAATATAATAGCATACAACCTACTGCACGCCTATATTTATTCTTCCGACTTATCGGAAGTCTTCTTATCTCCAGTCTTTTTCCCACCAGACTTCTTAGCCGTCTCCTTTTTATAAAACTGTGCCGCATAGTCAAAATAAGCTCGAAGCTGATATTGATTATTCAACCCCTTCACCGCAACGGTACGCTTCGTAATATAATCCTCCAGCTTATCCATATAATCCTGTTCTGTATAAATACCATCTACAACATAAGACAAGCCCTTTTCCCAACTGGCAGTAAATTCCGGATTTAATAAGGATTTGATAGAAAATGCTACCACATCATGAATCATTTCACCCATCAATGTGGGTGTGATAATCTGCGTCTTTTTGTTTAAATCCAAGTACTTATTATTAACCAGCTTCTTGATAATCTCTGCTCTAGTTGCAGAGGTTCCAATTCCGCTACCCTTAATTTGAGCACGTAGTTCTTCATCCTCAATTAACTGACCTGCATTTTCCATGGCAAGAATCAAGGTACCAGAACTGTAGCGTTTCGGCGGTGATGTTTCACCCTCTTTAATTTCAAAGCTATCAATCGGCAGTTGCATACCCTTTTTCAAATTCATAGCCGCATCTACCATTTCCTTGGAATATTTCTCCTCCTCGTCCTTCTGTTTACCAAAAGAATTCACTGTAATCGGAAGATACCCCTGATCAACTAATACTTTGAAATTCGCAAATAGTTTTTCTCCATTGCGATCTAAGGTTAATGCCAGCTTCTGATATACTGCTGGCGGATAAAAAATACTAAGGAAACGTCTTACAATAATTTCATATACCTTCTTTGCAGTATCATTCAAGCCTGCAAAGGAATTCAAACCCTGTCCCGTTGGAATAATGGCGTAGTGGTCTGTAATCTGTTTGTCATTGACATATCTTGTCTTCGCAATCCCCTTGTAGCTTCCACTATTTAATATATGCTCCGCATACGCCTTCATAGAAGGAATATTCTTGAGACCAGAAATATTCTTGTATATCTCTTTACTGACCGCTGTAGAAAGCACTCTGGCATCTGTTCTTGGGTAAGTTACCATCTTCTTCTCATAAAGCTCCTGTGCAATCTGCAATGTCTGGTCTGGACTAATTTTAAAAAGTCTTGCACAGTCATTCTGTAACTCTGCTAAATTATAAAGTAGCGGAGCATTCTTATTCTCCTTTTTCTTCTCCACTTTTTCAATTAATCCAAGCGGTTTACCTTCCGGAGACTTACCTGTTCCAATGGAGGATTTGCCGGCAGTAGATGCATCCTTATTAACTGCAGTTAATTCCGCATAGTCTCCCTTTAACTCCTCAATCAACTTCTTGGCACCTTGTTCTTCTTTAAAACCATTCTCTTTATAGAGCAAAGGTGAATTAAAGTATCTAGTGTTCTCCACTGCTTTCCATTCTGCCTCGAAAGTTCCATCTGCCAATTCCACATTACCAATCACGCGATAAAATGGTGTCTTTACAAATTGACGAATCTCACGTTCTCTTCTTACAATCATTCCAAGAACACAGGTCATCACTCGTCCCACAGAAACCACGCATTTATCCTTGCCAAGATACGTTTTAATTGCATAGCTATACTTTAGTGTCAAAAGTCTTGAAAAATTAATTCCTATCAAATAGTCTTCCTTTGCCCGAAGATATGCAGATGCAGAAAGATTGTCATATTCATGTAAATCCTTTGCCTCTTTAATTCCACGCAAAATCTCTTCCTCTGTCTGAGAATCAATCCATACTCGTTTCTTCTCTTTTGTATCTGGCACCTGCGCTAATTGGTCTACCAAACGATAGATATATTCTCCCTCTCGTCCCGAGTCTGTGCAGACATAGATACAACCCACATCCTCTCGATTCAAGAGTCCCTTTACAATATTAAATTGTTTCGACACACCGTCAATCACCTGATACTTAAACTGTTCTGGTAAAAACGGCAACGGTTCCAATGCCCACCGTTTTAACGCTGCGTCGTATTCTTCTGGATAGCTCATAGTTACCAAATGTCCAACACACCAGGTCACAATTGCATCTGCCGACTCAATGTAGCCATCCTTACTACCACCATTAATTTTTAAAGCCTTAGCAAATTCTCTTGCCACGCTTGGTTTCTCTGCTATGTATAAATTTTTCAAATTGCTACCTAACCTTTTTATTTTCTTTGTATATTGCTATCATGCTCTCCATTCATTGGTGTTGAAAACCAATTTGCTACTTCCGACCATATTTTCACTATAATTATCAAATTGCTTTGAGCCACTTTTCCTTATACACTTCTCCTATTGTAACTTGAAAAAAATTTTTTGTAAATAGCATTAAACCCATAGTTCAGATTGCTTTTGTTTCTCTAAATCTCACCGTTGTTCAAACAAAAGAAAAAGGTTATCCATTCAAATAATACCTCTGGGATAACCTTTTTCTAAAAAGTTTAAATATTAAAAATTACAATTATGAAATCAATATTTTCCAAAATCACCATCTAACGAAATGATCGATTCATTGTCCTGTTTTACTGGTGCACTGTAGCTTGCTGTACTCTTGGAAAAGCTTTGTGTTGCTACTCTGGCACTTCCATCATTTTTAATCTGGTATTTTGCTAACATCTGAATCAATGCTTCTGCCTGATTTGCCAGCTCTTCACTACTTGCAGCACACTCTTCACTACTTGCAGAGTTGTTCTGAACAACAATGGATACCTGATTAATTGCCTGATTGATTTCTGTTACGGCAGTTGCCTGATTATTAGTTGCAATTGCAATATCATCAATAAGTTCAGCAGTCTTTTCTACATCACTAACAATCTCTTCTAGCGATTTTGCTGTCTCTTTCGCAAGCTCAGCTCCATTGTTAATCTTTTGGATGGAACCAGTAATCATATCATTGGTTTCATTTGCTGCCTGTGCACTCTTTTCTGCCAGGTTACGAACTTCTTCTGCTACAACCGCAAAGCCCTTACCATGTACACCAGCTCTTGCCGCCTCTACAGTTGCATTTAATGCAAGAATGTTGGTCTGGAATGCGATATCATCAATTGTCTTAATAACCTTGGAAATCTCAACGGATGACTTGTTAATTTCTTTCATCGCAGCAACCATCTCTTGCATCTTCTCGTTACCAGCCTCAGCTCCTTTTGCTACATTGTGAGCTAATTTATCTGCTTCTCCAGTTCTAGATGCATTTACGCTTGTCTTCTCAGCAATTTCGCTCATGGAAGCAGTAATCTGCTCAATGGCACTCGCCTGCTCTGTAGAGCCCTGTGCTAAAGCCTGGCTGGCACTTGCCACCTGTCCAGCACCTGCAGTTACCTGTGTAGTAGACTCCTTCATGGTAGACAACAACACATTATAATCATCCACAATCTCTTTCAACGCCAAGCCAAGAATATCCTTATCCGAACGAGGTGTAACCTCCACCTGCAAATTACCTTGCGAAATTTCATGCGCTGTTTTTGCTTGTGCCTTAATATTAGATACCATAATACGAACAGCTTCAATCAATTCATAAATTTCATCCTGACAATTATGATCAGAAACTTCTACATTCACATCACCTTCTGCCAGCTGTTGTGCTGCCATTGTAAGCTCTTTTATCGGATTTGCTATACCACGTATTAAGCTAATAGCACCTGCCGTTGCTGCAACAACAACAATTAGCAAAATCAAACCAACTGTTTTAGCTACACTATCTACTGCTGCATCCGCACCAGTTCCTGTAACCTTCATCACTGCGCTACCACACAGAACACCCATAATAATATTCAAGATTACTAATAATCCAAAACTTACGCCTATTCTTGTCTTAATACTAACCTTCTTCATTCGCTTATTCCTCACTTTCCTGTGTATTTACCTCTGTACCATTCTCTGTGTCTCCTAATGTCTCATTTGCCACTTCCTCTAAGAAGTTCAGCTCCTCATCCTTAATCAGCTTCTCAGGATCCAACAGCATCTTAACAGAATCTCCCACCTTACCCAATCCGTATACATACTGATTTTTCACATTCTTCGGATTCAAGGTTGGTGGTGGTACAATTTCTGAATCATCGATATCTACCACCTCTGCTATTGTCTCCACAATCAAGCCAACCAAAGTACCATTGACATTGATAATAATGATACATGTCCTGTCATTGTACTCAAATGGTTCCTGACGGAAACGTACTCTGACATCAATCACAGGAATAATCTTACCTCTTAAGTTGATTAGACCTTTGATATAATCCTCCACCTCTGGAATTGCAGTAATCTTCTGAATGCCAACAATTTCCACAACATACTTCAGTGCAACACCATAATATTCACCATTGGTTTTAAAGGTCATGTACTTGCCTTTTTCGGTATCCAATGCATCCTCCTGTAGCATCTCTTCTTGAATCATTTCCTCCTGCACTATCATCGCCCCCTAACTCTTCAAACCTGCAACATCTAATATTAAAGCTATACTTCCGTCCCCTAGCTGTGTGCAGCCAGATAGTCCATCTACCTTCGGTACATAGCTTGGAATTGGTTTCACAACAATCTCTTGCTGTCCTACCAGTTTCTCAACAAAGGTCGCAATCCTTTGTCCTTCATGTTCTAGTATTACTACAATACCATTATCCTCATCCGAAACATCCAAATGATATTTCTTTTCCAAACGTACCACTGGATAATACTCATCTCGAACAACTGCATATTCTTCACCATTTGGCTCCTTCACCAGCTGACAATCCTTGCGTTTAATAAACTCTTGAATATTGCTGGTCTCCACAACAAACATACTGGTTCCAAGCTTTAACACAATTCCTTCAATAATTGCAAGGGTCAGAGGAATCTTAAGGGTCATGGTAGAACCGGCACCCTTCTTACTGTCTATTTCAAGACGACCACCAATACTTTGAATATTCTTTACCACTACATCCATTCCAACACCACGTCCGGAATACTCTGTAACCTTCTCTTTTGTTGAAAAACCAGGGTATGTAATGTATTGATACAATTCTTTATCTGTAAAGTCAGAACGATGTTTTCCGTCTGGAATCAACTCATTCTTCTTTGCCTTTTGGTAAATTGCATCACTATCTAGACCTTTACCATCATCCTTTACAATGATAAATACTTTACCCGATTCATTCATGGCTTCAATGGTAATCTTACCTTTGGCAGGTTTGCCAGCTGCCACACGATCCTCTGGCATTTCTATTCCATGATCCACCGAATTACGGATCAAATGCATTAGCGGATCCGAAATGTTTTCGATAATCTTCTTATCCACCTCTGTCTCTTCACCAATAATCTCTAACTCGATTTCTTTTCCTAGCTTTCTTGATACATCAAAGACTATTCGGTTCATCTTCTGGAATGTGTTGGTAAGTGGCATTAATCGCATAGACATAATCACGTCTTGCAATTCAGATGAAAACTTCATCATCTGTCTTGCAGCTTTTTGGAAATTAGATAATTCCAAACCCGGAACCTGCAAATCTGGATTCTGTAACACACCCGATTGTGCAATCACTAATTCTCCAACCAAATCCATTAATGCATCCATCTTAGCAACATTTACACTAATAAAGCTCTGTTTCTGCTGCTTTTCTTTCTTCTGATGCTTTGCAAGAGTTTGCTTGCGTCCTGGTGTCTTTTCCTTAACGACATAATCACCAGCCTCAACCTCATCCTTCTTCTTTTCATTTCCAGTAGATTCAATTTCCTTCCGTGCTCTTGCTTGTATCTCCTCCACACTGGAATCCAAATCAATTTGAGTTGGTTCTTCTGATTTCGCATTAAATCCAAGAGCAAAAGTACTGGCATCGCACTCATCAATCTCAATAGAAACAATATCTGGACAATTATCTACCAGCTTATGAATCTCATCCTTTGAGCTTTGGGTTTGCAAAAGCATTGCAAATCCTTCTTCTAAAATGATGTCTGCCGACTTTTCGTCACCTAAGATATCCTCAGGCATATAAAGCAAATCTTCTGCAACATCCTTTAACGCATATACTGTGTTATATGCACGGATATTACTCATCATAGTATCTTCCCGGTAACGAATTAAAATCTTATAAAAATGGCTTTGTTCTGTAGCCATTGGTGCAATATAGAACTGGCTTGGTGCAACATAGACATTCTCTTCCGGAAGTGCCTCTCCTAAGCTCTCGATATGATTCTTCATATCCTCCAAGAACTTGTCCATCACCTTCATCAGCTCTGAATTGTCACCATCCGGGTCATCCCCATCTTCAATTTTGTCAAATTCATTTGTTATAAATCCAGACACATCAAGCACAATGGAAACCAACTCCTTATGGTCTAAATGCTCTGGTTGTGACTCACGAATGTAATAGAAAATGTCCTCCAGCTTATGGGAAACATGTGTGATATTATCAAACATCATGATTCCTGAAGAACCTTTAATTGTATGCATGACACGGAAAATACTATTGACATCGTCCTCATCAAAGGCATCTGCATTTTGTTTTTCTAAAACAATCCCATCCAGATTTTCTAGTAACTGTCTGTTTTCAAACAGATACATATCTAACATACTGTCTGTATTAAAATCTTCCGCCATGGTCTACCCCCTTCCTGTACTCTTTGAAATTATACAAGAGATAATTTTTGTAATACTTCTTTTAGCTTTTCAATGTCCACTGGTTTTGCACAATAAACAGTACAACCCATCTCGAAGGCCTTCTTAACATTGCGTTCCTCATTAAGCGCTGTCATCATGATAATCTTAACCCGCTTCTCCACAGGTATCCCCTTTTCTTCTTCGATATCACGGATTGCCTTCAATGCCTGATATCCATCCATAACTGGCATCATTACATCCAAACAAACCAAATCGTATGGCTCTTCAGCCTCATAGGCCATCATAAATGCGTCCACAACCTCCATACCGTCAACTGTGGCATCGCATTCACCAAACTGATTTAAATAATTTGTGATAAACTTACGGCTCGCAAAATCGTCCTCTGCAACTAATGCTTTCATACTATATACCTCCTATCTTATATAATCTTATTCTTATCATCATTCGACATCATCTAAAAAGAAAAGACTATCAAACTATATTCATAGTAAATACTATTCTAACTCCTCTAATAGCTTATATATCCTGTCAGCTATATCATCTAAATGCTCCTG
>JAGAQX010000181.1 GCA_017622535.1 Lachnospiraceae bacterium | reverse complement strand
GGTATACATATCTGAAACCTCCGGAATGGTAATGGTTGCATTGACATATATATCTTCTTCGCCTGTAGAAATGGTCTCCTTCCAGACTGTATCGGTAACACCCAATTGCTTCGCCAAATTACCATCTATTTTCTGTACTTCTGTAGTATCGACCTCATTTAAATGGTTTTCTTTAGAAGAATTATCCATATCATATATCACTTCTTCTTTATCACAACCAATGAACAACAAAGCTAGACAACTAGCTACCAATACTATTCTTTTACCTCTCATACTAATACCTCTTTAACGTATGCGTTATTTGCATATTATGTTTCCTTATTCATAATCCCCAAGACCATATGCATAAAACAAGGTTGGTGCCCCATTTGCATCCATATCAATTCTACTTCCATCGATAGCATTAATCCAGACAAAATGACGTGTACTTGCCATAGCGAAACCGGCTTGCGTTGCATTGATTCGCAATCTCCAGGCAGGAATATATGTGAATTGATTCGGATCTTCATCATTTTTCACTCTGACATATGAAAGCTCCAATGTTTGCCACCCCTCAATATATCCCTTCGTTTCAGACTTTAATTCTTGTCGGAACACCTCTTGTACCTCATCGATACCTAATAACTTTACAGGTTCACTCATCTGCTCTTCTTTCAGAATACCCTTGCAAAATACAGAAATGATTCCCTTATCATTCAAACACACCTCTACACATTCCGTACTATATGGTAACATAGCATTTTCACCATCTAGATACGTTTCGTCATCTAAATACGTTGTAAAATCCACTGGAACCCCTTCAATTTGTCTTACTAGTCTTACCAAATAACCATTCAGCTCCTTTACAGAGCCATTATCCCATTGTGCAGGATTAGCAGTTACAGGCACCATGTGATACATACCTAAGTCTTCACACAGCTTCTTAGCCTGTTCCTTGGCTTCTTCCGGTGTCAACTGACAAAGATGATTGCTCGGTACAAATCCATCTTCTATTCCTGCCCCTAATTCCCAACAGGTGAATTCGTCATCTTTTATATCAATCTGTAAAAAGTGATTCTTGTCAACTGCTTGTAATGACCAGGCAGAACGATTTCTAGTTTCATCATTAAAGAAAGAAATCGCATATTCCACATCATTCTTTTTTCCTTTATATGCCTCTGCCACATAATCACCAGAAAGTTCATCTAAGTCTGCAGCCGCAGGTGCTTCATTTACAAGACCTGTCAATCTGGATATTTCTTTTTCATAGCTTGCCTTTTCTTGATCTGTTGGCACTTGAATATAATCAAAGGTAGAATATACAAATTGTTCATACGCATCCATCGGCATAATCATTTGATACTTTGGATATTTCCCCTCTGCAATAGCCTGTTCATACATATTAATTCTATCCTGCAAGGATTCCTTTGTTACTGACACATCCTTATCTACACGGATACTATCTGCATCCATAAAATACTCTGCAATTTTCTTTTTATCCTCCGATGTCAAATAATATTCCTTGGCCGTAACCGTATACATATTCTGAGTCTCCGGAACTGTAATGGATGTTTTAAAATCTGCACTTCCACCTACCATTTGTATTGTTTCTTTCCAAGTTGCATCTTCCCCAATTCCCAATTCACCCTTTAATGTTGCATTAGCAGGTGCTTCACTGCTACTTTCACTGTTCTCCACTGTTGTTGTGCTTTCCGTATCATAAACAACCTCTTTCTGTCCACAACCAGATAACATCAAGGACATCATTCCTAAAATCACATAGAACTTTGCTTGTTTTCTCATAATCCTCTCCCTTTCAAAATGTTTATAACATATACTGTGTTAAATAGCTACATTCTAATTCTGTGCTATACAACCACCTTATAAACAACAATGTACAATCCCTTTGCATCAAAAAGTTATCAAGTAGATGCATTTTAGACAAAAATATATGTTATAATCCTTTTAATAAAAAAAGAAAACCTGTTGTCATTTATGTTAAACACAGGAAGAGGAACGTACATATGAAGATTTTTCATAATAAAACAGTTTTAATTACCAGTTTTATATTGGTTACAGTTCTTGGTATAGTTCTTCCAGGCCTTTTATTGCACATCACTTTTTCATCTAAGTTAGGTGCTGTTAGTCCTATATCTACTGATTTGTATGATACTTCTAACTCTGCCATTGCAAAAAATGCATCTATGAAGCTTACAGAATATGAACGAATGAAATTGATATCTGGTTCCTGGGCCAGTACACAAACAGAAATAGATACTTCTAGTGCTAATATTAGTGAAGTAAACGCTGTAGAATTGGCAAGAGCTGCTGTTTCTGTATTATATACTGCGAATGCATATCCATATCATTTTGACTCCACTTATGATAATTGGTACTCTTGGAAAACTAATTGCTATCAATGTATTGAAGCCTCTTTCCAAACATATTCGGCTTATTATTGGAAGGTGACCTTCTATCGCTATGATACGGATGAAGTACATGAAGTACTTATCACCGAAAATGGTACATTATTAGCGATTCGTAATAACATACCAAAGGAAACATTGAAAAACTTATCTAGTTCATGGGATGTAGCTATGAACAACTATTATAAAACACAGTATGCAGATGCTGAAAATATCATTTTTATAGACCACAACAATGCCTTTCAAGCACCTACGTATTCAGGCTTTACACTTGAAGCTGACAAATTCTTTTCACAGCTTTTAGTGTTAAATAATGCGGATGTTACTGATTTAGCTACCTTTCGAAATATGATGCACTCCCAAATACCGGATGATACAGAAATCTATCACATCTATCAAGGATACAATGATGAATATTTTATGATGTATTGCATTCCTTGGGAAAAATAATTGATATAATTACAATTTCATAACAAAATAAAGAGGAATCGAACAAGTTCGATTCCTCTTTATTTTCGCGACTTTTTTTCTACTAATTGGTGTAAAAAGAAACTCTTCTTAACTATTCAACAGAGGACTTTACACTCGATTATAAGTTCCATACTAACTATCAAATTCCAGATTATGCAAATTAATTCCGAAGCTCTCAAGCTTTACCCTTGTTGTTTTAATCTCATAATCTAAAACCTTATTCTCTTGTCCGTTATTCGCTCGTTTAATTGCCTGTAAATTCTTATAATAATCAATTGTATTATTAATAACTTCATACTGATTCATTTCAATCACGCTTTCCACCACCTTATAATATTATTACTAATATTATATTGGTATTTTTTGAGAGTGTAAAGTCCCATATTGAACATGTATAGTGTATAAAAATAAATTTTGAAATGCAATTAACAGACTCTGAAATATTATGATATTTCTATGCTATATTTTAAAATCTAGTTCAAAAATATGAACCACAGATAACAATTTTAAATTTAATTTCATAATTAACCGATTATGCATCTGCAAAAAAGCTCCAAGATAGACTTCAATTATCATCTATCTCGGAGCTTTTATTACTCATCCTTTATCCTAAAATCACTTCACACATCCAATAATCTCATTGATATCTTCAATGCCCTTTTCTACCATGAACTTCTTCATGCCCTCGATAATCTCTAAGGTTACACAAGGATTATGGAAGTTTGCAGTACCAACAGATACCATTGTAGCACCTGCCATCATGAATTCAATTGCATCCTCGTAATTCATGATACCACCCATACCAATCAATGGTAGCTTTACCGCATTGGCAACCTGATATACCATACGAACTGCAATTGGCTTAATCGCTGGACCTGACACTCCACCAGTCTTATTTGCTACTGCAAAGCTTCTACGGTTAATATCAATCTTCATACCTGTCAATGTATTGATAAGCGATAACGCGTCTGCACCACCTGCTTCCGCAGCTCTTGCCATCTCAGTAATATCTGTCACGTTCGGACTTAACTTCATGACAATTGGCTGTTTTGCTTTGGCCTTTACCGCTTTGGTAATCTGTTCTAATGCCTTCGGATCTTGACCAAACGCAATACCACCCTCTTTGACATTCGGACAAGAAACATTAATCTCAAGTAATGCTACATCCTCATCTGCCAATCGCTCTACTACCTCTACATAATCCTGCTCAGACTTACCACATACATTTACAATAATGCTGGCATTATTCTGTTGCAAAAAAGGAATATCTCTCTTACAGAACACATCGATACCAGGATTTTGCAAACCTACAGCATTCATCATTCCACCGTAAGTTTCTGCAATACGTGGCGTTGGATTTCCCGGCCAAGGAATGTTTGCCACACCCTTAGTCGTAACTGCACCTAATTTGCTCAAATCAACAAAATCACCATACTCTGCACCAGAACCAAAGGTACCAGATGCCACTGTCACTGGATTCTTAAATTCTACTCCTGCAATATTTACTGAAAGATTCATTTAAAATTCCACCTCCCGTGCATCAAATACTGGCCCATCCTTACAGATACGCTTATTATTCACATTTGTGTGATGATCTACTTCTTTCGACTTGCAAACACATGCAAGACATGCTCCGATTCCACATGCCATCTTCTCTTCCATAGAGATCTGGGCCTCAATATTATTGGCAATGGCATATTCCTTAATCGCACGAAGCATTGGTGTTGGACCACAGGCATAAATGATATCACCCTCAATCTCATATTCGCGAATGGCATCTAACACGTTACCCTGTACACCGTGCTTACCATCTTCACTGGCAATATACACCTCACCACTTGGTTCTAAATCCTCTAACAAGAAGGTCTCGTCACGGAACCCTAACACAATGCTCTTTTCACAATCTAACCATTTGGCAAGCTCTACCATTGGCGGAATACCGATACCACCACCAATCAAGATTGCTTTCTTATCCTTCAAGGTGAAACCATTACCAAGAGGACCCATGACATCAATCTTATCGCCCTCTTTTAACTTAGAAAACTCATCCGTTCCCTTACCAACCACACGGTACACAAGACGAACTGTCCCTTTCTCTGTATCAAATTCACAAATACTGATTGGCCTTGGTAACAAATTAGCTCCATTCTTGCTATATAACGAAACAAACTGTCCTGGTTTTGACGCTTCTGCAATCTCTGGTGCATGCAAAACCAAGCTATATATATCACTTGAAAGCTTTTCCTGACTTCTAACCTTCGCGGTCATTTTCACTCCACTCATTATCGTTCTCCTTATCTATAACTCTTATGCGATAATTACGAAATTCCACACAGCTTATATTGGCGTGTGGTTATAGCAATTACCACAAAGCAGGTACATGTGAGTCCGTCAGTACTTAGGTTGCGTTCTTTGCAACCTTATGTACTGCTACGCACTCAGAGTAGCGCAAGCGTGCCTGCTGTGGTTTGTTATAGCCGCACGCCCAATATCGTTTCACTTCGTAATTATCTTTTTGCAATGGCTCCTGTGATATCCTCTACCATATCGATGACAGCCTGACGGGACGCGTCTGCAAAATTCTCTGCTCCAAACTTAGCATACTTGTCCTGCTTGTAAGCTGCAATAATTCCTCTTGAAGAATTAACAATTGCACCCAGTCCATCTGCATTGAAGTAGTGTACCAAATCTTCAGCCTTACCACCCTGGGCACCATATCCAGGTACTAAAATGTATGTCTTAGGCATCAATTTACGAAGTACTTTACCCATCTCTGGATAAGTAGCACCAACCACACAACCAACGTTGCTGTAGGTATCGCCCATGCACTCTTCGCCCCATTCTACAACCTTCTTAGCAACCAACTCATAAAGTGGTGTTCCATCAACTAACTGATCCTGGAACTCACCAGAAGAAGGATTGGAAGTCTTAACTAAAACGAAGATACCCTTGTTCTCCTGCTTACATACTTCTACGAAAGGTTTCACACCATCCGAACCAAGGTATGGATTCACAGTTACGAAATCCTCGGAAAAACCAGAGAAAGTGTTACTGCCAACTTGTACCTTACCGATATGTCCTACTGCATATGCTGTAGAAGTAGAACCGATATCACCTCTTTTTATATCACCAATTACAACTAGTCCCTTTTCCTTACAATAAGCACATGTCTTTTCAAACGCTGCAAGTCCCGGAATACCAAACTGCTCATACATTGCAATCTGTGGCTTTACTGCTGGAATCAAATCATAAGTCGCATCTACAATAGCTTTATTGAACTGCCAAATTGCTTCTGCTGCTCCTTCCAAAGTCTCACCATACTGTTCAAATGCTGCTTTCTGAATATGCTCTGGCACATAAGAAAGCATTGGGTCTAAGCCCACAACAACTGGTGCATTCAAAGTTGCAATTTTGTTTACTAATGTGTTAATCATGTTATCCTCCTATGTTAATGGACATTATATATCCATTATTTATACATCAATAGTCACTAATATCACGAATTGCTTCGTTACTATGCAACTCGCGCAATTCTATTATACCTTAAATGAAATTATCTACAAGGGTTATTTTTGATATATATGTCCACTTTTTCATTCCATGTACGTTATAATAAATCGAATGTTTCATATACAGAACAATAAAAAATCTGTCAGAAAACATACACTACATTTCCTGACAGATATAATATTTGAAATACTTATCCTCTACTTCACAACCTTATATGAATATTCTTCTCCTTGATATTCCACCACAAGTTCTTCAACCTCTTCCGGATTAATTATTCCACTTTGCCAAATATTATTATCTTCCGTTTGTACTTTTGCTGCAGCAGAGAAATTCACACATAATTTAACTGACCACTCACCACATGTCTGAATAGCCCGATTCGCTGCTTCATAATCTCTCAGCTTTGTAAACTCTTCGTATTTGTTTTGTGTCTTTTCATCATTCTTGAACTCTACATAATCATTCGATTTCGTATCAATTTCCAGAATATCACCATTTTTCAACTTGATTTTCTTTACATGTGGCAACACCGATGTCAATTCACAAAATGATTCATTTTCTTCTGAATAAGGGATTGTATCCTGATAGTCAAATTCTATCATTAGTTGAATCGGTGTCATCGTTACATTCTCCCAATTCAAAACATGATTCATTTTGCCTTCCTTATTCGACAACATCTTATATGTCACCATTTCCTTTTGAGCATTTTGCTGTACTTCCAATGGAAGTGTAAGTGCCCATTCACCCTCTAATACCACTTGACTTTGCGCCTTCGGAAGATATTCTATAATATCCTTCAATCGAATCGTAATTTCTTTTCCCTGCAAGACATCTTCTTGTGTAGAATATATCATATATGCGTAATATACAACATTGGACTCACCATTGATTCGTTCTAGCTGTCCTGTTTCCTCATTCCAGTCAATCAAAGCTTGCCCACTACATCTTCGAATTGTGGGTTCTTCAAAACTTAATTCACTATTCTCACCATATGCAAACTCAGAGGCAAAACCAAACTCCAAGGGCAATTCTACATTTTTCGGGGCTTCCACTTTTAAAAGAATATATTCACTGTAACTATCTGCTACTACTTGTTCCACCGACACTGTCACACCATTATCTGTTACGGATATCGCAGGGTTTGCTGCCAAACCATCCGTTGTCAACTTATCTTGCTGTTCTACACTTGCATGAAATTCTTCTGCCGCATATTCTTGCCATTTCTTTAATTCCATAGCGCCAACCGTCGTTCCAATTCCAAATAAACATATAGCAAATAATGCTACAAACTGTCGTCTTACCTTTGCTTTTTTCTTGTAACTTACCACTTTTTCTTTACAATCGGATTCACTATAATCTGTACAAGTCTGATGCAATACATCAACAATTCTTTCAGTTACTACAATCGGTAATTCTAATTCTCTTTGCATAATTGATTTTATCTCACGTTCTTTATAACATCTTTTCATAGCTTCTACTCCTTCCTACATGGTACAATACGTTTTTTCGAGGACTCTTGTTTATTGTCCAAGGATTCATATTCTTTCTTCAAACTAGCTTTTCCACGCTTCAAACGCGTTTTCACCGTATTTTCCTTTATATCCAACAGTTCTGCAATCTCTTTAATTTTGAAACCTTCTACATAATAAAGGACTAATACTATGCGATATTTTTCATCCATTTGATTAAGCAGTTCCTTGAATTCCAATAACGCATATTGCGATGATTCATCCATGATATCCGAAAACTCTGCAGCGGCAACTTCTCTATTCTTTTCACGTATCATCTGATTACATTGATTAAGGAGAATACGAGTCAACCATGTTTTGAAGCACTCTGGATTTCGCAAAGTACTAATCTTTTCAAAACTTATCAAAATGGTTTCACTCATCGCATCTGCTATATCTGCATCATTCGTAAAATACGCTCTAGCTACTTTATACATACTTTGAGTATTCAATTCTATAAGCTGTGCAAATGCATCAGAATCTCCTCGTATTGCACGTTTTGCTAATTGTCTCATTTGTACCCTTTCCGTCTTACGTTAATTTGAATAATTTTACTTAGCTAAGATTATGTTACATATATTAGATGAAACTCTCATACAAAAAGTTTCATATTATTTACATTTTCTTTTTCTTTTCCGTTCCCAACAAATTAAAAAAGCAACAGAATTCTTAATATGTTGTTCTGTTGCTTTCCTACTATTTCCATAACATTAAATACTTTTTACCGATATTCCTCTATAATTTTCCAATCCTCGTTCGTTACCGTTCCTGTCACCTCTACCAAGTCATCCCCTTGATAGACATAACGTATTGAAAAACCATATTCCTCATTCAAAAGACGATTGATAAAAATGCGGTCACCCTCCCACAAATTCAGTTTCATAACCTCTGCCTTCGGCACCCACTGCAAATCCCCTTCGTCACAGGTAATCATATCTCCAGTAAATCCATCCACCACATACAAAAACATATACTCTGTCTCCCAAACATCGGAGACAAATGTGATAACACCTGCAAAGGTAAAACTTGTAACAGTGAGTCCGGTTTCTTCCATAATTTCACGTTTCATACAATCTTCCGGACTTTCATCTTGTTCTAGCTTACCACCGATTCCTAACCACTTATCGTGGCTTTGGTCATTTTCTTTTTTTGTTCTATGTAGCATCAAATATTGGTTGTCCTTTTCGATATAACAAAGAGTTGTCAGCTTCATTCATCCTTCCTCCTAGCAACATATGCTGAATATATTTTATATGTAACGACCATGAAAAGCAACTATTCTCATTAACAATTCTGCTCAAATGGCACCAAAGAAAAAGGTGCTTGCAAGGTTTACTTTCCTACACAAACACCTCATTATACTTTCTCTTTTATTCTGTATACGGAGCTAGACTTACGCGTACAAAATACCCCTGATTCTCACCACACACTGGGCACTCTGTTGGTGCAAGCTTTGTCTCGATTGTATGACCACAATTTAAACACATCCAAGCCGTAGATACATCGGATACGAATAATTTATTCTCTTCCATCCATTTCTTAAATTTCTCGAAGCGTTCAGCGTGCATTTTTTCCACTCTTCCAATCATAAAGAATGCTCTTGCTATGTCATCAAAGCCTTCTTCCTTTGCCACCTGTTCAAATTCCTTATACACCACGTCATGCTCTTCATTTTCATTATGCGCTGCCATACCAAGTAAATCCTC
>JAGAQX010000180.1 GCA_017622535.1 Lachnospiraceae bacterium | reverse complement strand
GCGGTTTCCCATACGTCCACCGCCTAAACCACTAGTCATGGAAATGGTTACCTTGTCACTGTCTACAGCAGTAATAATTCCGGAAAGAGTTGTGTTACTGAAATCTAAGGAGCTAAGTCCATTGCTTTTGCCACAACCGCTAAGTAGAGAGGTAGTTAGCATAAGGGTAAGTACGCCAGATAGAATTTTCTTTTTCATATGAGTTCTCCTTGCTAATAATATATTTGTAATGATTTAGAACCAAGCCACATCTTTAAAAAGATATATGAAATGCTTGTAATTTAATGGTTTAATTATAAGAAAGAAATCTTGAAGAAAAATTGAAAAAATATGATAGAAATGTAAAAAAGAGCATTGTGTAGAATAATATAGTTATAAGTATAACATCATATTGACGTACAGGAAATTGTACGTTATAATTAATGTACAGAAAATTGTACGTGAAAAGGAGGCGATGTTATGTTAGCAGTGAATTATACCAATCTTCGTGATAATATGAAAACTTTTATGGATAAAGTAACAGATGATTACGAAACTATGATTGTGACGCGAAAGAATAATAAGAATGTTGTTATGCTATCAGAGGAAGCATATAACAATTTGATGGAAAATGCTCACATTATGGGAAGTAAGGCTAATTTCGATTGGTTAATGGAGTCTAAGGCACAGTTAGAGAATGGCTTAGTCGAAGTGCATGATTTAATAGAGGTGGTGGAAGATGAATAAGGTTTTTACTACGAATGGTTGGAAGGATTATGTATATTGGCAGACAGAAGACCGTAAGACGTTAAAGAAAATCAATATGTTGATTGAATATATTGCACGGAACGGTAACGAAGGAATTGGTAAGCCAGAACCGTTGACAGGCAATCTAGCTGGTTATTGGAGTCGTCGAATTAATGATAAAGATCGGCTGATATACAAAATTGATGAAAACAATATCTATATTCTTTCTTGCAGATTTCATTATGATGACAAATAAGATGCTTTTATAACTCCTAGATGTGCACAATGTGAAATCTGCATTTTGTCCCATTATTTCTGTATCGATACAAAGATTCGAAATCCGTTTTCCGCATTAATATGTATAATTCCATGTAGGTTCTCTACACGTTCTTTCATGTTAGAAAGTCCAATGCCAGAAGTGTCAACCGCTGTATTCTTTGTTCCATTATCCTCAATCAATAATTGATAAAATGCAGGATGTTCCTTGACTGTAACGGTCACCTTGGTGGCGTTACTGTGTTTCATAGTATTGTTAAGAGCTTCCTTTGTAATAGCAAGAAAGCAGTATTTCACGTCCTTTGGAATGTGTTTTGAAATTTCACAGTCTAATTGTACACTACAAAATGTAAAGTTATCTATAAGACTTTCTAAGGCGTTTTTCAAATCCACCGATTCATCGTGTAGATCATGAACGCTGTTGCGGATACTGTTCATGGCAGTATCTAAGGTTTCTTTAAGTGTGGTTAAATGTGGCTTTAAGGTTTCATCCTTGCAGATGGCAAGCATTGCGCCTACCTGCAAGATAGAACGGGAAAGCATATGCCCCACATTATCATGAATTTCTCTGGCGATTCGATTACGCTCCTTCAATGTGGCAATATAAATCTGGTCATCCTGGTTTTCTAGCAGTTGCCGATTTTTTTCTTTCAATATGAGCTGATGCTCTACACTGTCATCTCTTGAAATGTTTAGTGTGTTCTGTAATTCCAATCCCTTGGTGGTCTGATAGGACAGATACCAGCCTAATGCAATCAGTGGCACAATCAACCAGTTGGAAAGCGTGTCATTCGTAAACAACCAGTTTGCAATTGGAATGATATATATAACCGGCATTATATATTGCTTGCGATAGAAGTACATGTAGTACAGCATTGGTAGATAGACAGACATCTCCGGTATAATAAATGTAATAAGGAGGGCAAGGGTTCCAAGAATAATAAGTAATTTCTTGTTATTGGTCACTGTAATAAAGCAAAATAGTGCAAACAAAAATAAGATACAAGTAATGTGTAGTGCATCAAACATGTTGGCTGGGAACAGAAGGGAGCACAGTATGAAAATAATAAGTGTGTCTATATAAGTTGACATAATATTAAAATTCTCCTTTCTGTTATCTTTTTGTTCTCATCAAATCCGTGATTAGAATCATTTACCATATGACTATTTCTATTGTATTATAAAGGATTCCTTACCTAATATCCATATGAAAACTATATGAAAATGGAAAATATGACAAATGTCATATTGGTTCCTTACATTCTTCACTTACAAATTCATTTTAAATTTTGTATGATGCAAATGTAAGGTGAAGCAAGTGGAAAGTTTTCACTAAAGTATGAAGAAGAATTGTGAAATAAAAAATAACAAAATTGTCCAGGAGCGAGGAGGAAAATTAAATGGTAGTAAAAATCGAGAATTTAGTAAAGAGATATGGAGATTTGGTTGCGTTAGACCATTTCAACCTGGAGATTGAAGAGGGTGAGGTGTTCGGCTTACTTGGACCGAACGGAAGTGGTAAATCCACCACCATCAACTGTCTCTTATCTTTATTGGAATACGATAAAGGCACAATCGAGGTGTTCGGAAAGGAAATGACACCGACTAGCTACGACTCAAAGAAAAACATCGGTGTTATCATGCAGAATGTTGCTGTGTTTGATGAGCTTACAGTATATGAAAATATCGATTATTTCTGCGGTTTATATATTAAAGATAAAAATGAGAGAAAGAAATTGGTAGAGGAAGCAATTGAGTTTGTTGAGCTTCAGGATTATCGCAAATTCAGACCAAAGAAGTTATCCGGCGGTTTGCTAAGAAGACTGAATATTGCCTGTGGAATTGCTCATAAGCCAAAGCTCATTATCTTAGATGAGCCAACCGTAGCAGTTGACCCACAGAGTCGTAACAAGATTCTAGAGGGAATTCAGAAGTTGAATGAAGAAGGGGCAACGGTAATCTATACTAGCCACTACATGGAAGAAGTGGAACAGATTTGTACCCGTATCGCGATTATGGATAAGGGTAAGAATATCGCCCTTGGAACCAAGGATGAGTTAAAGAGCATGATTGACCTTGGAGAAACCATTAGTGTAGAGATTTTGGAACTACCTGAAGCGGTGAAGGAAGAGATTGCAAAATTGCCACATGTTATGAATGTGACTTACGAGAATCATTTGTTGAAGGTGAAGTTCTCAAAGGGGAAGCACAATCTTATCCGTTTGTTGGATGTACTGAAAGAAAAGGAAGTCGGCTTTGGTGGTGTTCACTCGGAATTACCAACCTTAAATGATGTATTCTTAGAGATTACAGGAAAAGAGCTTAGAGATTAGGAGGGAAGGCTATGCAACAGTATATATATACAATCAAAAGGTCCTTACGAAGTATAGAGGGAATCTTCTGGGCATTGATATTTCCACTGTTTTTAGGTTTGATTTTCAAGTTTATGTTTGGCAATCTTGGCACATATGAGCAGTTCTCGGAAGTAGCTGTAGGTGTTGTGGAAGTGGAAGCCAATGAAACCTTCGTGGAGACATTGCAGGAGGTGGAGATGGAGGAAGACCTTCCAATGTTTGCGGTTTCGGAATATAAGAATATAGATGAGGCGCAGGACGCATTGCAGGATGAAAGCATCTATGCATATATTCTAGTGGATGGAGATAACTTTGAGCTGGTGATTCGCGAGATGGATATCTACACATCCTTAGTAAAATCATTTGTTGATCAGTATAAGCAAAATTATACCTTGATTGAAGAGGTGGCAAGCAAGCACCCAGAGAAGATGGAAACATTCTTAGCAACATTATTTGAAGCGGAAAGTATTGGAATTGAAGAGATAGAACTAAAGGGACAGGATAAGTCACCTTATACTCAGTATTTCTATGCATTACTTTCCATGGCATGTCTGATTGCATCTATGTATGGCTTGTCTTACGGAAATAAATTGCAGGCAGATGTATCGACTATGGGAGCTAGAAGAAATGTAGCTCCGACTCCGAAGCTAAAGCAGTTTGTTATCGATTTTATGGCTAGTATGACAATCTACACGGTATTGATGACGATCGTATTGGTGTTTGTAGTGTATGTGTACGGACAGGATTTTGGAGATAACTTTGGTTTAATTTGGTTAACTACAATCGTAGGAACTTTTACTGGCTTAGCAGGTGGATATCTAATTGCAACCTGGGTGAAGGGAAATGAGGGACAGAAGAATGGTATATGTGTTGCATTCTTCATGGTAAGCTCTTTCCTAGGCGGTCTGCAGATGGCGGAGATGCCTTATATCTTAGAAGAAAATTGCCCGATTATTAACCGTATCAATCCAGCAACTTTGATTGTAAATGCCTATAAGAGCTTGGCCGTG
>JAGAQX010000179.1 GCA_017622535.1 Lachnospiraceae bacterium | reverse complement strand
TGATATAAACGATATCACCCTTGAAATAATCCACTACACTTCCCGCTGCATCTGCCATAGATTCCAAAAAAGAATCATGGTCCGCAGTCCATATGTGTTCTGGCACGCCTGCACCATGAATATATGCTTTACCATAAGACGACGCAACACCGATAGATAACTGCTTTAACGCTCCACCATAGCCTCCCATAGGGTGTCCCTTGAAATGAGATAACACTAGCATTGAATCATAATTCACAATATTCTTACCTACATAATTTTCCTTAATGACTTTGCCATTCGGAATGTCTAGTTTCAAATCCGGCCCCTCTGCATCCAACAAATCCACCTTGAAATATCGGTCCCAACCATGGGCAGAGATAAGCTTTCTGTGCTTTTCTGTGGTATTGCGCTCACCTTCATATGCAGTATTACATTCCACCACGGTACCATTAACATGCTGAATCATTGGTTTCCAAAAATCCGGTTTCAAGAAATTCTGATTACCCTTTTCACCAGAATGAAGCTTCACTGCTACATTGCCCTTTAATTCTTTGCCCACCATTTTATATAGTTCTAACACCATTTCCGGTGTGATGTTTTTTGAAAAAAATACCGTTGCACTCATTTTGAAAACCTCCTCCATTCATCCATAATACTTCTATTTGTAAAACAAAAAGGGAATACACCTATAAAAAAATCCTATAATAGTATACCATTCTTTCTGTTAAATGAAAAGAAGGGTTGCAACACCTTCACATGTTGCAACCCTTACTTTATCACTTATTTTTGATCTATATCTAGAAATTCACACTACTTGTATTTCGTAATGAAACATTCATAACCCTATCGATTAATCCTTGCTCTTTTTCTAAGAGTTGGATCAAGTATCTTCTTACGAATACGGATGTTTTCTGGTGTAATCTCCAAAAGTTCATCGGTATCAATGAACTCTAACGCCTGCTCCAAACTTAAGATTCTTGGTGGAGTAAGCTTTAATGCCTCATCGGAACCAGAAGCACGAGTGTTGGTCAAATGCTTTGCCTTACACACATTAATCTCAATATCCTCAGCTTTACCAGTCTGACCGATAACCATACCAGCATATACCTGCTCACCTGCACCGATAAACAAAGTACCTCTATCCTGTGCATTGAATAAACCATAGGTAATGGAGGTTCCTGTCTCGAATGCAATTAAAGAACCCTGACTACGGTACATCATGTCACCCTTGTATGGTCCATAGCCATCAAAAATGGTATTGATAATTCCAGTACCTTTGGTAGATGTCATGAAATCACCACGGAAACCAATCAAACCACGAGATGGAATATTAAACTCCAATCGCACCGTTCCATCATGAGCTGGTGTCATTGCTTGTAACTCACCCTTACGCTCATTTAACATGCTGATAACCGTACCAGAAAACTCTTCTGGAACATCCACATAAGCAATCTCCATCGGCTCAAGCTTCTTACCATTATCATCCTGCTTATAGATAACCTCTGCCTTGCTAACTGCAAATTCATATCCTTCACGACGCATATTCTCAATTAATACGGATAAATGAAGTTCTCCACGACCAGATACCTTGTAGACTTCCGTCTCCTCTGTTTCCTCTACACGCAAAGATACATCTGTATTAAGCTCCTTAAACAAACGGTCACGCAAATGTCTTGAGGTTACAAACTTACCTTCCTTACCTGCAAGAGGGGAATCATTTACCATGAAATTCATGGAAATGGTTGGCTCTGAAATCTTCTGGAATGGAATTGGCTGCGGATTCTCTGGCGAACAAAGAGTATCACCAATGGAAATGTCCGCTATACCGGAAATTGCAACAATGGAACCGATTCCCGCTTCCTTCACTTCTACCTTATTAAGTCCTTCAAACTCATAAAGCTTACCAATCTTAACCTTCTTGCTCTTGCTCTCATCATGGGCATTTACAAGCAATACTTCCTGATTAAGTTTCAAGGTTCCGTTGTCAATCTTACCTACACCGATACGACCCACATACTCATTGTAATCAATAGTAGAAATGAGCACCTGTGTATCCGCCTCCGGATCACCAGTTGGAGCTGGAATATAGTCAATAATAGTCTCAAAAAGAGGTGCCATATCCACTGCATCATCTTCCATATTCTTCTTTGACACACCTTCTCTTGCAGAAGCATAGACAAATGGACAATCAAGCTGCTCGTCCGTAGCCTCAAGGTCAAGCAAAAGCTCTAATACCTCTTCTTCCACTTCTTCCACTCTTGCTTCTGGACGGTCAATCTTGTTCACACAAACAATCACATGAAGATTCAGTTCCAAGGCTTTCTTCAACACAAACTTTGTCTGTGGCATTGCACCCTCAAATGCATCCACAACAAGAATTACACCATTTACCATTTTAAGAACACGCTCAACCTCACCACCGAAGTCTGCATGTCCTGGTGTATCTATAATATTAATCTTCGTTCCTTTATAATTCACTGCAGTATTTTTCGAAAGAATGGTTATTCCACGTTCTCTCTCAATATCATTGGAATCCATGACACGCTCTGCCACTTCCTGATTCTCACGAAATACACCACTTTGCTTCAAAAGCTCATCCACCAAGGTAGTTTTACCATGGTCTACATGGGCAATAATTGCTACGTTACGAATATCATCTCTAGAAATTGTCATATTTGCCTCCTAATCCTGTTGTAGAATGTGTTCCTTAGTATTATATCAAACCATTTAATCCTCTCTACATACGGGATATTATTGCTTATTTTTCAACGGGTAATAGTGTAACAAAAACAAGAAAAAAAGAAAAGTGAAAAAACGCCGATATTTCATGGCATTTCTTCGCTTTTCTTGTGATATTGCACATTATGCTTTCTACTGATAATAATTTCGAATGTAATGAACCCATTCATCATAGATTTCTTTTTGTGACTTATCAAAACATTCTTCGTAATTTCCCGTTTCTATCAGCTGTAAAACTTTATCCCATCCATATGCTTTATCCAGATACTCAATATACGTATGAGCAAATGTATATCCGCCACAGTCAGAAAACGT
This sequence comes from Lachnospiraceae bacterium, assembly GCA_017622535.1. Lineage (GTDB taxonomy): Bacteria > Bacillota > Clostridia > Lachnospirales > Lachnospiraceae > CAG-590. The sequence continues at coordinate 2,115 of JAGAQX010000179.1, read as the reverse complement.
AAGAGGATTATTCGAACAGGTATCTCGATAAGTTGGTATTGGATGTAACTCTACATATTCTTTATAAAATGGTTCACCATTACTCAAATAAAGCGCCATTCCTTCTGTCAACCACAAATCAATATCTTCATTGATAACACTAACATATGCGTGAACAATTTCATGTAATACTGCATATTTATTATTATCATAAGTATGTACTTTTCCTGGATTTGCAGGAGACGTCAAAATGACATTCGTCCCTTTATTATCACCAATATACCAATCAAGGCCTAATAGCGGTGCAACGTATCCATATTTTTTAGTCTGCATTGTTTCTTGATTATCATAGATATATACATTTACATCCGGTTTTTCAGAAAATCCTAACTGTTTTGCAATATCTTCTGTTTTTGAATCTGCATAATCAAATACATCCTTAGCTGCTACTTTTTCTGTTTCATAATAAACATTGACCCACTTACCATAGAATCGCTTCATCTCTTTTGTTTCAAACGTAAATGTAGGAACAAAGTTGACAATTATACCAACAACTAGTATTCCTACACCGATGAATATCCTCTTTTCAAATTTTTTCTTCATAATAGAAAAACCTCCTTCTTTGTGTTCATTTACACAATCAGTGTAAAAATCATTACACAAAAAAGGAAGTTACCGTGGTCATTTCTTTATATGACTTTAGTCATTTTCTTTTACAAACCTACTATATTTCATGATTAAAGCGTTTCTTTCTTTGGTTCCTATCTTCTCATATATAGTGGATATGTAATTCTTAACGGTTCCATTGGACAAACATAATTGATCTGCAATCTGCATATTCGTATACCCACCAACTAACAACATAAAAACAGATTGCTCACGTTCCGTCAATTCCTGTAAAATCGCACGAAATGTTTGCTCGTCCTCCGTTACTTCTCTATCGTTATTATTTGATAAATCATTCGTCCCCGGAACAATCTGTAAAATAATTTGCATATATCGATTCACCATCATGCATATAAGCAAAAAACATCCCATATACTGCAAGCACCTAGGTATCGCTCCATATCTAAGAATTTCCTCCATTCCAGTAAATGGTTCTATCCACGGTTGGCGTAAATACACGCCTGTAATAACATGTGCTACTATAATCGACAAAACAGATACAATCCCAGAATAATATATCAATCTTTTGTTCAAATAAAAACCAGCAATGATAGTAGGTACAATAAAAATGATTACCGCTTGGAAGGTGAACAAAACATATGTCGTTCCTGCCATAATTGCAGTTCCCGTGACAACAAGATATTTCATAATGCTATTGTAAAAATGAAGCTTTAAAATCATAACAGCAGGTATAACCAGTGTGATTAGTGCTACTAACAACATAACTACTGTCATATCAAAATAGATTTCAAATATGCCTAGCCAACAAAACAAAGCAACTAGCAATATACACCCGAAAATAACCAAGAGGCCCTTAGCTACATTTTCATTAATCTCTGCTTCATTTTTCTTTAGTATGATGTCCATAATCATTTACCTTCCCTTATCTTCAGAGCCGCAATTTGCGACTTTAAAACTCATATCACTTTATCTGGCGCTAACAGCAACTTACTAATAACTGGATGTATAATTGACGAATTTTCCAGCCTATTAATTGCACACAGTTTCTTTCCAGCATCCTTACTTGATGCTCCACAATGAAACGCCTGCTCTGTTTCTAATCCATAGTCTATCACAATCAATCTGTCATGACAATCTGGGTTAGGTTTAATGCGAAGTACTGGATATTCATTATTAAAATCATTTACAACTGCGCTAGTCAAAAATCCTTTTCTTCCATGACCATTCTCTGTAAACAAGATTACTTCCACACCTTGTTGTTTTTGCGACAAAAGCTGCAATGTCTTTACATTCACATAGTCATCTACCACGTAGATACTAGTTACTGCCTGTTGGTATATATCAATATAGGCTGCATCTGCCTCAAATTTTTGTCCTTTATAAATAACAAAATTCTTATAATCCTTATCTGACACAAAATTATCATTCAGAATATCGATACTTTTCTGTATCTGTTTCACATTCTGTTCTGTTTTCTTTTGTCGGTCAGCAACGCCTGCGACTTGCACC
>JAGAQX010000178.1 GCA_017622535.1 Lachnospiraceae bacterium | reverse complement strand
ATCTGCACCATCAATATCCAAAATCACATATTTCTCATAAGGATAAGCAAAATAAATCTGATTATCTTCAAACACCTTAGAATAATCCGCACCGTTAATCGTTAGCTTTGGAGTATAACTATAATCGCTGGCTTCCTCCGCGTCAAAAAGTACTTCATCTGCTGTTCCATCACCATTCAAATCCATGCTGATACGCTCTCCAAGGCTCACACTCTTTTGGAAACCACCATCATAAGAATATGCATCCTTCAAGCCGTCTAAAACCTCATAAGGAACAGTGAAAAATAATGTTCCCTCTGCATAGGCTGAAATCTCATAAGTATTTGCAATAAATGTGATTCCTTCCGCATCAAAATACCACAAATCATCCTGCAAAATAAAATCAATATTTTCTTCATAGTCTGGGAACAGACGATTACTATACGCGTCTGATTTACAGAGCTCTAACACATATTCCTTGACGCCTGCCATAAATGCGTCCTTATCCTCAGCGATATCCTCCAAGGTTAAGCGCTTACCTGTCTCCAAATCAAAATTCCAGCCAAAGGTGTAATTGGTTCCATGAGCACCACCATTATAGGAATAATTGCTCTTAGTAAAGCTTGCCACCTTACTATCCACACGTCTTTCTGTGTACCGCACCTCATTTGCAAGTCCCGGCATATCTTCTACTAAACCATCTGCAAATAACAATTTCGCTTCTTCTTCCATAGACTCGCAGTTTGTATAGAACATATTCTCGTCATCTTCAAATTCTGCTGCAATAGCCTTAGTTGCCTCTTCATTACCATTGATCGTTACCACCGGATGAACATAATAAACATACAAAATCAAATCACCATTTTCATTGTAACGGTCATCATTTTTACCATCAAAGGTAATGGTAACCTTATCCTCCGAAGGGGTCTCCTCTTCCTTCGCTTCCTCTTCGGTCGCCGCTTCCGTATCAGACTCTGTCGACTCCTCTGTGTCATTGATAATTACATTCTCCTCTGTTATCACACTATTTGGTGCTTCTGTCTTGTCCTCTGTACCTTGCTGTCCACAACCAACAGTACCAATCGCCAAGGCTAATGTTAATAAAACTGCTATCTTTTTTCTCATGACAATCCCTCCTACACAGCGAAATCGCTGCAATTGTACATAATCTGTTTATCAGTACCTATCAAACCCATATAGCTCCAACTATATGACATTCGTTGTCAGGCTAACTTTAACCTATTATATCACACTGGCATACCCTTGCATATCTTATATGAAATCAAAGGTTGCCTGGCTATATTCTAGATTTTCGTATTCAACCTCATCCTGTGCCACCTGGCTTCTATAATCTACAACAACCGTTTGCTGTCTGCCGCCAATCAACTGCTGTCCTAAAATGTAGTTCACATCGAAACGATTGGTAATGGCCGGTGTCGCTCCACGGGCTGGTACAATCAACTGCACATTATTGGTCTTAAGCAATGCAAAAATCGGCTCCCAAATATAGATATCCTTTGCAGCACCAAATGGGTTATCGATAAATATAACCTTCTTAAGATCACTGGCCTCTGCCTCAGGTGCATACATTCCGGAAATATAATTGATAATTGACACGAGGAACTGAATGTAGATACCCTGCGACTGTCCAGTACTACCAACCGCTTCCTCGTAACGAAGATAGCGACTTTGCTCCTTCATACGTTCACGCTTATAAAGCTTTAATTTAATTGCATTCATATCAGTTACCATAACACCGAACAGCTTCTTTAACAGCAAGCGGTTCTTCATATATTTGATTCGGTCATTGTTGTCCTTAAACTGGTCTGCACCATTTACAACCTCATCAATATAATCTGACATTCTCTGCTTAATAAATTCATCCTTCACATACGGAATCGTGAGATTTACCATCTGAATCATCTCACCATCCAACTGAATACGTGAAAGCTTTGGAAGCTTATCCAGCTCAGTGCGAACGTCCTTACAACGTTCAATACACTGGTTCTCAAAATTATTCTTAATGGCTTCCATATCCTCAATTCCTTGCTCCACGCGTTCCTTTTCTAGGGCAATATAAGAAATCATTTCTCTAATATTGGCTAGCAACGCTTTGGCATCAGAATAGGTTTCCGGAATCTCCACATCATCCTTAATGGAATTTGAAAGCTCAAATGCACCCATTGCAAAGAATGTGTTAGCAGTCTGAGTCTTGTAATTCAAAAGCTCCTGCTTTGCTCTGGACATTGCCTTATTAATCTTATCGTAGAACATCAAGCTCTCCTCGAAGATTTCGCGAATCTCTGCCTGCTCCTTCATAAGCACATTCGCCTGCGAGATATCCAAGCCTTCGCTCTCAACAATGCGCTTCACATCTTTGTACAAATCAATAATGACGTTATTATTCTTCACATACTGCTGATATTCCTTCTGGAAGTTCTTCATTTCCATCTGCAAGCTTTGAAGAATACGATCACCCTCTGCAATCGCCTGAAGGGCTTCTTCCCGTGTAATCTTCTTCTCACTTGTACCCTCTTCAGCAGAAAGTGCCAGCATAGAATTCAAACCGGCAATCGCATCCTCTCCGAAACGTTCCCGAAGTGCCTGGGTCGCCTGCTCAATACGTCCCTCTATTCTAGTAGCCTCATGCTCTTTTTTCTTGTAATCCGACTTCAACTGGTCGCAGCGAACAGATAGCTGGGATAAATGCATACTCAAGCGGTTAATCAATTCCTCATCCACCGGATGTAGTTCTCCTTGCTGTCGTAGCTGCTCCAAGGTCTCTAGAGAAACCTTGCGGCGCTCAATAATACGCATTCCGCGTTGCATGCTTTCCAACAAGGTGGCAATCAGCTTCTTCTTATCCTCTAACACAATCGTTGCCTGCTCCACAATCGCCTTAGCAGCAAGAAATTCTGCCTTTAACTGTTCTTCCGAAATATTAACTGCAGTGAATTTGCCTTCTACATAATAATCCTTGTAGATACTTTCCCAATCCGATAACACATCAGCAATCTGCTGGTCCATATGAAGAATCTGACCTTCCAAATCGCTACACTTCAACGAAGCTGCTTCTTTTTCTGATTCCGCTTTTGCTACATCCTCTGTTAGGCGTCGCACCTCTGCTTCATACATGTCTAACTGCTTCTTGGTATCATCTGCCAAATCACTCTTCGCTTCGATTCCAGCAAGCTTAATTTGCTCCTTCTGGTTCGTTGCTAAAGTATTCTTAAGCTTCTCCGCATCCTCTTTCATTTTCTCACTATGGGTGTGGATACGCTCCATATCTCTCTTAAGAGCTTCCACTCTTCTCTCATGCTCAAGCAAGACTTCTCTTCCTGCCTGAACCTCCTGCTCTGCATTTAAAAATGCCGCATCTGTAAGTTTCGCTGTATAATCTAAATCCTCATCATAGGTTGTTTCCAATTCTTTTGCTCTCTCCAGTTCTTCATAAACCTCGGAAAGCTTCTTCTGAAGACGAGTTGCCTCCATGGCCAAAGCATCCTCTTCTAAGAACACACTCTTATCCTTAGAGATTAACAAAACTCCATCCTGTTCTGTCGGTACATATGGCGACTCTAGCATGCTCTGGTCATAGATTGGAACTGCCTGATTCTTCAAGTCAATGGTTCCAATTCTCTCGTCCTCTTTCACCAAGTCAAACTGCTTTGTTACCACACCATAAGGTAGAAGTGGGAAACGTGTCAATAACTCCTCCCGATTCACCTTTGGCAGTGCAGAAAGATAATCTACGCCAGACAATGCAAAATCACCATGGCGGCTTTCCAAGTAATCCTTCACCTTTGCCACAGCCTCTGACTCTTCTAATATTCTTCCTTCCTTAACCTGCTCCAAATGACGTTCGAGCTGCGCAATGCGCTTCTCAATTCCATCTACCAATACCTTCTGCTTAAATGCACGTTGCTTGATTGTCTCATACAAATCAGACATTTCCTTCACACCGTACACCTGCGTCATTTTCTTAAGACGCTCTTTGTTAACTACATACTCTTCGTGTTTCTTCGAGGCATCCTCCAAGGCGTTCTTCGTCGTCTTAAGCTCCTCTTGCTCCACAAACAGCTCTCTTTCTTTTTGCTTTAATTCTTCTAAATCAGTCAAATACGCACTCTGTGCCTTTTCCTGATTCTCGGAAATCTCTATCTCTTCCGCACGAAGAGTCTTCATTAACTCCTTCAAATCACTTAACACAAGAATAGAAATCTCCTTACGAACTGCACCGATTTCCTCCATGCGCTTATGATATTCCTCTGCAAAATGCTCTCTGTGACTCTTAGCAACTGCAAGTGCAATATTCCCCTCTTCATAAACATGAGTAAGGCTTTGAAGTTCATTTTTAACCTTAGTTAATTCCTGCTGTCTCTCCTCTAAGCGCTTTCGAACATCGGCAAGCTTCGCATCATCCATCTGCTTCTTCGTATACGCATACTGCTGTAGCTTTCCTAATTGATCAGAGTTCGACTCCTTAGAAGCATCAATCACCGCCTGGTTCTCATCCATCTGTGCCTTGTCATTCAAGTAGCGGATATAGTCATTCACACTTTCCTTCAAATCAAGCTCGGCCTTTGCCTCTGACAGCTCCTTCTCTGCACGCTCCACATGATTTTCTAACACCTGAATATCTGCCTGAATATCCTCCAAATCATATTGATCCTTGACAATCTTCAAGCTCTCGATACGTTTTCTTTCTGAGTGAAGACGTTGCTCATAAGCTACCTTCTTCTCATCCATCTGTGCAATGGTCTCCTGGCCCTGACGAGTTAGCTCTTCACCGGTAACATAGATATCTGCAAGTGTACCTACCACCTTGTCCTTTTCCTCATAAAGAGTCAAGAAATTCGATACCCTTCCCTCTAATAAATGCATAAGCTCTGTCTCTTTGTCATAATTGGCAATCTCACTCTTTTTCTTTGAAAGCTCTACCAGCTTATCCTTAATATCTAACAAAGTCTTTGCCATGTCCTCATTGACATCATTTTGTTCTGTCTTAACAAGAAATGCTTTCTCAATAATCTCTTCAATTAACAAATCCTCTACCACCTTACGGGTAGTCTTGTAATGAGTCTCAAAGTAGGTACGCACATGACCCTCTGTCTTGTTGATACCTCGAATAATTTCCCACTGACTCTCAAATAAACCATACTGACTGATAAAACGCTGGTATTCACCCTTACGCTCAAAAATGAACACCTTCAGGTTATAATTCTTTCTCGCCAAATCCTTCAAATAATTCTTAAGCCCAGCATAAGTAATCCTCTCTTTGCTATTTTGCAAAGGAAGATTCACAATATCATTTTCATTATAATCTCTGTAAAAAATGCAATAATTAAAATACTCAATGGAGGCACTGTCTTTACCCAAGCCCTTAGACGCACTATTACCTGTAGTTGCTCCCTCGCCGCTGGTTGTTGCAGAAACATCTCCACCGGCCAAAGACATCTGTCCGTCTTCTGAAGCATCTGCATCCTTCGCTTTTCTAGCACAAAAGCCCGTAGTCATATAGCGGAAGCCTTCCTTGATATCCTTATCATCCAACTTCCACTCCACCAAGGAATGAATGGTCGTGTTACCGCCACCGTTACGGAACAGCTTCTCAATTGGCTGTTTCTCGTCCAAGGTACAGTTTGGAATCAAATTCTGTAATAAGAGTAGCATCAGCACACTCTTACCACCACCATTTGCCAAATCGTATAAGGTATTCTTTCCATACATACGCATAGAAAAATCATCATAGCCTTGGGTTCCAAAATTATATTTTACATTGTTTACTCGAATTCGATTAATATTTGGCATCTTTTATAACCTCTGTTTGCAACACATATTCGTTGCTTATTTTTATAATATCATTCTTGCACATTTGAACTTACAGGATCCAATTCACCATCTCCAAAATCGTCATCCCATTTCATATTTGACAACGAATCATAGATCTGTCCTCGATATTCTTCAAAATAATGCTCCACAATCGCCTGGAAACGCTCTGTTGGATAGTACCGCTTGCTTACCTCTAAGAATAGGTTCTCATTCACAAGGAAATTAAAGGTAAGCTTCACAAAGCTTGCTTTCGACGCTCTCGAAGCCTTAATATCCTCCTGATTCTCACCAGTGCTTGCTGGAAGCTCATCCCACAAAAGTGCGACAGCCTGAAAGCTTTCCTGATTCTCCTCATTTAAATCATAAATCGCAATATCCTTCGTGAATACAGATAACGCTTTCGTCACCTCTGCCATCACATCCTCAATCTTAATATACTCCTTGAACTGATAGGACGCAGAATCCGAATAGAAGCACAGCAATATCTCGTACATAATAAAGTAGCAAAGGTACAACTCACGATTATAACGAAGTCCCATGCTCTTTTTCAGCTCCTCATTGGTATAACCAAAAATCCGATTTCCCTCACCAGCAGACAGGAACAAACTCTCTTTGTATTCATATATATTCAAATTCAATTTCTTAAGCACTATTCCGACAATTTCATATACTTCTGCGTTGCCATAATAATCATCATAGAGACTACCATTGGCACCACTCCGCTTGATGTCCTCTCCCGTCACCAGCTTCGCGTATATATCCATCGCCTTTTCTAAGTTTTTCATTTCCATAAATGATATCCTTTTCTAAAACATCCTTCACTTCTATTTCACAATCTTAAATTTGATTGTCTTCTTGTTACCTGCTTTATCTGTAGCAATAACCTTGTTATTTCCTACCTTCTTAACAGTATACTTATAATACCCTTTGTATTTACCCTTCTTCACAAGCTGCTTGCTGGTCATCTTCTGCTTCTTACCGTTAATCGTAATCTTTGATAGCTTACAAGCATCCTTAACGTATAAGGTAACTTTCTTCTTATAGGTCTGATTCTCCTTTACACCCTTAACCAACGGTTTCTTAATATCCAAATAGAATGTATAGGTTGCTTTATTGCCATTCAAATCCTTGACAGTGAATACATTCTTTCCTTGCTTTGTAGCCTTATCCCCATTCTTCTTGTACCACTGTGTTGCTTTTGTAACCTTTCCCTTGTCATCATAGGAAGTCAGGGTAGTTGGCCATACATCATGACCATTCAGCTTCACCTCAGCAACCAGGATATCATCTACAAATTCGATAGATGCAGGCACCTTCTTGTAATATTTTCCATTCTTGAGACCCTTCACCTTCGGTGCAGTGGTATCTGCCGTTATCTTATCTTTTCCACTCTGTGTATATGCATACCACAAGACATCCCCTTTGTTCGTTGTTGAATCAAAGGTTACTGTCTTACCATCCTCAGAAAGCTTTCCATTGGTATCAACAATTTGAGAACCAAGAGTAACGGATAGCTCAAGATAAAGATCAATCTCATCAAGGGAAGTTGCACCATTCGATGAACTTCCACCCGCTGTTTCGTACACACACATATCCTCTGTAATAAAAATTCCATCCTCTTCCTTCACCTTATCCGAAGATTTCGTCTCTGTTTTCTGTGGTACAACATAATATTGTTTTCCATCCTCCAAGGTCTTCAAGGTTCCCTTATCCTTTGCATCCGCATCCAACATCTCCATCTCCGCTACAGAGTAAGCTGCATCGCCAGATGAAGTAATTGTCCCGTCTGCATTTAAGGTATAACGCGCATACAAACGACAACCGGATAAAACAAACATCATACAAGTCAACAACAACAAGCTACACATTTTTTTCTTCATAATAAAATCCTCCTCCATGTAATCTATCATTTCATTGCAAGTCACACTTGATTGCTCTCCATAAATAGCCATTTGCTCCTTACAAATTGAAATCCTTCTTTTCACAAACATCTTTTGCTTCTCACCAGTGTTATTCCACCACTGCGAAGCTCATGTCGGTAATGGTAAATGCCTCATCCTTGCGTTCACCAAACCTCAATATATTCTCCACATCAAAGGTAATATTAAATACCATATTGGCAAACTGGTCCTTCTTCTCCAAGCTCATACTATCCATAACCAGCCCCTCCAAGAAGGTGTCCTGCTTATCCTGCATTTTCTTTAAGTCATACTTATCCTTCTGGGCTAAATGAACCAAGAATGAATATACATCTCCATTTCTGTAGATTTCCTTACCAAACTTAATCTCATAAATCGCCATAAGCTCTGGTAAAGTAGTCTTTCCATGCTTCCAAAGCTGTTCCAGTAATTCACCGAACAATCTTCCAAAGTTCCCAGAAATTCTTGTATCTTCTATCTCATCCTCGAATACATAATCCGTATCCACCTGTTTCTTCTCTACTTTCTCGCCAAAGTCGGCATTATCCAGCTTACTCTCCAACATACGGTCAATAGATTCTGGAGAAAATGATTTCGTAAGCTTTGGCATAAATAACGGCGACAGCAACATTCCCAGCTGATCCACCCGATTGTTATCCATGGATTTCTTCAACGCGTCTCGGAAATTAAATACCGGACGAAGCTTCCGAAGCTTTGCTCTTGCAATCATCTCATCTGCAATATTCTGTAATTCTATGGTTTCCTT
>JAGAQX010000177.1 GCA_017622535.1 Lachnospiraceae bacterium | reverse complement strand
TCCCTTCAAAGATACCGACTGAATTGCATCGATACAATAACCATACTTATCATACATATCTACCATTGCATCCCATAAGGTCTTACCCTGACTCTTAAAGTAAGCAGCAGCCTCGCAAAGTGCCATAGTAGCCACAATTGCATCCTTATCTCTTGCATGGGTACCAATCAAGCAACCATAGCTTTCCTCAAAACCAAAGAGATAGGTTCCTTTACCAGTTGTCTCAAAGTTCAAAATCTGCTGACCAATATACTTAAATCCTGTTAATACTTCAATCAACTTGATATTGTAACCCTTTGCAATCTCATCTGCCAAATTCGATGTAACGATAGTCTTAATTAACGCACCATCCTCTGGAAGAGAACCATTTAATTCCTTCATCTGGCCGATTTCATAATCAGCCAACAAGCAACCTGACATATTACCAGTTAATGTAATATATTCACCTGTCTTACTATCCTTCACATATACACCAAGGCGGTCTGCATCCGGATCTGTTGCAAGAACCAAATCTGCATCCTTTTCCTTTGCAAGCTTCAATGCCAGCTCAAATGCTTCCTCTGCCTCTGGGTTTGGATAGCTTACGGTCGGGAATTCACCATCTGGTAATTCCTGCTCAGGAACTACATATACATTCTCAAATCCAATCTCTTTTAACACTCTTCTTGCAGGAATATTACCTGTTCCGTGAAGTGGTGTATATACAATCTTAATGTCCTTCCCATACTTATCAATACAATCCTGGCGAAGCACTAGTTTCTTAAGCTCTGCAATATATGCATCATCTACTTCTTCACCAATAGTTACATACAAACCAGCCTTCACTGCTTCATCCTTGTCCATTGTCTTACAAATAGACAAATCTGCAATATCCATAACCTCTGCCATAATTCCGGTATCATGAGGTGGCGTAATCTGTGCACCATCCTCCCAATACACCTTGTAACCATTGTACTCTGGTGGATTGTGACTTGCTGTCACATTGATACCTGCAACGCACCCCAAATGACGCACTGCAAACGACAACTCCGGCGTCGGACGAAGAGACTCAAAACGATATGCCTTAATTCCATTCGCAGCTAGGCAAAGTGCTGCCTCTTCTGAGAATTCAGGTGACATTCTACGAGAATCATAAGCGATAACAACACCTTTCTCCTCGCCACCCTGCTTCTTAATGTAATTTGCAAGACCCTGTGTTGCGCGACGTACCACATACTTATTCATACGGTTAATACCTGCACCAATAATGCCACGAAGACCTGCGGTACCAAACACCAAGTCTGCATAGAATCTTTCCTCGATTTCTTTCTCATCGTCTGCGATTGCTGCAAGCTCCTTTTTCGTATCTTCATCAAAATATGGATTACTCATCCACTCCTCGTAAATCTGTTTGTAATTCATAACAAACTCCTTTCCTTGCTATTTCGATCTATTCAATGATACCCCGCCGGTCCACTATTCTCATTCCCCAAATCAATAGTGTCTTATTCATCAATCAAACTAGATATAAGTACCAAATTATCATAAGCAAGAGTTACATCCTTCCCATCGTCTGTGAAGTTCACAGTATAACTCTTTGACAAATAGCCCGTTTGGCTAAAGGTTATTATATGACTTCCCGTCACTTTTGTAAAGGAAATTGGTGCAATTCCCAAATATTCTCCATCAAAATAAACGCTTGCACCAATCGGAGCAGTGAGTATTACTTTGTTAGAAGTTTTCTTACCTGTTGTGGTAGAAACATCCTTGACTGCGGAGCTCTCTGTGGTCGAATTTTCCATAGTGTTCTCTGTGGTGCCACCAGCTTCTTTACTATTTTCTGTGGTAGAGCTACCCTCTTTTGTTGAACCTTGCTCTGTCGTCGAATCATTTTTCTTTGTATCCGAAGACTCATCCGTCTTTTCTAATGTATATTCCTTTATCTTATATGCAAAATTTACAGTAAATGTACCACTATAGCTCTTATATCCATCTGCAAGAATATTAAGCTTATGCTTTCCATAGGTCAACTCAATTGCACCTTCTGTATTCACACGCTTACCATCTATATAAACCTTGGCATCTCCCGGTGTGATTTTGAACATAACAGAACCCGTCTCCTTTGGTTGAATTGCAATATCCGCCAAGGAAATATTTGTCTCCTGATTTTTCATCACCTTAACCTGCTTTGTTCCAACCTCTCCATCCTTGGTAATGCGCAATTCATAGGTTCCCTCTCTTACAGTTAACAGCATGTCCTCTGTCACCGGAACAATCACATCATATCCAATTTCTACCATTCCACCCATGTAGCTTGCATAATCTGACAAGCGCACATAGCCGTGTCCTAATTCTACATAAACGGCGCACACCTTGTCATTATACATCCACACCGTCAACTGATCCTCCGAACAAATCTCATTTATTTCAATTTGTACATTGTCAGAAAACGCCATAACATCATCTATCATAGGATAGGTGGTTCCATTAATCCGTACTGTGTTCTCCACATAATCAAAAACTGCTCCAGAAACTTCTTCCACTTTAGAAATTCCCACTTCATCACTCATATACAGAGATAACAGCTTATCGCGATTTGCATCATATACAACCTCCACGATACTACCTAATTCCACATCTGACATTGGCATAATATCACCATACTTATTCTTCACATCCGCCGCGCCTGTGAATGTCAATATATGCTCCGTCTCATAACCAATAGTACGAATCTTAATCTCACCATTGACTTCATCTAATCCATAAACAATGCCAAATAATTCCACCTCATCTACTGGTTCTACTTCTTCATCATAAGTTGGTGGCGTTAATGGTCGTTCACACCCTGCAAGAATAAACATCGGCACCACAAACACCAACAGCAAAAATATCCCTATTCGATTGTAATGCTTCTTTTGTATATTCATAGTTTTCTCCTATGCTATATCCATTTATCATTTCATGCTTCGTATATTATAATGAATTATTAATTATTTCCCACCTGTTATCAATGTCTTATATTACTAGAATAATCATTACACACATCAACATTTGAACTTGATTATACCCAAAATCATTGTAAATGAAAAGAAAAATATTGCGATAACAACTCGTTTTTTTCCTTCTCCTGTTCAATTACGGTTAAGAGTTTTTCTACATACTTC
>JAGAQX010000176.1 GCA_017622535.1 Lachnospiraceae bacterium | reverse complement strand
TCTGTCTCGACACATAAACCTTCTCCGCCAACTCTTCTTGAGACAGTTTGTGTTCCGTTCTATATTTACGAATTTGATTACTTAATTCCATCATTTCCTCCTTTCTGACATCTTTGTCTCTTGACCTGACATCAGAGTATGGTATTCTTCTATATTTGTCTATCAAACCGCTTTGACATCACCTAAAAATGGATGTCAAAAGTCTTTGACATGCTTGAAAATACTATATTTCCTCACGAAAACCATCCCTATCGTAGAAACTTATCCTAAAGCACATTTTTTTCCTTGACATTTTATTCCTCTTATCACTTTGCATTTATATATAATCTCCATAAACTTCTCACATTTTTCTAAAAAGCAAACACCAAAAGTATATCACAACTGCGCACTACATCGCAATCTACCACCACCACCACCACACATCGCAAACAAAGCATGCATAAATCCACTTGGCTCATTGTTATCACAAAAAGAACACCCTGAATTTCTTCAAGGTGTTCTCATTTTAAGACTTACTATTTCTCTGTTTTTTTAGTTGTACTCTTCTTTGCTGTACTCTTTGCTGGAGCCTTCTTCACTGGCTCCTTGTAATCATACTCAAACACTACAGTTGAAAGTGGTGGTAAATGAATTGCAATGGAATGCTCTCTACCATCCCAAGGTTCGTCTGTTGCCTTGATTGGAGCAGCATTCACTCTACCTTTTCCACAAAACTCTACAGCATCTGAATTCAACACTTCTGTATACTTACCTGCACAAGGTACACCAACAACAAATCCATCACGGTCCATTGGTGTGAAGTTGCTTACAAATAGCAACTGCTTCTTAGCGGTAGAACCTCTACGAATAAATGATACAATACTGCTCTGTGGATCATTACAATTAATCCACTCAAATCCCATTGGATCCTGGTCGTTGTAGTACATTGCATCATTTTCATTGTATAATTTATTCAATGCCTTCACATAATTTTGCATGCCCTTATGACTTTCTGCATCCTCACCATCCAGCAAGAACCAGTCAAGACTTCTCGCCTCACTCCATTCACGAAGCTGCGCAAATTCCTGACCCATAAACAATAATTTCTTACCTGGGTGACCATACATAAATCCATAGGCCGTACGAAGATTGGCAAACTTGTCATCATGTAAGCCCGGCATCTTATTAAGCATAGAACACTTCAAATGAACAACCTCATCATGAGACATTACCAAAATAAAGTTCTCCGAATATGCATACATCAAACTAAATGTTAGACGATTGTGATTAAACTGTCTGAAATATGGATCCAACTTCATATACTCAATAAAGTCATTCATCCATCCCATATTCCATTTAAACAAGAATCCTAATCCATCCATAGATGTTGGTGCTGTTACACCAGCCCAAGAGGTAGACTCTTCAGCAATAACAAATACGCCTGGCTCCTGCTCTTCAATAGTTTGATTTAACTTCATGAGAAGCTTAATTGCATCATAATTCTCATTGCCACCGTCTTCGTTTGGCAACCAGTTACCATCTTGCTTACCATAGTCAAGGTAAAGCATAGAAGCAACCGCATCCACGCGAAGTGCATCTACGTGGTATTCCTTTGCCCAGAATAACGCGTTGGCAATCAAGAAATTGGAAACTTCCGTTCTACCAAAATCAAAGATGTAAGTACCCCAGTCTGGATGCTCTCCTCTTCTGCTATCAGGATGTTCAAAAAGAGGCATTCCATCAAATTTTCCTAATCCGTGAGCATCTCTTGGGAAATGTGCTGGTACCCAGTCCAAAATTACACTGATACCATTCTTATGCATATAATCCACAAAATACATGAAATCCTCTGGATCACCGTATCTTCTAGTTGGTGCATAATAATTGGTTACTTGATATCCCCAAGAACCATCAAATGGATACTCTGCAATACCCATTAACTCAATATGAGTATACCCCATATCCTTCACGTATTCAGCCACCATTGGTGCTAATTCTCTATAGGTGTAGAAACCATTATCATCATCCTCTACACGCTTCTTCCAAGAACCAAGATGCATTTCATAAATCGCCATTGGCTTTCTCATAGCATCATTACGGCTCGTCTTTCTACGGCTCTCCATCCAAGCATCGTCCTTCCAACGATACTTTGTAATATCCTTAACTACAGACGCATTGTCTGGACGGAACTGTGCACAATTTCCAAACGGGTCAGACTTAAAAATCTCATCACCATATCTAGTCAAAATGTTGAACTTATAAACTGCATCCTCTCCCACATCTGGAATAAACAATTCAAAAAATCCACCAGTACTTGTTATCTGCATTGGATGTAATGCCGCATCCCACATATTGAAATCACCGACCACAGAAACACGTCTTGCACGTGGTGCCCACACTGCAAAGTATGTACCGGCTACACCATCAATTTTCATCGGATGTGCACCTAGTTTCTTATAAATATCCCAGTGATTTCCTTCTGAGAATAAATGAACATCAAGCTCACCAAGCTGTCCCTCAAAACTATAAGGGTCTGCGGATATCACGGTAGAGCCATCCTGATAGGTTGTCACTAGGCGATATTTACTACCAACAAATTTCTTCTTAGGAAGATAAAGTGCATAAAATCCTCTGTCATCCACTTTTTCCATATCATATTCTGTCTTACCTGTTGGTGCAATCACCTTACAGCTAACAGAATGTGGCTTATAGGCTGTAATCATCTGACCTTCGCCATAATCATGATTACCAAGAATGTGCTTAGGCGCATTAATCTTACCGTCCATAAGCTCATCATATAATATCCAGTTCATCCACTGTTGAATCTTAACGTTCATATATAACCTCCCAAATAATTTAATTTTTTCACTAAAATACAATTGCTTCGTGCTCCGCACTGCTTTGCATACCTTCATACTAAGCTCGATTCTCTCGCTAAGGATTCAGGCATCTCGCAATTGCACAACTCTATTCGCATTCCGCTCTATCGAGCTACATGCTCATAGAGTTTAGTCCGTCAAATGGATACATCTCTTTGTAAGCAAGCTTACACGAGATATATCCGCTTGACGGATTTTAGTGCCTAAAATGTCTCATTCCTGTAAATACCATTGCAATTCCATATTCATCTGCCTTATCGATAGACAACTGATCTCTCATTGCTCCACCTGGCTGAATAATTGCTGTTACACCAGCCTTAGCTGCTGCTTCTACGCAGTCATCAAATGGGAAAAATGCATCAGAAGCCATTACTGCACCCTTAATTGCATCCTCTCCAATCTGAGTTCTTGCATGTTCAATACCCTGCTCGGTAGCCCAAATACGGTTTACCTGTCCAGGTCCAATTCCCACTGTCTGCTTATCCTTTGCATAAGCAATACCATTGGACTTCACATACTTAACAACCTTCCAAGCAAACTTAAGATCTTCCATCTCCGCCTCAGTTGGCTGTCTCTTTGTAACAACCTTCAAATCTTCCTCGTTGTATAACTCGCTATCGATTGTCTGAACTACCATACCACCATTTACCTTCTTCATATCAAGAGCACCTGCTGGCTGTTTTTCCGTAATATCATCTAACTGTAACAAACGAATATTCTTCTTAGCAGAAAGAATCTCCAAAGCCTTCTCTGTATATGCTGGAGCAACAACAACCTCCATGAACATTTCAGAAATATCCTTTGCCATATCTTCTTCAATTGTTCCATTCGCAACAACAATACCACCGAAAATAGAAGTCTCGTCTGCTTCATAAGCCTTTCTCCAAGCCTTGTAGATTGTATCAGCAGAACCAACACCACATGGATTACCATGCTTACATCCCACAACTGTTGGCTC
>JAGAQX010000175.1 GCA_017622535.1 Lachnospiraceae bacterium | reverse complement strand
GGCAAAGGAAATTGTAATTGACAATACCAATCTTATTGCGAATATGGTTGAGAAGATATATCCAGTCAGCCCAGATAAATGTCCGCCAGTCATTGAAGACTCAGATAAAACTCTTCGTGAGATTTGTTATGACAAGGCACACGAAATCTATGGTCCCAATTTACCAGAAAAGGTAACAGCGCGTTTGGAGAAGGAGTTAACCTCCATTATTGGTAATGGCTATGCAGTTATGTACATCATCGCGCAAAAGCTTGTATGGGATTCTAATGATCATGGATATTTAGTGGGTTCCCGTGGTTCTGTTGGGTCTTCCTTTGTTGCTACGATGTCAGGTATTACGGAGGTTAATCCGTTGTCAGCACATTATATCTGTCCAGAGTGCTTTTACGTGGATTTTGATTCCGAATTAGTTAAGAGCTATTCCGGCACATCTGGTTGTGACTTGCCAGACATGGATTGTCCACATTGTGGAACAAGAATGAAGAAGGAAGGACATGATATTCCATTTGAAACCTTCTTAGGATTCTATGGTGATAAGGAGCCAGATATTGACCTTAATTTCTCTGGTGAATATCAGGCAAATGCACATGCTTATACAGAGGAATTGTTTGGCAAAGGACACGCATTCCGTGCTGGAACCATTGGAACGATTGCAGAAAAGACAGCAGAGCAGCTGGTATATAAATACTATCAGGAGAGAGATATCGTTAAACGTAGATGTGAGTTACAAAGAATTGGTAAGGGTTGTGAAGGTGTCAAACGTACAACTGGACAGCATCCAGGTGGAATTGTAGTAGTTCCTGGCGATAGAGAAATCTATGAGTTTACTGCAATTCAAAAGCCTGCAAATGATATGAAAACAAGTATTATTACTACACATTTCGAGTATCATTCCATTGACCATAACCTGTTAAAGCTTGATATTCTTGGACACGATGATCCAACTATTATTCGTCGCTTAGAGGATTTAACAGGTGTAGATGCGAAAACCATCGCCTTAGATGATAAAAAGGTTATGTCCATTTTCCATAGTCCAGAAGCTTTGGGAATTACCTCTGAGGATATAGGTGGTACGAAAACGGGATCTCTTGGAGTGCCGGAGTTTGGTACAGATTTTGTTATCCAGATGTTGGTAGATACCAAGCCTAAGAACTTCTCTGACTTAGTGCGTATATCAGGTTTGTCTCACGGTACAGACGTGTGGCTTAACAATGCACAGACGTTGATTGCGGAAGGAAAAACAGAGCTTTCTGGCGCAATTTGTTGTCGTGATGATATTATGGTATATCTCATTCATATGGGATTAGAACCAGGTCTTGCATTTAAGATTATGGAGAGTGTACGTAAGGGTAAGGGTCTTACTATTGATATGGAGAAGGAAATGATTGCTCATGAAGTACCAGACTGGTATATCTGGTCTTGTAAGCAGATTAAGTACATGTTCCCGAAAGCCCATGCGGCAGCATACGTTATGATGGCTTGGCGTATTGCTTGGTTTAAGGTAAATTATCCATTGGCATACTATACTGCATATTTCAGTATTCGTGCGAAAGCATTCAACTACGAAACAATGTGTAGAGGTCGTGACAAGCTGGAATTCTATATGAAGGAAATAACCAGTAAGCCAAAGGAAGAACGTACCGGAGCAGAGGAGGATGCGATGCGTGAGATGCGTATGGCTCAGGAAATGTATGCCCGTGGTTTTGAATTTCTACCACTTGATATTTATCAGGCAGACGATGTAAACTGCTTGATTATTGATGGTAAGATTATGCCTCCGTTTGATTCCGTAGAAGGTGTGGCTGGTAAGGCGGCTTCCCAGATTAAAGAAGCAGTGAAGGAGCTGCGTAAAGACGACCCAAATGCGAAGTTTATTTCCAAGGAGGATTTGCGTTTACGTTCTGGAATTGGTAAATCTACCATTGAAAAAATGAGTGCACTTGGAATTTTGGATGGAATGCCAGAGAGCAGTCAGTTGAGTATATTTGATTTTTAAAAGGAGAAGAAATGAATAGACGTGAGAAAGAACATGACAATACGGATGAAAAAATGGGCAAGTTTATTAGTTTGATTCTACGTCATCATCCGGAAAGCGTTGGAATACAATTAGATGCGCATGGCTGGGCAAATGTAGATGAATTGCTGCATGGAATCAATGTATCAGGTAGACGTATAGATATGGAGATGCTAGAACGGATTGTACAGAACAATAACAAAAAGCGTTATTCCTTTAATGAGGATAAAACGAGGATTCGTGCAAATCAAGGACATTCGATAAAGGTGGATGTTCAGATGCAGGAAATGATACCTCCACAAGAATTATACCATGGAACATCTGAACGTTTTTTGGATTCGATAAAAGAAAAAGGAATCCTCAAAATGAGTCGTCAGTATGTACATTTGTCATCTGATATAGAAACTGCAACCATGGTTGGAAAGCGTCATGGGAAACCAGTGATATTAGTTATTGATACGAAGCAGATGTGTGAAGATGGTTATACATTTTGGTTATCGGATAATGGTGTTTGGCAGTCAGAGGATATTCTGTGGAAGTATGTAAAGGAAATTAAAAAATAAAAAAAACTCTTGACGACTTGCAAACCTTATGTTACTATATTCAAGTCGTCAAGATATGGCTCGTTGGTCAAGCGGTTAAGACGCCGCCCTCTCACGGCGGAAACAGGGGTTCGATTCCCCTACGAGCTGCTCATATTTGTATATGATATTAAGGCCTGTTGGTCAAGCGGTTAAGACGCCGCCCTCTCACGGCGGAAACAGGGGTTCGATTCCCCTACAGGCTGTTTAAAGCTTGCAAATGTAATGTTTGCAAGCTTTTTTCTGTATAGTGAGGTATCTTTAATATGTTCGATAAATTATATAGTTTTGTAGTATGCTAGGGTAAAGTTTTTGTAGGAAAATTAAATAGATAAAGAAAAGAGCACCCTTTCTGTGTTAGGATTAGGTTGAACAAGACAAAATCCAAAGAAAGAGGTGCTCTCTATG
>JAGAQX010000174.1 GCA_017622535.1 Lachnospiraceae bacterium | reverse complement strand
CGAGCTCTCCATGCTTCGCATGTTTCGCTCATGGGCTGGCGCCCGGCTCGGCCTTTACTTGCTACAAGCCGACGAGCTCTCCATGCTTCGCATGTTTCGCTCATGGGCTGGCGCCCGGCTCGGCCTTTACTTGCTACAAGCCGACGAGCTCTCCATGCTTCGCATGTTTCGCTCATGGGCTGGCGCCCAATCGAGAGACAAAAAGAAGCACCCTTATGTGAGCAAGCTCCCATCGGGTACTTCATTTTATCTCTCGGCTCGGCTTGTAGCTATCAGAAATTCCACAACCCATACAATGGGATATTCAATACTCCCTTTGTGAAACTCAAACCGTCTAATGATATACGAATTGCCATATGATTTCTATATTTTTGATTGAACACTTTCATACTCTGTGCTTTACGACGAATGTGAGACTGTACATCCACAGGTACCACCTGACCATCATCCTCAAAAACAAAATCCACTCTTGCGGTTGCTCCTGAAATCCAGAAATACAGTTTGTCAACCGTCTTATTCATGGTAAGCTCCGAAAGAACTAATTGTTCCAACAATGCTCCATTAATGTCCTCCATGGTTTCTAAGTCCCCTTTAATTCGAGTGTGAGGAATTCCACACATAACTCGAAGCAATCCATGATCAAGGTGATACAACTCAAAGGATTTGTCATCCACTTGCAATTCTAATGGTGCAATTCCTTCTTTGATACGATTCACTTTACGAACCAATCCTGTCTCCACTAACCAGTTCACCGACTTCTCATATTCTCTGGCACGAGCTTTCTCATCTACATATTGATACATGAACTTACGGTTATCTTTTTCCATCTGTGAAGGAATACTCTCCCAAATCTTATTAACCTTCAACTCGTAAGCCTTTGGAACATAACGGTCAATGTGTTCCTTGCACTTTCCTAGCAAGGCCCTAAGAATTGCATCCACACGGTTCAAATCCTTATTCTTCACATAATCCAACACCACAATAGGCATACCACCTGTAATATAATAGACCTTCAAATACTCTGTAATTTGATCAATAATCTCCGGTTCCACCGGCTCTAGCTTCTGTTTCTCAATATGCTTACACAAGTCTTGTGCCTTATTGGCTGTCAAAAATTCTTCAAAGGTCATGGGATACAATATCAAATTGTGTAATTCCGTCACATATTCCGCTTCGTGAGGGATGGTTCCTACTGTCGATGCAATCATACAAACCGGTAAGTCCGGACGTTGATTTTTTAAACTCATAATAGCTTCCACTGCCTTAGGAAATAAATGAGCTTCATCAAATACAAATAATGTTTGCCCTTCCTCATATTGCTGATCTGCATACATACAAAGAGCAGCAATTAATTTCTCCGCACGTACTCTACTACCTTGCTTAAACAAAGTGCGTACATCCTCATCCTTTTCCAAATCTACATATACTAGCCTCTTATAGAAGCCCTGTCCAAAATCAATCATTGCCCAGGTCTTACCAACACCCTTTGCACCCTTTAACAACAACACCTTATCCGACGCATTTTCATACCATTCCATCAAATCATTCATTATAATTCGATACATTGTTATCCCCCGTTTCTCTCAACAAAACTGCTCATCATTCGTCCGAAATCCACATTGTTTCATTTCTATCACATCTACAGCGACATGTTTTGTCACAAAATTCTAATCTAAATATAGCATTCTCATCACAATATGTAAAGACATACTTCATTATTTTCATTCACAACATATACATTCCATATAAACATTATATCTTCTCAAATAATAAATACTTTTAAATCAAAACAAGTGAAGGTAAAAACCTCCACTTGCTTATTCCTTACTTATTCACATTAAACGAAAACTAATCCTTCGTCTTCATCATCCTTACTAATAGACAACATACCGCTGTCACTTGATCCAGACATCAAAAGTGTTAAACCAATTTGTTTATTAGCCTTATCACCCGTTGCTACATAAATCTCACCGGACTCCACTAAGGTAAGTGCAATCTCCAACGCCTGGTCTTTGAAACGCATCAACTCACGACGGTCAATCGAGCTTAGCTTAAACAAGTACTGATTTTTTGAGCTAATCAACAAAATACTGTACTTATTATTGCCTGCCTTACGTGTCAACATTCCGGAACCAACCATTCTAGAATTAGCAACGAGAATTTCCGAATTCTCTTCATCTGCATACTCACGATAAATGAGGTTGAAAATCTTATTATAATCTTCCTCATTCTCTGCATTGATTGGCATTTCTGCAACTGCAAATTCAATAGCAGAATCAGCAAAACGAATCGTTCCACCTTCATCGTTGATAACTGCAGTACAGTTTCTTGGAACCTGTAGGCGGAAGAACTTGTTCTGAATCACTTTATTTGAATCACTCTCTACCGGATTCAGCAACTCTTTGAATTGCTCCTCAATCAAGTGCATAGAACTTAATGCATCAACGTCACCTGCTTTTACAATATCCTTCAAACCATGATACATATCTAACAATCGCTGATTCAGACTCTTTACCATAGTAAGCAACTGTTTAACCGCTGGTACAGAGCCCTTAGCTGCAACATCATAATAAAGGTTCAATTTCTCTTCATCGCTTACACCCTGAGAAATCTTATGTTCAATAACCTGATACAGGTATTCTTTACTGAACTCTTCATAACCAGCTTCATAGGCCTTGTAAAAATAGTCCAAACTGCGAATCGGACCATCATAGCCCTCTTCCTTCTCTTTTACCTGCCAATACGCACCATATTCATAGGCTGCCTGCACACTACCCAACTCGATAGCCTTTGCAAATGCATGTTCAATCTCTTCATCATTCGCAAGATAGAACACCTGCTCCTTCTTATTCATCGCAACCTTAAATGCAGTTTCCGAAATACCTTCTTCTACAGCACGCTCCCACATATCAATGGTTGACTGTAGCTGTGCAGGATCACCAATTCCTTCGATGTCTTTAATATATGGCTCTGCTTCAAAAATTCCATTCTCCAAAGCCTTCTTCAAATACTCGAGAGCCTTCTCGCCATCACGAACATTTCCTAGCAATCCATAATAGTAAAATCTTCCCAAATAGAATGGAACACGTTTATGATTCAAACGATCTGCTGATTCATACCATACCTTCGCTTCTGTGAAACTCTTCAATTGCTGATCATAAATATTACCAATTAAGAATGCCAAATCCGGATCCTTATTGGACTCAAACAATTGCTTCGCATAACTTAACGTCTTATCAATATCTCGATATGGACTATCTGCATCAAAATACAATTCAATCAACAAATAGCTAGCCTTTTCGCTACCATGCTGCAAGGCTGTCATAGCATTACTCATCGCCTTCTCATAATCTTCCATGTTGTAATAATATACAGCCTCATTATAATACTGTACTTCAGTACGATTCGCACTCTTATTACTCAACAAGGTTGGAATGACAAATGCAAAGGAATTTGCAACCTCAAAAATAATCTCATTATACTGCTCCATAATATCCATATTGGAACAAACGAAACGTAAACAGGCCCAACGATTCTTTTGTTTAAATACAAAAGTAACAATACCTTTGTCTAAATCTTTATGATAGAAACGAGCAGAAATACCATTCGCATACTCCGTAATATATGGTGTAATATTCACGTCACAATCATATGCCTCATTCATATAATAAAGATAATCATCTATCTTACGATCTGATTCCTTAGGAACTGTAGTATATGTAACATAGATCGAAAAATCTGTGTATGTATGGCTTGGAGCATAGTACTCTTCATCCGTATCCACATCAATACTCTTGACCCAATCCTTTGGAAGCTTGTGAATATAACCTTCCACTTGATCATGTACATAAGAATATTGATACTGTAACTTTGTTGCATCCTGTGCTTTATAACGAGTTTCGATTCCCTTTGCCTTACGCTTTTCAGAAATCTGTGAATAGATCTTGTCTTTCTCTTCAAATTCAATACTATCTGCATGTGTCGCATTATACTCAATACGATCCACAGCAGCCTTCGCTTTGTCATCACCCTTATCAGCTAGCTTCTGATACCATGACTTTGCTTTCTCTATATCAATCGGAACAATAAAATCACTTTTCATTCCGTTCTCATCAATTCTATTAAGCCCCTTCTCGTAAATGTCACCAAGACGCATATACGCTTGAGCCACATCAAGAGCCGCAGCCTTCTCTAAATAGGTAATCGCCTTTGAAAAATTCTGAATATCAAGCATCAACAAACCAAGCTTATAAAGAATATTCGCATCCTCCACAAGCTTAATGTAGCGTTCATAATATTTTGCAGCCAACTCACGATCAACCTTTGCCTTGATTCTCTCGTACTTACCAGTTTCATAAACTTCACCTAAAATTTTCAAGGCCTCACATCCATAATGCTGATATTGTGGTTCCATCATTCCAATGTCAGCAATCTGATTGAATGCTTTAATTGCTTCTTCAGAAATTCCATGTTCTAGTAACTCTTTTGCTTTGTTATATTGTTTCTCAACATTATTCGTCTGCTCTACTTCCTTCGTAGCAGTCTGTCTGACAAATGGTATCTTGTTGAGAAAATTTGCAAAACGTCCCATTCCTCTCACCTACTCTTTTCTATATTCTATAAAATGGTCTCCCATTAAAACGGTATGTAGCAGCTAATGATGCCACCGGCCAAATATCGACCATACCACCCACATAATCACTGTTGATTTTATCACAGTACAAAGCAAAGGGCAAGTGAATGAAAGTTCACCTATAAAATAAAAAAAAAGAACGCCAAAGCTCTCATTGCCTGACGTTCCATACATTCATTATTCAATTCTTACAGCATGCTATCCAAAATATTACCTGTAGAATAGTTGCCCAAACTACCATTTGCTGTATAAAAATTACTATTGCCTAATGAGTTATTCACATTATTGTAAATATTGCTTGCTGCTGACTGAACCTTACCAGCCCATGAAGCTGTACCCGCGAACAAAGTCTTCACCTTGTTCATATCCGCATTCTTAAATGCATCCTCATCAACAGATAACTTATTATCTGCACCAATCTTAATTCCTACCTCTGCTAACATCTCTCCATTTGATGCAGTAGAATTAATCATATGCAAGGTCTGTCTCAATACCGCATTACTATTACTGCTAGTAGAACTACCTACCAATCCATTATAAGCTTCTACCATAGAATTAACAGCATCATAAATCTTGTCCTTATCATAACCCTTGGTAGTTTCACCAGTTTCTTCATCCTTGATATCAACCTTTTTAAAAACGGAATCTTTTCCATTTGTCAATAAAGCACTTGTCGCTTTATTAAGATCATTCGCACTACCTTTCAATGTCGTCTTCGCAACTGTTTCACTCTTATCACCTGTAGCACTGGACGTATTCTTATTATCACCAAACTTGTCATAATAAGCCTTCACAAGCTTATTATAAGAACCTCTTGTGATGGATGAATACTCTGCCAAATCAATCCCCAACAGATTGTTAGTTCCAGAGTTACTCTTATTGCTGGACATACTGTTGAATAGGTAAGAATAATCATTCGAGGTAGCCAATCTACCCCATGTACTTCCCAATCCATTCACATTTGCCATAGTCTCACACTCCTTTGAAACAAATCGAACCTCCATGTTCTCAAACACCATGCTACAACTTAACTATAGCATATCTTTTCCCTTTTGAAAATAGCTATTTTTACTGTGCACTTTGAAGATAAGAAGCTAAATCTTTAACAGCATCCTGTTCATCTGCACCATCTGCATAAACTGTCACTTCGGCATCCTGAACAAGCCCTAAACTCATCATTCCCATAATACTTTTGGCATTAATCTTCTTATCACCAGCCTGAATGTATACCTTACTCTCATACTGACTTGCCTTCTGTACCAAAACTGCCACCGGTCTAGCCTCTGCGTCTGCTGCCAAATTCACCTTTACTGTCTCATTAACCATTGTTTCTTTTCCTCCTTAAAAACAATTCTCTTCTCTTAATTTATTCGCAATACTGCTTATTTTTCTTAATCTATGATTCACGCCTGATTTTGATACTGGCGGATCTAGCATTGCACCCAACTCTGCCAAATTGGCATCTGGTTCGGTCACTCTGATTTCTGCCAACTGGCGCAGAGAATCATTCAGATACTTCAAACCCTTTGTTCTCTCAATATACTCAATATCTTCAATCTGTCGACGAGCTGCATTGACTGTTTTCTTAATATTAGCAGTCTCACAATTGACTCTACGATTAATATCATTGCGCATATCCTTCAAAATCCGAACATTTTCCATGTCCATCAAACTAATGTGAGCTTCCATCACATTCAAGATATCTACAATCATGGAACCTTCTTTCAGGTATACCACGTAATATTTCTTACGCTTAACAACCTTTGCCTCTAGCGAAAAGCTATTAATCACCTGTTGTACCGCTTCTGCCATTTCTCTGTTATGTACAACAATTTCAAAATGATATGCCTTTTGCGGATCATTTACGGAACCTGCTGCCAAAAAAATGCCTCGCACAAATGCTTTCTTACAGCAATCCTTCTGAATCACCTGTCTTGGAAACTGACAATTTTGAAGGGATACCCCTCGAGAAGATACATAAGTAATATCATTCTCCTCGATCTGCAGTAGTTCTTCCTCATCCAACCAGTCCTCCTCCAAGAAATCAACATAATCGGACAACTTGATTGTTTGAAGTAATTGGTCAGTTTTATCCACTCCTACAACCTCGATATATTTTGAATGCTGAATAGTCTCTATACCATTGTCAAACAATTCACGAATCAACTGGCAAATCTTTTCACTTACCACTGCTGTCTCTGGTCGCATAATAAGCTTCGTCTGCCCTTCCGCCAACTCAACCTCTCCTGTTGCCAAAACTAACGCAAGCAACTCTGCAATCTTACAATGTCGACTATGGTTAGTATGACGTCCTATTTCATTTTTCACGTCTGTTGAAAATGACATAACCATTATCCCTTTCTGACTGTGTCTTTTTCAATGTCTCTGTGTACAATCTTTGCTGTATATGGTAACGCCTGCAACTCCTTGTAAATACCATTTGCTAAAGTTACAGAACGGTGTTTTCCTCCTGTACAACCAATGGCAATCACTAAGCCATTCTTTCCTTCTTTAATATAATTGGGAATCAAAAATTCAGTCAAGTCAGTAATCTTATTCAAGAATTCCTCTGCCTCATCATATTGCATAACAAAATTCTGAATTGCTTCATCATTTCCTGTCAATGGGCGTAGCTCCAAATCATAATATGGATTAGGAAGAAATCTTACATCAAATACCAAATCTGCATCCCTTGGAATTCCATATTTGAAACCAAAGGAAACTACACTAACGATAAAACTGTTGTATTCTGCCCCTTGTAAAAATATCTTATCTAGCTCCGCTTTCAACTCTCTTGTAAGCAGGCTTGTTGTATCTATAATATAATCTGCTTCTTTTCTTAAAAATGCAATTCTGGCACGCTCAGCCTTAATACCATCCTCAATACGGCCATTTCTTGCAAGAGGATGATTTCTTCTTGTTTCCTTGTATCGTTTTATCAATACATCATCGTTGGAATCTAAAAATAAAATCTCATAGTTATAATGTGATTCCTTCAAAGCAACCAAACACTCTGACAATTGCTCTAAATAAACACCACTTCGAATATCTACACCGATTGCAACATTATCGATATCATTCTCCTTCGTGTAAGCAATCTCTGCAAAATGCATAATCAACTGAATAGGGAGATTATCTACACAAAAATACCCCATATCCTCTAATGTATTCAATGTTGTACTTTTTCCAGCACCACTCATGCCGGTCACTATTACAAATCTCATCTCATCCTGCCTCTTCTAGTCCAAGCCAAGCCCACATCACTTGATACTATGCTTCTCAAATCATCTGTCGTTGTATCATAGTTTCAAGTGATTTCACTCTTCTCCAACCATCTTCACTTCCGGCTCAAGCTCAACCTGAAACTCTTCATAAACCTTCTTTTTCACATCTGCTACTAACTGTAATACATCCTGCGCAGTTGCACCGCCCTTGTTAATTACAAAACCACAATGCTTTTCAGAAACCTGAGCTCCTCCTACCTGATACCCACGCAACCCTGCGTCCATAATTAATTTGCCTGCAAAATATCCCTCTGGTCGCTTAAATGTAGATCCAGCACTTGGGAATTCCAATGGTTGCTTTGTCTTTCTAGCAATGGCCAACTCCTCCATACGTGCAGCAATTGCAGCTTGATTTCCTGGTTCTAATTTCAAAGTTGCTCCAATGACGATGTAATCACCATTTTCCACAATACTATGTCTATACGAAAAATCCATCTCATCGCAGGATTTCTCTATCAAATTACCATCTCGATCCATCAACTGCACATACTCTACTATATCCTTCATCTCACCACCATAAGCACCTGCATTCATCATAACTGCACCACCTAAGGTTCCCGGAATACCCGCTGCAAACTCAAATCCTGTGAGAGAGGCTTCTTTTGTTGCTTGACCAAGCTTACAAAGCATTACTCCCGCCTGTGCATAAACCCGGTCACCCTCAATTCGGAACTGTTCAAAATTCTTATATAGCTGAATTACTACACAACGCATTCCCTTGTCACTGACCAATAGGTTGCTTCCATGACCAATCACAAAATACGGCATCTTCTCTGCATTACAGAGTAAAACTACCTGGCCAAGTTCCTCTGTACTCTGCGGTGTTACAAAATACTGCGCCGGACCTCCAATACGAAAAGTTGTATGGTTACTCATCGGTTCTTCTATCTGTACATTCTGTTCTCCAACAATTCGGTATAATTCATTTACTAAATTCTGATTCATACTCTACCAACCAATCATCTTTGTTTTCAAGTCATTACATGCAAATTTTGAAAATGCCCGCAACAACCCATTTTTTCATATTATATGCTAAATATTTATTTAAAATCAATATAAGAAGTCACGAAAAAAAAGGGGAGAACCTCTCCCCTTTCGTCTTTTTTACCAATGAATAAAGTTTCACAACTATAAAAATTCAATATACCTATAAAATAAAAGTTCGCTTGCGAACTTTTCGCGCGCGAGCAAAGTCCGAAGGACTATCTTCCTTACTGCGAGCTGCGCACACTTCTTCTTACCGAGTAGAAACAGCGTTTCTACTTGGTAAGGATTGCCTGGGCACATCCGTAGATTCCTGCATCATTACCCAAGGTTGCCAAAACAAACTTTGTATTCTTGCAAGCATGGAATACATACTGCTGATAATACTTTGCTGTTGTTGTAATCAGAATATCTCCAGCACGAGATACTCCACCGCCGATTACAAATGCTTCTGGGTCACAAACACACGCAACTGTTGCTAATGCTTTTCCCAATGTCTTTCCATGAGCCTCAACCAATTCAAGTGCTAAATCGTCGCCCTCTTTCGCCGCATCAAATATCTCTTTTGCAGAAATATACTGAACACTACGAAGCTTTGATGGACGATCAGTATTGTTCAATGCACGCTCTGCCATTCTTGTAATTCCTGTTGCAGAAGTGTACTGCTCCAAACAACCCTTCTTGCCACAACCGCAAGTTTCTGTTTCGTCATCATCTACACAGATATGACCAATCTCTCCACCTGCACCATTGATACCATATAACATCTTGCCATTGATGATAATTCCACCACCAACACCAGTTCCTAAAGTTACCATTACGATGGAAGAAAAGCCTTTACCGCCACCTTGCCACATTTCTCCAAGCGAAGCCATATTTGCATCATTACCAGCCTTAGCAGGAAGTCCCAACAATTTCTCCACTTCCTCTTCCACATTGAACACACCCCATCCAAGATTGACACAACGAAGAACTGTTCCATCATCTCGTACCGGACCAGGTACACCGATACCTACACCTGCGACCTCTTCCTTACTAACGCTCTTTTCCTCTAACTTAGACTCTATAGAAGCCACCACATCTGGTAAAATGAAACGACCACCCTCATCCTTACGGGTTGTAATTTCCCATTTGTCTAACAATTCTCCTTCTACTGTAAAGAAACCCATCTTCACAGTTGTTCCTCCAATATCTACACCAAATACATACTTCTTCATAATATCCTCCTTATAAATATATTCCATGCGACAATCACTTTACATCGCATCTTTTCTCAGCATTCTACATACCTTTTGACCTTCTTATTCTATCATCCTGTCAAAATATACAATCATTTTCCCTTGTTCATATTACTGGTAACACGATTGTATAACTCTTGGGCTGCATTATATCCCATTTCCTTCTGGCGATGGTTAACCGCTGCCGACTCTACAATAATAGCAAGGTTCCGTCCCGGACGAATCGGGATGTTGTGAACTACTACCTTATTGCCTAAGAACTCTGTGTACTGATCTTCTAATCCTAGTCGGTCGTAATTATTCTCTTTGTCCCATTCCTCCAAATTAATAACCAAATCGATGGACTGTGTCATCTTAACACATTCAAAACCAAATAATGCCTTCACATCGATAATACCAATACCACGCAATTCAATAAAATGTCTTGTAATATCCGGCGCGGTACCAACCAACGTATCATCCGAAACCTTCTTAATCTCAACCACATCATCCGAAACTAAACGATGACCACGTTTAATCAATTCTAATGCTGCTTCCGATTTACCAATACCACTTTCACCAGTAATCAAAACACCAACACCATACACATCTACCAATACTGCATGAATGGAAATGCGTGGTGCAAGCTCCACATGCAACCAACGTACCGTCTCATGCACAAATGCAGAGGTGGTCGCTTCCGATGTCAAAACCGGAACACCATGCTTTCTTGCCGCCTCTAAAATGAAATCCTGAGGCTCTAATCCTCTACAAAATACCAAGCATGGAAACTTATGCTGGAACAATTTATCAAAAATCTTAGCACTCTCATCCTTATCATGCATGCTGGTAATATAAGCATGCTCCACATTACCACAAATCTGAATTCGATTCGCATCAAAGTGCTCAAAAAATCCTGAAAGCTGAACTGCCGGACGATTAATATCGGGATCAGTAATCATAATCTTATCCGTATCAATCTCTGGCAAATGATTCACCAAATTAAGCTTTTCAATAAACTTCGTCAAAGTAATGGAATACATTCTTCTCCTCCTTTATAATATGAACTTGCCGTATCTACAAAATGGTATGCAGTACAGACACTCACTGTTCCTATTGTATCACAGAAAACAGGGAAACTCTACCATATTTTATGTTACAGAACACACAAACTCATAGCAATCATTTCAAACAACACCCCCGTCTCATTTCTTTTTCGAACCAAACATTCAGAAAATAGCTTTTTATTCCGAAATATATATTGGTTAGATTGGTACTTTGAACATGGAGGTTCATCACTTTCACGTTGCTGCGCTACGGATACAATGAGCAGCAACATCAAAATGGTTAGACTGGAATTCATTTTGAAAGGGTGAGGAACATGAAAATTGATTCAAGTACAATTCGCATGGACTCTGGAAGATTCTATGCAAACAGCACACAAGTGACACAAGAAACAATGTCAACCAACTTAGGAACAGGAGCAGTGAACTACTCTGGCACCTCATTTATGACAAGATATGCCGAATACAACGGCACTATCAATAGCAATACGAGTGGCAATTTAGCAAGAGAACAATATGACTCCTTCCTAAGCTCCGCAAACTCTCAGGATGCATTTGCACCGACCACTTCTGATTTGTACACCAACTTGGCGAACAATCATATAGCCATCGATGATGTAAAGACAACCTTTGAGAAGTTTCAGGAGGAATTCATCAAGCGATTTGAAGAATTAATGGATCGCATTCGTGACAGACTGTTAGGCGTCAAGGAACAGGATTCCGAAGCCATTCTGGATATTTCTGGCTCTGGTAACCAGCCAGGAGCATTTTGGACCAGACAAACAACAGAAAGCATAACTGTCAGCGAAACAGAAACCACTTGCTTCAACAGCACTGGTTCAGTAGTAACATCAGATGGTCGCACCATTGACTTCAACATTTCTATGGAAATGAGTCGTTCCTTCACAGAGACGATAGAAGCCATTTCATCTGAAACACAGTATATTTTGACTGATCCATTAGTGATTCAGCTAGACAACGCACCAGAAACCATCAGTGACCAGACCTGGTTCTTCGATATCGATAGCGATGGCGTAAAGGACGAGATTTCACAGCTTGCCAAGGGCAACGGATTTCTTGCTTTAGACGCCAATGAAAATGGCCAGATCGACAATGGTAGCGAGCTCTTTGGTACACAGTCTGGTAATGGTTTTAAAGATTTATCTGTTTATGACGAAGACAAGAATGGTTGGATTGACGAGAATGATGCCGTCTACTCGAAGTTGAAAATTTGGGCAAAGGACGCATCCGGACAAGACCGCCTACTAGACTTGCAACAGGCGGATATCGGCGCAATCTATCTAGGTTCTGCCGCAACACAGTTCTCTCACAATGACAGAACGAACAACAACACCCAAGCTATGGTTAGACAAACTGGTTTTTACCTGCATGAGTCCACAGGCCAGGCAGGTATTGTGCAACAAATTGATTTTGCAGTAAAGCAAGATTCTGTGGCGTAAATAAAACATAAAAGCCATTGGCAATGAAGTGAAACGTATCGCACATCACTTCAAAGCCAATGGCTTATTCTTTTATATTACTCATTCCGGATAAGGTTGTTGTTATAATTAAACTTATCTGTTTAATTTTAGTGTATTTTCTTATCCTTTTTATCTCTATTATTTGCATTTTTCTTGGCTTACTGCTTTTTTGTTGCCAAAGTGTTGCCACTACTCTCTTACAGCCCAATCTCTTTTTCAAAATATTGCAAGGTTGAATATTTTACAAGCTTCTGATTAACCGCATTATTCATATCTTGTTTTGCCTTCTTATACGATGCTATGTATTTTTCCATCTTAATCCGAATCCTATAATCTTTACCTCTTAATGCATCAAATTCTTTTTGCCGTAAATGCGGATCTTTTGTCATATCAATATAACTTTCGTCCTTTATCACAACCGCTTTCGAAAAATCCACACCACAATGATTCTCTTTATCTGTCCAGAAGACATGCGGATGATTGATTTCAGATCTAAGAGGAATTGCATATTGAACGCCATCAATCTCTACACAAACCTGTATATACGGTCTGTTCTGTTTTTGTTCCATTTCCGGATATTGACTAGATGGATATGCTCTATAAAAAGCATCCGATAAAAATATAAATCGTTTCTTTTTCGCCATATATTTCTCCTATGCAAAACAACTCCCGTTTCCGGGAGTTGTCTTCTCAGTGAACTTTTCTTTTATTTTACTTGGTCGCGTCCTACGACCAAATCTTCTATTGAACTTTCTTTAACCTCACGTTCTATGAGGATTATCTATAAATAATATACTATAGTATACGCAAACAGTCAAGAAATATCGAACATTCTATACATATTAACCACAAATAATGTGACCATTATACTATAAACAATAATTTATTTTCAAAAAGCTAAATACAGTTTTTACTTCTACATGGATTTATGTACTCATCTATTATCTTCAATCGTGTAGTCTCCTTGCATATCAGTAAGCCTCACCAAAAACAATCTTATAGCGTTCTTTATTGATTCCATCACATGCTCTCCAACTGTTCAACGGATAATCTCTATCATTCGTCAATTCAGGAGGATTCCTGTGATAAACATCAACAAATTGCTCAGCATAGCACGGATATTTTTTTGACGAAAGCACACCACATATTCCTAGAATATCCAAAAGATTATCTACTTCTTGTGCGTTTGATTTCAAAATTTTCTTCTTTGTAATAAGCTTCTGTAATTTTCCAGCTTTATTTTTTGGTTCTAATTCTTCTACACACTCTAATATTTCACGCAAGATGATTATATCCTCTTCTGATGGCTTTACTTCCGGCAATTTCAAAAACTCTTGCAAATCAAACAATGCATAGTCAGCATGTGTATGTCTTACTCCACCCCATTTATAGCGTTCAAAATTCAGAACGTTTACTCCATAATCCAAGTCATACTGTCTAGGTTCTTTCTTCCATGCACTCCAATTGCACAAATCACAAATATTACTATTACAAGTATGATCTGGAATTGAAATTGCATACCAATAACTACCTACCGCCGACCTATATTCAAGTTTTCTTGTGGATAAACTATACAAAAAAGCATTAGCCACCTCCTCTAAAGTAATTTGTTCCAATACTTCTCGTAAATTTTTTAAATGTTCATCATGTGTAATTACAACAGGATAGTCAAACATGTACCCTTCTTCTTTTGCAATCATAAAATCATCTTCAGAGATTCGTCCATTTTTCCAACCTCGGCTACACCAATACGAATTTAATAAAATTTTTAATCCTTTATCCATGAGCACTCCTTAGTTATGTTTTTATTTTCTTGGTATCATTAAACTGCCAATCTCTTTACTAATCAATCGTTAAATCAAAAAGATAATCATATCACACTTGGTCTTTTAAATGTATTAAACACTTGTTATAAACATCCTCAAAAAAACTCTTCTCCCAATTCCAAATATCACAAAGGTATTCTATTGAATTATGAACAATGCCAAGCCAATAGGTATTTTTGTGTAATCATTTAAGTTAAATGGAATGTGTAAAATAGGATAGCCTTCTGAAAAAGCATTGATACTACAAAACCTCATTGTATCCTCCTCTATACGCTAAATTTCGATTCTCTTATATCATTCAGCTTTTCTATAAAACCTGATTCCTTCCTGTTCATTTAATTATCTTCACTCATATTTTCTCCATCAACTCACAATACTTTAAGCAAAAATATCACATTCACCAATTGGCCATGTATAAAAAGTAGCACATATTCCATATTCGCAAGCGTCATCATAACATTTTAAAGAATCTGGTTTATCCAGATATAAACTTCTTTCTACCACAGATACATCCTCAATATTTACAAACGTCCAATTTTCTTCAACAATATATTCCTTAATGCAATTTATTGCATCCTTTTGTGTTGAAGCTTTCACCCAACAATTTATATATGCACCGCCAAATTTCTCACTTTCAGGATTATTATAGTTCGGTACTGCTTTTACCATTAAATAATATATAACCATTCTGTAAGTCCCCCTCCAATCAAACCACTAATATGATAAATTATAACACATCCCTCATCACTCCGCACTAAATGGACATATTCCATTTCTACTCATTTTCTTTTGACACACTCACCCTTTACTGGCAACAAAAAAACAACAAACCTCCTATAATAAAACACACAGCATGCAATTCTATATAACTACATACTGTGTGTATAAATTCGTATTCAATTGCAACTATTCATTCCGGATAAGGTTGTTG